>NZ_OY776147.1:2756606-3113212 GCF_963675305.1 uncultured Hyphomonas sp. | reverse complement strand
TGAAGGCCGTCGTGCCAGAGCTTGGCCGCGAGCGGCATTGTTCGAACGAGAAAGCCCGCCGCGTGCTCGGCTGGACACCGCGCTCCGAGGAAGAAGCGATCATCGAGAGTGCGCAGACCCTGATCGACCTGAACGTGATCTAGGCCTCGTTGCGGCCCCTGAATGTCGCGCCAGCAGAGATGAAGCTGGCAGCGGCCAGCACCGTGGAGACGACGCCGTTCCATCCGGCCATAGAGAGGCCCAGGAAGTAGAAGGGCGCGTCGGTGCAGGACGGCACAGTCATCGGCCGGTCCAGCGAGTCCATGTTCATGAGATCGATCTCGCCGCCACCTGTGCAGCCGGTCGGCGGCGGGAAAATCTTCCACTCGACGCCGGAATGATAGAAGGCGACGACCACGCCGACCCCGAACACCAGCCCGATCAGCACGTTCAGCGCCACAAGGAAGCGCCGGGTCGGTCGCAGCTTCCAGAGGGCGAGCCCGGTCAGCGTCATGGCGATCAGGGCCCAGTAGACCTCCCGCTGGCGCAGGCAGAGCGGGCAGGGATAGAGCTTTCCAAACGTCTCGAACGCATGCGCCGCGGCAAGCATGAGGGCAGACACCACAATCGCGGCGACCGGCCATTTCCAGTCTTTCAGAATGCTTTTCAGGAAGCTCATCGTCGGCACGCTAGCATGCTGCCGCACCAGCAAAAGTGCGGCGCAGCGTCACGAGCCTAACAATCCCGTGAGCCAGTCCTTCCCGAAGTGGATGGCCGCCAGCACCGCCGTTGGGCCGAGGATCAGCAATGAGGACACCCAGACAAATCCCAGGACCGCGCCGATGATGACCAGGAACCCGTCACGATTGATCAGGCCGAACGCGGCGAGCGCCACGGCAAAGCCGGGGACGGTATTGGTCATCGGCAGCGGCACCAGAATGGATGCGCAGAAAATGCAGAGCACAAAGCCCAGCAGGCGTTCGGATCTGGGCCCGGTAATCATCGTGAAGCGGGGTTTCGAGAAGGTCTCGATCCAGCCCAGCCATTTGCGCCCGCCCTGGGCCATCGACACCAGGCCTTTGCGGTCGATCCGGCGATTGCCCAGCGCATCCGGCAGCCAGGGCTGCTCGTGGCCGAGCGCCATTTGCGCCGCCAGCGCCATCATCGGCAGCGAGACGATTTGCGGCACGCCGTAAAGGAAGGGAATGCAGCAAGGCAGGGCCAGAAGGAAAAGGCCCGCGCCGAAGGCACTTTCGTCCAGATGGTCGAAAATTTCCCGCAGCGTGTACCCGTCTTCCGGCGCGCCGGCCGCCATGGCCTCAACGATCTGGAGCAGGGTTTTTTCGGATTCCGCGCTGGTGACACTCATGCGTGTTCAATACGTCCTGTAATATGCCGCCCGGGATAGATTGACGGGTAGGCCCGGCTCGGGCAGGAGAGCCTTCCCGATAAGGGCCTCTGTGGCGGAATTGGTAGACGCGGCGGATTCAAAATCCGCTTCTGGCAACAGAGTGCCGGTTCGAGTCCGGCCAGAGGTACCAGTATCATTTCCCGCCATCAGTATTCGTATTTCTCCACCCGGGTCAGATCGATGATGTAGGCAGCGTCCGCAAGGTCGCTTTCCTGCTTCTCTGCATGAAGCGTGCCTTCGATCCAGACGGCTTGCGGCAGGTCCTTCAGCAGGATCGGGTCTTCGGTGCGCACGAAAATGGTCTGGTTCGGCGGCGGCGGCGGGGCGTGGATACAGGCGCCGAAGTATGGCACCAGCAGGAACTCGCTGATCTCCGCCTTGGCATCGTAAGAAAACGGCACAGTGTAGCCCGGCATGCGGATCTTCTTGCCGTCATAGGTGTCGACCGTGTTGAACGAGCCGATCTGCGTCGCGGTGTCGGCGGCGGAGCCTTCCTGGATGGAATAGAGTGTCGCCATCTGGGCGGCATACATTTTCTGCAGGCGCTCTTCCTCACCTTCCGGCATCAGGTCTTCCCAGCCGATCTCGGTGACGCCGCGGGCCTTGATCTCTTCCTGCTCGCGCATGGCTTCCGCCGCAGCGGCGGCAACGGAGGCATCCTGCGCGGCCTTTTCCGCATCGCTTTCGCCGATCTTGTCGCCGACCTGCGGGCCCGAAGTGGCTGTGGCGGTAGCGGTGTCCGTACCTGTTTCCACGCTTACTTCTGCAGGCGTTTCGGCATCGGCGGCGGGCGCGGAGGCCTGGCCGCAAGCGGGCGACAGGCTGATCAGGATGAGGGCGGGGAGGAGGAGAGAGCGCTTCATGACTGTTTTCTTAGGCTTTCAGGAAGGGATGTGCCAGACGGGTTTCGCAACCTTGCTACAACTTCACGGACAGGCCGTCAGCGAGGGATCTGCGGAAAGCGGCCCAGGCCGGAATGGCTCCGGCCAGCAGTGAGGCGCCGGTGACGGCCAGCAGCGTCAGCAGGTCGGTCATGCCGGGGCCCGTGCCCCCCAGGGAAATGCCATAGCGTTGCATCACGATCGGCCCGGCGATCAGGATCAGGCCATGCACGATTAAAATCCCGAGCAATGCGCCAAGAAAACCGATCAGGCCGGCCTCCAGCGTCAGCAGGCCGAAGATATGCCCCGGCCGGGCGCCGACCGCCCGCAGGATGGACATCTCCCGCCGCCGTTCGTTCAGGCTGGTCAGGATGGAGGTGAGGATCGAGACGACACCCACCGCGATGACGAAGATCGACACCGCCAGCAGGGCGCGTTCTGCCATGGCGGTCACGCTCCACAGCTCGGCCAGCGCCTGGCCGGGCATGATGGCCATCAGCGGCTCGCCCTTGTTGGTGTTGATCTCCCGCCGGGTGCGCAGGATCGTGCCCTTGCGCTTCAGCCCGGCATAGACCGCCGTGATCGTCTTGGGCGTCAGGTTGAAGCTGCGGATCATGTCTTCGGTGATCGAATCGGCCAGCGGATTCTTTGCGCCGCTTTCCCAGCCGACATGGATGGCCGTGATCGCTTCGAGGGAGACGATCACGGTCCGGTCCACCGGCGTGCCGGTCGGCGCGAGAATGCCGACAACGCGGAACGGCCGGTTATCATGGCCCGCGCCGAAATCCGCCTTGCCGAGCCCGTGCGACAGGACGAGCGGCGTGCCGATGTCGTAGCCAAGCTCGCGGGCGACATCGGCGCCGATCACGGCATCGAACAGGTCGTCCATTTCCCGGCCCTTGGCAAAGCGCAGGGACTGGTCGCGGCCATATTTGTAGTGCTCGAAATAGGAATGGTTCGTCCCCATCACGCGGAAGCCGCGATGGCTGTCGCCGAGGGAGATCGGCACCGTCCAGGCGATGTCGTCGCGCGCGGCCAGTTTCTCATAGGTCGGCCAGGAAATCTCGGCCGTCGCATTGCCCATCCGGAAGACGGAATAGAGCAGCAGGTTCACGCTGCCCGTGGGCGCGCCGATGATCAGGTCGGTGCCAGAAATCGTGTGGCCGAAGCCTTCGCGCGCCCCGGTGCGGGCCTTGTCGACGCCCAGAAACAGGGCGACAGAGAGCGCCACAGCCAAGAGCGTCAGCAACACCGAAGCCCGCCGGTTCAGCAGGCTTTTCCAGGCGAGGGCAAACAGGGCCTTCATGCGCTTACTCCTGCCTTGTTGATTTCTGCCAGGTCGACCGCCCGGTCAAACTGGCGGGCGAGGCTGGCATCATGGCTGACGAAGAGGAGCGCCGCGCCAGTGCGTCCGGCTTCCTCGCTGAGGAGTTCGATGAATTTGTCGCGGGCATCCGTGTCGAGGGCAGACGTTGGCTCATCCGCGATCACGATGTCCGGCCCGCCCATCAGGGCGCGGGCGGCGGCGACCCGCTGCTGCTGGCCAACGGAAAGATCCGAGACGCGGCGGTCAAGCAGGGTCGTATCGGTGAGGCCGAGACGGCCCAGCAGGCGCCGGGCTTCGCCCTCGGCATCCTTGCCGACCTTTGCGCGCCGGGCAGGGGAGAAGCGCAGCGGCAGCGTGACATTCCCGGTGACCGACAGGTATGGCACCAGGTTGAACATCTGGAAGATGACGCCGAGATGGTCGGCCCGTACGCGGTCGCGCTTTGCGGCACTCAGCGCCGCCATGTCATTGCCCAGCACGTCGATCGTGCCGGTCTCAGGGCTCAGCACGCCGGCGATCAGGCCAAGCAGGGTAGACTTTCCGGATCCGGATGGTCCGCGCAGGAACAGTTTTTCGCCGCGGGCGAGGGTGAAGCTTTCGATGTCCAGAACGGGCGGGTGTCCCGGCCAGGCAAAACGAAGCTTGTCTACCCGGATGGCATCCGTACCGGCGGTCTCAGGCTGCATCAGTCGAAGTCGATCTCTGTGTCGCTGGGAGTGAGTTCCTTGGCGACCTGCTGGCCCTCGGGGCCAAGATAGATCGCGTCGATATGTTCAAAGCCGGGATAGCGTTCGAAGATGTGCACCCGCATGCCTTCGACCCGGTCGATCTTCTTGCAGCGCCAGGCAACCGACACGGTCATCGCGCCATGGGTGCCGTCGGTACGGCCGGTGGTGGAGCGTTCGGTCTCTTCGCAGACAGTCGGCCCGATCGGCTCGACGATGCCTTCGGCGAATTTTTCGGCCTTCTTGCCTTCCGGCACCTTGGTTTCCGAAAGGCCGAAATTGGCGAGCGGCGCATCAAGGGTCACGGTCAGGAAATCGTCTTCCCGCGTGATCGCAAGATCCCCGCCTCCATGCACGTGCGGTTCGCCGGCATGGCCTTCATCGTGATCATTGGCGGCCTCGAGTTCGGCAACCGCCTCCGGCGCAGCGGGCCTGTCAGCATCGACCGCATCGGCTGCCTGGGTCAGCTCGGATTCCTGTGCTTGCGAAGGAGGTTCGTAGGGGTCGCTGGCCGGGCCGCAGGCGCCAAGTGTCAGCAGGCTGGCGGCGGAAATGGCCGCAACCGGCCAGAAACGGAATGAAATCATCGTGGGCCTCCAATGTGCCACACAGTGGATAAGTGCAGAAAGGTCAATATTTGTTGTCGCGGAAATGACAATGATACTATATCACATTTAATCAAGGCGGGGCTTGCAGAAGTCCTTCTGCCAATTTCACAACGCCGCCGGTTTACGCACATATGCTCAATTCGCTCCAGGCCCCTCTTCTGTTCGGCTTGACTGCCGCCTTCATCACAACGCTTGGCCTGATCTCCGTGTCCGTGCGTGGGGACTGGAGTGCGCGCTATTCCGGCCTGTTTGCGCTGGCAGCCGGGGGCATGCTGGTCAGCCTGACTTTGTTGCACATTGCGCCGGAAGCTTTTCAGCTCAGCGCGCACACGCCCGTCTTTCTCATGGTCGGCTTTTTCGGTGGCCTGATCCTGCATTTCGGGGTCGGCGCGGCCTTCCCGGAGCGTTCCGACCGGGCGCGGGCTGCCGCGATCACGCCGCTTGCAGCCGTCGCGATCCACTCCCTGCTGGACGGGATGATCTATTCGGTGACCTTCGCGGCGAGCTTCTCGTCCGGCGTTTATGCCGCAGCGTCGCTGATGCTGCATGAGTTTCCCGAAGGCGTGATCACCTTTGCCATCCTCCGCCGGCACAGCTTCTCGAACCGCGAATCCTTCATCTGGGCATTTATTGCGTCTGCGGTGACGACGCCCCTCGGCGTGATCGTGGCGACGCCCTTCATGTACGGCCTGACGCCGGACATTATCGGCAGCCTGTTCGCGGTCTCTGCCGGTCTCCTGCTTTATGTGGCGACCGGCCCGCTGATGGAACCGCTGGAGGAGGAGCCGCCGATGCGTAGCCTTCTGGCACTGAGCACCGGCGTGGGGCTCGCCATCCTGATGGCCCTCATGCCGCTGCATCATCACGACGAAGAGGGCGGCCACCCGGCGCCCACGCCGCACGAAATCCCGCACTGATCCGCGCCGCCCGGCACATCGCTTGCAGCCTCAGTTGCAGCAGGCGGGAGAGGTTGAAGGCGTATGCAATCCAGGCGGAAGGGCTCTGTTTACGAAATCCATGGACAAGCGGGAGGTCGGGACACCGGAGACCGCCGCCCCATGCTCACCCTGCCGCTCCTTGCCAAAATGTCCTCGGCTGCCGTCGCGGCTGCGATCACGGCCAGCCTCACCTATGGCCAGTACAACATTGCGAGTGGTCCGAACGGGTCCGGCCTGATGCCCCCGGCAAGCGTGCTGCACCCCAATGCCCGGCCGGGCGCCATGCTCGACCCGCTGGCGGAGATGGCCAGCGCCATGTCCTCCCTGAAACAGGAGCGGGCCAAGGCGGACCGCAACCGCGCCATGATCGACTGGCTGGCAGGCCTGCAGACCCGGTTTACCGTCCAGCGGTTTGAGACCGGCCTTGTCTACAAGGTACGCTATGCGGCGGCGGGTGAAGCCGGCGCGGTGTTGCAGGATTTTGTGGCGGTGCCTTATGGGCCGGAACTTCCCTTTGCTGTCAGCCTGCAGGCAGGGACGGGCGGAAGGGTGCGCGTTGAAGGCCTGTCCTGTTCCGGGCAGGAAACGCTGTCCGAGATGGATGCCGGTGCCGGTGAGCAGGCGGTGGAAACCGCTGCCATGTCGCGCGCTGAGGCCTATCTGCAACAGCCGGAGGCAGCCGATCCGGCCCTGCCGGCTGACTGCCTCATGGCGCGCCTGAAGCGCGGCTAGGCTTTTTCAACGGCGGCTTCGTCCAGATCGCGCTGGGTGAAGCGGCGGGTGAACTGCGTCACACGCGGTGCGATCTCGGTCCGGAACCGGTTGCCATTGAACACGCCATAATGGCCGACGCCCGGCTGGATATAGTCGGCTTTCAGCTTGTCCGGCAGACTGGTGCACAGATCATGCGCCGCCTGGGTCTGGCCGATGCCGGAAATATCGTCCTTCTCCCCTTCGACCGTCATCAGCGCCACATCGCGGATCGCTTCCGGGCGGATCTGGCGCGTATAGCGGTATTTCATGATGCCGCGCGGCAGGTGGTGTTCCTGGAACACGCGCAGGATGGTCTGCAGGTAGAATTCCTCGGTCAGGTCGAGGACGGAGAGATATTCGTCATAGAATTCGCGGTGCTTGCCGGCATTGTCGCCGTCGCCTTCGACCAGGTGGTTGAAGAAACGCCACTGGGCGTCGACATGGCGTGACCAGTTCATGTTCATGAAGGAGGCGAGCTGGACAAAGCCCGGATAGACCCGCCGGAACACGCCGGGATAGGGCGCTGGCACGGTGTAGATCATGTTGTCCTGGAACCAGTCGAAGCTCTGTTCCTCGGCCAGTTCGTTCGGCACGGTGGGGCTGCGCCGGGCGTCGATGGGCGAGCCCATGAAGGTCATCGAAGCCGGACGGTTCGGATCGTCGTCCTCAGCCATCATGGAGATCGCGGCCAGCACCGGCGGACCCGGTTGGCAGACGGCCAGAACGTGCGCGCCCGGGCCGACATGGCTGATCATCTTGCGGACATGATCCATATAGTCGTCGAGGTCGAACCGGCCGAGCCAGACAGGCGCCATACGCGCATCGGCCCAGTCGGCGATGTAGACATCATGCGTCTCCAGGAAGCCTTCGACCGTCCCGCGCAGCAGCGTCGCATAGTGGCCGGACAGCGGCGCGACGATCAGGAGGCGGGGCAGGGGCGCGGAGCCGGGTTTGCGGGCTGCGGCCAGCGCGTCCGGGTCCTTGCGGAAGTGAACCAGATTGCACCAGGGGGACCGCCAGGCGATCGACGGGGTCACAGGGACCGGCGCGCTGTTGATCCTGACGCTCTCAATGTTCCAGTCGGGCTTGCCATAATACCGGGTCGTGCTCTCGAACACGTCGGCAAAGGCGATCAGTGCCTTGCCATAATCGGTCTTCGCAATGGGGTTCATCGGGGAGTGCAGCGCCATACGGCCCGCACGCGCAGCCAGACGCATCGGCGCCATCGCGGCCCGGTTCAGTTCGACAAGGGAGTACAGCATCGCCTTACAAACCTTTCATGTTGCGCCGCAGCATATGGCCGTGAAGCCCCGGTGGCAAATGGATTCGCCAGCCGGGCGGCTTACCGGGAGGTTAACGCAACCGATTGAATTTGCCTGAAACTTTCAATCCCCCGCCTGTCTCGGGTTAAGTCCCGGCTGCTAGTTTTTAGGTCCCAACCGCCGGAGAGGCCGACCAATGTTCCTCAAATGCGAACCCAATCCGCATCAGGGCGGGCGTATGACCCGGGCCGTGCTGTTCAATCATGCCGGCGGCCAGCGCTTTGCGATCGATGCCGAGGCGCTGCACAAGAAGCCGGACATGCTGAACGAATTCGGCCCCCTGAACAGTCTGCGCTTCCGGACACTGGACGCGATTGCCTACGGCCTCTGCTTTGTCGGCGGGGTGGGGACGATCATGGTGGCCTGGTGGATGTTCTTCGTGGGTCTGGCGGCCTGCGTGCTGATGCTGGCAGCGAACCGGAAATCGGCCGGTGAAGCGGCCCGCAACGCTGCACGCCGGTCGACGGACAATTTCCGCCGCCTGCACGAGCTTGGCTGTCTCTGGCTGGTCTACGAGTAGGGCCGGTTCAGATCCCGACCATGCCGAGGATGGCGGCGATGATCGCCACCAGCATGAAAATCAGCGACAGGCTGACCGAGACGGCGCGCTGGCCCTTGCGGCTGGTGCGGGTGCCTTTCGGTGCCTTGCCGGTCTTCGGGGCCAGCATCCAGTGGTTCGAATAGAAGCCGAAGGCGGCGAGCAGGGCGGTGACGCCGGCGGCCCAGTGCGTGGCCAGAAGGAAACAGGCCCCGGCCGCCAGCATCATTCCGGCAATCGGGACGGACGTCGCATGCAGCAATTCGCGCACATGCCGGTCTGCCCGGCTGCCGTCCAGTTCCTCGAAGCTGCAGTTCGGGGCCGCAATCGCCGCCACCCAGGACGAGCCGATCGCTAGCGCGCTGAAGATGAGTCCGAAATTGGCGGCGAGGGCAGCAAGGTTCTGGAACATGCGCCGAATATGCGCCGGATTCGCCGTTCGGCCTAGAGTCTGATTCGCCTAGAAAAAACTGGAGACGATAATCTGGTCAACCAGGGACTCATCCGGGGGAACCTGCCCGTCCAGCATCAGCATGGCCAGGCCATGCACCATCGACCAGGCCTGAAGGCGCTGGATCTTCCGGGCATGGTTCGAGGCATCGGCCGGCATCAGGGCGTTCAGCGTATCGGACAGCATGCCAAAAGGCTCATCCGTCGCGCCGGGGTCTTCCCCCCGGTCGTCCTTCGGCCGGCTCTGGGTCATCATCAGACGGAAGACCGACGGGTTGCGCAGGGCGAACTTCACATAGGCCCGGCCCATGGCCTGGAAGGCTGCCATCTTGTCGTCTGTCCCGGATATGGCTTCCTGGAACGCTTCTCCCAGACGCTCACCGCCAACGCCGCAAAGCGCGCTCAGCAGGGCGGCCTTGTCCGGAAAGTGCCGGTATACCGCCGTCGCCGACACGCCGACATTGCGGGCAATCTCGCGCAGGCTGACGGCATCCGGCGCCTTTACGTCCAGCTGGGCGAGGCCTTCCTCGATCAGGGCAGAACGCAGGTCGCCATGATGGTAGCGCCCATCGCGCGGCTTTATGTTGACAGTGTTATCATCCGATGACATGTTATCAGTGTAAACATGGTTTCTGTTTTCCGCAACGCGACACGGAGTCACTGATTATGCCCAGCCCTGTTGAATCCGCCATTCGCGGCGTCGTCACCAAAGGTGTCGTCGCCATCGCTGACTTCAATCGCGAACGCAAGAAGGCAAAGGGCCCCAACCCCTTCCTGAAAGGGCTGCATACGCCGGTGACGGAAGAAGTGACCGACACGGCGCTGAAGGTCACCGGAGAGATCCCGGCGGCGCTGAACGGGCTTTATGTTCGCAACGGGCCGAACCCGCTGGCCGAGGTCAACGCCGCGACGCATCACTGGTTTATCGGGGATGCGATGATCCATGGCATCCGCCTGCAGGACGGCAAGGCGCTCTGGTACCGCAACCGCTGGGTCCGCTCCAATGCGGTCAGCGATGCTCTGGGCGAACCGCGTGCGCCCGGTCCGCGCCATCCGCGTACGGATATCGCCAACACAAACATTGTCGGCCATGCCGGAAAGCTCTGGGCGATTGTCGAGGCGGGGGGGTATCCGGTCGAAATGGCGGACGATCTCGCCACGGTCGCGCATTCCGATTTCGACGGCACGCTCGGCGAATCCTATTCCGCACACCCGCACCTCGATCCCGAGACCGGCGAGATGCACGCCATCTGCTATGAGGCCCAGCACCCGGACACGATCTGGCACACGGTCGTGGACACAAGTGGCCATGTCCGCCGCAACGAGCCGATTGCCGTGAAGAACGGCCCGATGATCCATGACTGCCAGATCACGCCCTCCTATGTGATCGTGATGGACCTGCCGGTGACCTTCTCCATGTCGGCTCTGATGGGCGGGGCGAGCTTTCCCTTCCGCTGGAATCCGAAACACAAGGCCCGCATCGGCCTGTTGCCGCGCGAGGGCAGGGGAGACGAGATCATCTGGTGCGATGTCGACCCGTGTTATATCTTCCATCCCGCCAACGCCTATGAGACCGAAGACGGCAAGGTCGTCATGGATGCGTGCGTCTATGAAACCATGTTCGACACCGACGGCCATGGACCCGACTCGCCAACGGCAAAGTTTGAATCCCTGACC
Source organism: uncultured Hyphomonas sp. (assembly GCF_963675305.1). Classification (NCBI taxonomy): domain Bacteria; kingdom Pseudomonadati; phylum Pseudomonadota; class Alphaproteobacteria; order Hyphomonadales; family Hyphomonadaceae; genus Hyphomonas; species uncultured Hyphomonas sp. The sequence continues at coordinate 3,102,603 of NZ_OY776147.1, read as the reverse complement.
ATTGACCCGGCTGCCCGCAAGGTGACGCGTGAGGTGATCGACCCGGCGCCGCAGGAATTCCCGCGCTATGACGAACGCCTGACGGGCAAGCCCTATCGCTATGCCTATGCCGTGGCGCTGCCGGAGCAATCCGATGCCGGCTTTGTCGGGGCAACGTGCCTGTACAAGCATGATCTTGGTACGAACAAGCGTGAGGTTCACGATTTCGGTGAGGGGCGTGTGCCGGCGGAGTTCGTCTTCGTGCCGGCGCATGACGGGGCAGCTGAGGATGAAGGCTGGCTGATCGGCTATGTCAGCAACACAGCCTCAGACACGTCTGACTTCGTTATCCTGAATGCCGCAGACTTCACCGCTCCGCCGGTGGCTGAAGTCCATATTCCTTATCGCATTCCGCCGGGGTTCCACGGTAATTTCGTTCCGCGTGGGTGAGGGGACGCCGGCCCAGGTCAGCCAATGCTCATCGCGAGCAGACGGCTGATCTGGGCACGGGGCAGGCCGCTGTCGTCATGATAGGCGTTGATCGCGTCCTGGAGTGCAGCAAGGTCGCGCTTAGATTTTGCTTCCGGCTTGTCCAAAACGCCTTCGCGCATCAGTGCCGCGCAAACGTGGGAGGAGGCGATCCAGGCATCCCAGCCGCTAAAGCGCAGGAAATAGGCGCCAGTCGCCCCGCCGAGGCGTGAGCCGCGCTTGTTCAGCGCCGCCATCAGGCCGAGCTGGTCATCAGCGGGCCAGCTGGCAAGAAAGTGCCCGAAGCCGCCTTCCTTCGCTTCCACGTCTGCGACGAATTTCGCGTTCTCCAGCGTGGCCCTGATTTTCTGGCCATTGCGGACGATGCGTTCGTCAGAGACCAGACGGTCCAGCATCTCGTCACCGAAGAAGGCAAGCCGTCCGGGGTCGAAGCCTTCAAAGGCCGCTTCGAACCCGTCCCACTTCGCGTCGATGACTTTCCAGTTGAACCCGGCATTGAACACGCAGCGTGTCATGACGGACAGCAAACGGTCGGCGGACACGTTCGACAGGTCCGCCACCGCATGCGTGTTCTGTGACATCTCCAGCGCGTTTGCCCGTCCGCCATGATGGCCGGCGGCCATCTTCAGGATCGGGGCGAACTTACGCGCCATGAGATGGGCTCCTTATCCGAGCGCGGTCTCGTAGACCTTCGCATAATCGTCTGCACTCATAGGCTTCGGATTTCCGAAGTGTGCAAGGTCTTTCAAGGCGTACTCGACGATGCCTTCGGCGTCTTCCATACCGAGGCCCATTTCCTTCAGCGTGGGCGGAATGCCGAGATCTTCGTTCAGCTTCGCAATCGCATCGGCGAGGTCGGCGCCTTCCTTCAGGCCCATGACCTGGCGCAGCCGCGCATATTTTGCGTCTGCAGCCCCTTCATGGAAGCGCAGGATATGCGGCAGGAAAACCGCGTTCAGCGTGCCATGGTGCAGCTTCTTGTCCTTCAGGCGCCCGGCCGCATGAGACAGTGCGTGAACGCCGCCAAGTCCCTTCACGAAGGCAAGCGCGCCTTCATAGCTGGCCATCATCATGTGCCAGCGGGCGTCCGGATCGGAGCCGTCCTGAACGGCTTTCTTCAGCCAGCCTTCGCCAAACGCACGATAGGCGCCATCGTAGCCGATGCCTTCCGCAGGCGGATTGACGGCCGGGGCCAGCACGGCCTCGATGCAGTGAGTCAGGGCGTCCATGCCGGTCGCGGCGGTCAGACCCGCGGGCAGGCCGAGCGTCAGGTCCGGGTCGCAGATCGCGGTGGCCGGGATCAGGTTCGGGGACACGATGGTTTCCTTGCGCCCGTTCTCCAGGATCACCACGGTGCCGACAGAGACTTCAGAGCCCGTGCCGGCCGTCGTCGGAATGGCGATCAGCGGCGGGATCTTCTTGATCTTCTTCGCGCCGCCGGTGATGGCGGCATAGGTTTCCAGCGGATCGGGGTGGCTGACCAGCAGGCCGATGGCTTTTGCGTGGTCCATGGATGATCCGCCGCCGACCGCGATCAGGCCGTCGGCGCCGCTGGCCTTGTAGGCTTCGGCCGCTTGCTTGGCCTGGGATTCCAGCGGGTTAGGGACGGTATCAGCGAACACGCCCGCCGGGGCCATGCCGAGCGCGTCTTCCACTTTCGCCAGCAGGCCAGCGGCCTTGATGCCCGGGTCGGTGACGATGAAGGGGCGGGTAATGCCCAGATTCTTCGCGACATTCGGCAGCTGTTTCAGCGCGCCGGAATCAAAAATACAGGTTGTCAGGAAGGTCATAACGGGCATCTGTGCAGCTCCTCAAATACAGCGCTGGCACTTTTGCGGGGGCAGGGGGGGCGACGCAAGCCCTCCGCCACGTTATGCGGCGTTCCGCCCTCGGGCGGCGGACATGGTTTGCGTGTGTTAAGACATCCCATCTCGGGTTGCGTTCTGTGAATTTGCGCCTTGTCCGGACTCCTCACAATTCGGGGAAATACCTAATTGCGCGGCCGTGTCGCGCGGCACCTCGGCGCGCGTCAAACTGGCCAATTATATTCGAAAAAACAGGGGTCTATCTCCCGCTCATTGGTATTCTTTTCATGGAGGGAAAGACATGAAACGCCTCTTCTGTGCCGCGCTCCTGGCGAGCGCAACCTGGACAACCATTGCGGGGGTTGCCGCTGCTGATGACAATCCGTGGATGGTCCGCGGCCGGGTCATCGGTGTGCTTCCGAGCGAGTCGGCTGACCTGTCGGTTGCCGGTGCCCGTCTCGGCGGCGACGTCGACATCAGTGACGAATATGTCCCTGAACTCGACATCACCTACTTCTTCAACAAGAACATCGCTGCCGAGCTGATCCTGGCCACCGCGCAGCATGATGTGACTGCCACGAACGTGGCGGCTGTTGGCGGAGCTGACGTGAAACTCGGCGACGTGTGGGTTCTGCCCCCGACAGTGACGCTGCAGTATCACTTTACCGATATGGGCCAGTTCAAGCCGTATGTCGGCGCCGGTATCAACGCCACGCTCTTCTACAATGAAGACGAAGGCTCGACCGCCGACAATATCGACTACGATCCGAGCTTCGGCCCGGCCCTTCAGATCGGCTTCGACTATGACCTTGACGGCCAGCCGGGTGGCTGGGCCTTCAACGCCGACGTCAAGAAGATCTGGATCAACAGCGACGTCACCGTCGACTTCACCACCGCCCTCGGCGCCAAGGTGAAAGCCGATGTGGACATCAACCCGACCGTTGTCGGTCTCGGCTTCGGCTACAAGTTCTAGTCTCTCCCTGAGCTTCCGTTTATATCCCTTTTCTTGCGGAAGACTTGGTAACTTGGCCGCGTCCCTCCCCGGACGCGGCCATTTTTATGCGCCTGATTGTTGCGTGCGCGCCCGCGGCCGCTACAGATGAAGGCCATGAGCATTCTCTCCGTGAAAGACCTGCGGGTCACGTTCGACACACCCGATGGCGCCGTGAACGCCGTCAAGGGCATCAATTTCGATCTGGCCGCCGGCGAATGCCTCGGCATTGTCGGGGAAAGCGGCTCCGGCAAGAGCCAGTCCGCCCTGGCGACCATGGGCCTCCTGGCCGGAAACGGTTCGGCGACCGGCGAGATCCTGTTCGACGGCATCGACATGCTGACCGCCCCGGTCCAGACGCTGCGCCAGATCCGCGGCGCGCGCGTGTCCATGATCTTCCAGGATCCGCTGACCAGCCTGACCCCGCACATGACCGTCGGCGCCCAGATGCGCGAAGTGCTGGCCCTTCACACCGGCGAGAAGGGGGAAGTCGCCGACAAGCATTGCGTTGAATGGCTGGAGAATGTGCGCATTCCCGAAGCCGTGCGCCGCATGAACCAGTTCCCGCACGAACTCTCAGGCGGCATGCGCCAGCGTGTGATGATCGCCATCGCCATGCTGTGCAATCCGGAAATCCTGATTGCCGACGAGCCGACTACGGCGCTCGACGTGACAGTGCAGGCCCAAGTCCTCGAACTGATGGACGAGCTGAAGCGCGAAACCGGCACCGGCATCGCCCTCATCACGCACAATATGGGCGTTGTCGCCCGCATGTGCGACCGCGTGATCGTCATGCGCCATGGTGAGATCGTGGAAGAGGGCGGGGCGGACGACATCTTCTACGCGCCGAAAGCCGACTATACGAAAATGCTGCTCAATGCCGTGCCGCGCATTGACGAGCCGGACCGGCCAGGCCGGCCGGTCCTGTCAGAGGCGCCGCCTGCGGCAACCCCTCCGGTGCTGACAGTGGACGAGATGAAGGTCCATTTCCCGATCCAGGTGAAGGGCGGCCTGTTCGGCAAGCGCAAGCCGCTGAAAGCCGTCGACGGGGTATCCTTTGACCTCCGCCCCGGCGAGACGCTGGGCGTCGTCGGCGAATCCGGCTGCGGCAAGTCGACCCTCGCGCGCGGCGTGCTGAAGCTCATTCCGCCAACGGACGGAACGGTCGCCTGGCTCGGCAAGGATATTGCCAAGGCCAGCCGCAAGGAAATGGATGGCCTGCGGGATGACCTGCAGATCGTCTTCCAGGATCCGCTGGCCAGTCTCGATCCGCGCATGTCGATCGGCGCCTCGATTGCCGAGCCGCTGCAGGTTCACCAGCCGCAGCTCTCCCGGGCAGAGCGCGAAGCGAAAGTGCGGGAAATCCTGCCGCGCGTCGGGCTCGATCCGGCCCTGATCAACCGCTACCCACACGAATTGTCCGGCGGCCAGAACCAGCGCGTCGGCATTGCCCGCGCCATGATCCTGAAGCCGAAGCTCGTGATCTGCGACGAGGCGGTCTCCGCCCTCGACGTGTCGGTGCAGGCGCAGGTCGTGGACCTGCTGATCGAGCTGCAGAAAGAGTTCGGCCTCGCAATGATCTTCATCAGCCACGACCTCGCCGTCGTGCGCCAGATCAGCCACCGCGTCATGGTGCTGTATCTTGGCCGTGTGGTGGAGCTGGCCGGGCGCAACGCGATCTACACCGATGCGCGCCACCCCTACACCAAGGCCCTCATCGCCGCCGTGCCGAATGCAGATCCGAAAAGCGAAAAGTCGCGTGAGCGCCTGAAGCTTTCCGGCGACCTGCCGAGCCCGCTCGACAGCCGCGCAGCCCTGCGCTTCATGAAGTCGAAGCTGGTCGATGATGTGGATGCGGAGCAATACCGCCCGAAACTCGTCGAAGTCTCCCCCGGCCACCTCGTGGCAGAGCACGACGCCATGCTCGGTACGGAAGGCCTGGTCGCAAGCTGAGGCCTCAGCCTTCCGTGTCCTCCGCCACCGGATAACAAGGGCCGTCATACACCGGCAGACGCATGTCCATGACGGAGCGGTTGGCGTAGGCGATGCAGGCCTGTCCGAAGCTGCGGATCACGTCCGTGGCCTTGTCCTCGGCCCAGGCATGGGCGCAGGCGGCCTGGTCGGCGGCCGGGCTGTCTGCTGAAACGCCGGGCTGCTGCTGCGCCGTAATGAAGTCCGACACGCAGCGGCCATAGACTTTCACGCCCAGCAGGAAGCCGTCGCGCAGCGAGCGGGCGTCTTCCATCTCTCCGGCAGACTGGAACTCCACGCCTGAAAAGTCCGGCACGGCCAGCGTGCCGCAGGTTTTCGCGACAAGGCCGCGGCCCGCTTCGCTGATCTCCGGCGCGCAGGTGCGATAGTCGCCAGCGGCCTTTACCGGCTCTGCCATGGCGGGCAGGGCGGTCAGCAGGCTGGCAATGAGGATCGCAAGACGCATCGGGTCACTCCACGCAATCCCTGTTTTATAAACATATTCGCGCGCCGGGGCACGATCTCTTGCGCATTCGGGCGCAACCTTGGCTTAAGACCCCCGTGCGAAAGTGGCGTATTCTTCGCGAAGGAATGCGTCCTTGCCACAGCTGATTGGCCTCATTCTTGTTGTTGCACTCGTCTTTGGCGGCCTCGTCTTTACGGGCGGCCACATGGCGATGGAGGCGCTGCCGCTGGAGCTTGCGCTGATCGGCGGGGCCGCCGTGGGCACGCTGGTCATCGGCAATTCGCCTGCCGTCGCCAAAGAGGCCGGGGCAGGGGTGCTGAAGGCCTTCACCGGCGCAAAATGGCGGCAGGAGGATTACCAGTCCCTGCTCGTCCTGCTCGGCACGCTGATGCGGAAGGCCCGCCGGGGCGGCTTTGTCTCCATTGAGGCCGACATCGAAAGCCCCATGGAATCCGAAACCTTCGCCGCCGCGCCCGCCATCCGCGACGATACCGCCACGCGGTCCCTGATCTGCGACGCGTTCCGCCTGATGGCGCTGGACCTGTCGGATCCGGCCCGCGCCGAGGCGCATATGGACCAGTCGATCCACCAGAACCTGAACCACCGCATGAAGGCCGTCGCGGCGCTGCACACCGTGGCCGACGCACTGCCCGCGCTTGGGATCGTGGCGGCTGTGCTGGGCATCATCCGCACCATGGGCTCGATCGACCAGTCGCCCGCCGTGCTGGGCGCCATGATCGGCACGGCGCTGCTCGGCACCTTCCTCGGCGTGTTCCTAGCCTATGGCGTGGTCGGGCCATTAGCCGCGCGGTTCGGACAGGTCGTGGAGGACGAAGCCGTGATGCTGGAAACCGCCCGCACCACGCTCGCCGCCTTCGGCAGCGGCATCCAGCCCGGCATCTGCGTCGAACTCGGCCGCGCCGCCATCCCGGCAGACCTCCGCCCGGATGCCGGGACCGTTGAGCGGGCGTCGACGGCTGCGCGCTTCACAGGCCGCCGCGCGGCATAGATTGACCAGTCCGGCAACGCGCCGCAACACTCCCACGAATGCCAGACCTCCGCCTCGCCACGTTCAATTGCGAAAACCTGATGATGCGCTGCGACTTTGCCCGGGCGGGCATCAAGCGGGCGCGCGAGCGGCTGACCGAGGTCGACGATGCCGCGGTCGCCGCGCAGGTGGATTCGGTGTTCAACGTCCTCTCCGAGGATGACCGGACGCTCACTGCAGAGGCGCTCGGTGCAACACAGGCCGAAGTCTGCGCCCTTCAGGAGGTGGAGAACCTCGTCACGCTGACGGCCTTCGACACGCGCTACCTCGCGCGCTGGTCCGGCGGGGCGTTCGAGGAGCGTGTCCTGCTGGAGGGGAATGACACCCGCGGCATCGATGTCGGCCTTCTGTCGCGCCTGCCGGTGATCCACTACCGCAGCCATGCGCGGGAGACCTATGGCCGTCTTGGGCTGAAACCGCCAAATGGACTGAGCGTCAATGATTATGCGTTCCGGCGGGACTGCCTCGAAGCGGACATCCTGAAGGACGGGCGCGTGCTGACGCTGTTCATCTGTCACTTCAAGTCGATGTTCGGCGGGCGCCGCAAGACCCGCGCCATCCGGCAGGCTGAGGCGCAGGCCGTCCGCCTCATCATCGAGCGGCGCTTTCCGGACCCGGCGGCGGCGGAATGGGTGATCCTCGGCGATTTCAACGACTATTTCGAGCGAGACGGGCACGCCCTGCACGATCATGGGTTGGGGCCTCTCATCGAGGACGGATTCGCCGTCGATCTCGCCACGCACGCCATCGCCGACCCCTATGACCGCTGGACCCACCACTATAATGGCGACGACACTTATGGCGCGCTGGACCATATCTTCCTCTCTCCGGCCCTTGCGCTGCGCAATCCGAGACCACACGTACGCATCGTTCGCGGTGGAACCCCGTTCCGCGCGCGGCGTTATGAGGGGGCACGTTTTCCTGGCGTAGGCTGGAGCGAGCCGAAGGCTTCGGACCATTGTCCGCTGGCCGCGACACTGCAGTTTGAAGGAAGACCGCTGGCGCCGTAAGATCCGTTCCAGCACCCCATTATTCCGCATATTTGGAGACCCGCAGCCATGTCCCGTTTAGACAAGCTGGTCGAGACCGTTGAGACCTATCAGGCGCTGGCCACAGAGAATTACGACCGGATCCGGGGGCTTGCCGAACAGATCCGCGGCGGCCTGTGCGACTATATCGGCATGGGCGAGATGACCTGCGTCTACCTGGTGCCGCCGAAGGGCCAGTTCGAGCCCAAAGCCTATGGCGATGCAGCGTTTTCCATGGCGCCGCGCGGTTTCCGCCCGCTCTCGCCGGTCGCTTTCGGCCTGGCTGTGCGCCTGTCGCGCGGCAATGACTGGCTGCGCGTCACGATGGAGTGCCGGAAAGTCGGTGAGACCTTCTTTGTGGGCATCGAGCAAGGTTCGGAATACGAATTCAAGCTGCCGCTCAGCTTCGAGGCCCAGCTGCCCTTCTATGATCACATCTATTCCCACATTCTGAACTGGTTTACCGATCAGATCGAACGCTACAAGAATGGCGAATATGGCAGCCGGGTGATCGGCTTCGACTTCGCAGATGACACGAGCCAGCAGGACGTTTAGGTTTCCGCCGGGGCATCACCTGAAATGGGGCATACATGAACGGCTTTGAATTTGCCCTGGCGAGTGCGGGGTCAAGCGAGCTTATCTTTGCCTGCGCCCTGATCGGGGCGCTCGGCATCGGCGCGCAATGGCTCGCCTGGCGTCTGCAGGCGCCGGCCATCGTGCTGATGGCCCTGGCAGGCCTCGCCGTCGGTCCGCTCTGGGCCGTCATTTTCGGTCATCCGCTGCTCGACCCGCAGCGCGTCTTCAATGGCGGCGGCAAGGAGCTGTTGCGCCCGATCGTCTCGCTGGCGGTTGCCGTGATCCTGTTCGAGGGCGGGCTCGTCCTGAAATTCGAATCCCTGCGCGAAGCGGGCGCGGCCGTCCGCCGGATGGTCTTCCTCGGCGGGCCGCTGGCCTGGTTCCTGGGCACGCTGGCAGCGCGCTACGCTGCCGGGCTCGACTGGGGCAGCGCCGTCGTGTTTGCGGGCGTCATGGTGGTGACCGGCCCGACCGTGATCATGCCGCTGCTGCGCCAGTCCAAGCTGGGCGGCCGGGCAGGGGCCTTCCTGAAATGGGAGGGCATCGTCAACGACCCGGTCGGCGCCCTGTTCGCCGTTGCCGGATTTGAAATCATCCGCGTGGCCGCGACGGGGGAGTCCATCCTCGGCAAGGGTACGATGATTATCTTCGCGGCGGCGCTGGGCGTTGCCCTCGGCATGGCCTTCGGCCTCGGCATGGTGCGCGCCTTCCGCCAGGGCTGGACGCCGGAATACCTGAAAGCGCCGATCATCTTCGCCTCGATCATTCTCTGCTACGCCATGGCCGAGATGATCGAGAAGGAAATCGGCCTCGTCGCCGTCACGGCATACGGCATGACGCTGGCCAATTCCCGCCTTGCGGGCCTGAACGAGTTGCGCAAGTTCAAGGAAGACATTGCCGTGCTGCTTGTCTCCGGCGTGTTCGTCATTCTCACCGCAAACCTGACGCCGGACGTGATCGGCCGGGCGCTCACCTGGAACACGCTGGCCTTCCTTGTGGTGATGCTGTTCGTGGTGCGCCCCCTTTCCGTGTGGATCGCGACGTTCGGCACGCTGAAGCGGAACGAGGCTCTACTCCTGGGCTGGATCGCCCCGCGCGGTGTGGTCGCCGTGGCCGTCTCCAGCTTGTTTGCGACCCTGCTGTACGATCTCGGCCGTCAGGGCGACTCGAAATTCTATTTCTCGGGCGCCGAGCAGATCACGCCCCTGGCCTTTGCCATGGTCTTCACCACCGTCGTGCTGCATGGCTTCACCATCGGGCCGCTGGCCCGGCGCCTCGGCCTTGCCCGCAAGGAGCGGCCCGGCGTGCTGCTGGTCGGCGTCAATCCGTGGAGCATCGACTTTGCCCGCACGCTGAAGGACATCGGCATCGAGCCGATCCTGGCGGACAATACCTGGCGGCGCCTGCGTCCCGCGCGGGAAGCCGGTCTCAGCACTTTCTTCGGCGAAGTCCTGTCGGAAGACGCCGAAGTGCGCCTCGACCATTCGGCCTTCGACCAGGTGCTCGGCCTGTCGGCGAACGAGCCTTACAATGCCCTTGTCTCCAGCCATTTCGCGCCAGAGCTCGGGCGCCACAAAGTGTTCCAGCTCTCGGCGCAGGAAACGGAAGAGGACGATCACCGCACCCTCGGCCTGTCGACCCGCGGTCGCACGCTGATCCGCCGCGGCCGTTCCTATGACAGCCTGATCCGCGACCATTATCGCGGCTGGGAGTTCTCAAAGACGCGGCTGACCGACACCTATGACATCGAGCATTTCAAGCGCGATCGGCCGAAGGCCGACATCGTTGCGGAACTGCGCCCGGACGGCGCGCTGAACTTCCTGGGGCCCCACCGCGAGGTGAAGGGCGGCGAGGGCGTTGTCCTGATCAGCTTCGGCCCGCCGCGCGAGGCGGAGACGCCGGCCGTGGAGGCTGCTGAAGCCGCTGCCGAGCCTGCCAGCAGCGAGTGAGGCTGCCTGCTCGTTTAATCTGAGTTCTGAATCCGGATTGTGAATTCAGGTTTCGCGTGATCCTGCATGCCTGCTCCTCCCGGACGGGCGGGTCAGGTGCAGGAGATTGTTTTTGTGCGGATTATACCCCTGCGGCCTGGAGTCCGGCCCCGTGGGTACGCAGCCAGGACCGGTGATGCTTCCAGTCAGGGCAGCATTTCGACACCTGTGCCCAGAATTTCGGCGAGTGATTCATTTCCAATATGTGCGCGCACTCGTGGGCGGCGACATAGTCCAGCACTTCGGGCGGGGCCATGATCAGGCGCCAGGAAAAGGACAATTGTGCGTCATGGGTGCACGACCCCCAGCGCGAGCGCGTGTCCTTGACCGACAGACTCTTGTGGGTGACGCCAAGTGTCGCGCAATGGCGCTTCACGGCGCGGGTCAGGTCCGCCCTGGCCTGCTTCTTCAGGAAGCGCATCACGCGCAGTTCCATCGTCTCCGGGTCTCCCGGAACACTCAGTAATCGTGGAGAATTTTCGTCTTCCGGCCAGATTTTCGCGATCCGGCCCTCGCCCTCCGAGGTGAGCTGCAGCGGCGCGCCGCGATACTGGATCATGGCGCCTTCCTCGAATCGGACGGGCTCCGGCAGGTGCTGAAGGCGCATGGAGATCCAGTCTGCACGCTCTGCGGCAAAGGCTGCGGCGTCCTTGATCTGGCGGCGGGACGGGGCGACGGCGACGGCCTCCCGGCGGCGCTCATCCAGGCGCAGAATCAGGCGCCGGGCCTTGGCATTCACCTCAAACCGGACACGAACGCGCTGCCCGTTTGCGGCGCGGAATGTCATTGTCTGGCCATTGTTGTAGGTCATTGCTAAGACTTCCGCTGTAACGCCGCTTGCGCGTGTATTCACATACCCATTTATTCAGAGGGCTAACATATGAAATATTTGCTGACGGGCGTTGCTGCCATCACCATGCTTACGGCTTGCGGGCAGAAAGACAAGCCGGAAGGCGCTGCCGATTCTGCCGGCATCGTCTTCTCGGAATCCAAGATCCCGTCCATCTCAGTCCAGAAAGGTGATGCAGATACGGCGGCCGCCGCACTGGCCGCCATGGCCCTGGAAACGTCGGGGTCCGGCAATGTCAGCTGGGACGGGCGCGACCTGAAAGGCGCCACGGCCGTCTTTACCGATGTGACCCTCGCTTCCGCCGGCGACGATGAAGACGACGGCGAAGGCATGAGCTTCGATGCCGATGACGATTCCTTCGATCTCGACGGCGCCGATCTCAAGGCCGCGAAAATGGAATTCGAAGGCCTCGCCATGAAGGACGGCCAGGCCACCTTCTCGCGCCTCCTGATGAGCGACGTGAGCCTCGTGCCGACGGATCCGGAAGAGGCCGAAAACGGCTCCGGCAAGATCGGCTCGATCGAACTGGTCAATCCGTCGCCGGAAATGGCGGCCTGGGTCGCCAGCCTGTTCTCCGAGGAAGACGTGGCGGACCTGCCGGAAGGCGACGCCCTGGCGTTCGACAAATGGGCCATCAATGATGTCGATTTCCGCATCGATGATCCGAATGGCGAGCAGGGCACGTTCACTGTCGGCAATATCGAGGTGACCGGCCTGAAGGAACAGACCGCTGCGCTGATGAAGCTGGACGGCATGACCTTCGACATGTTCGACCCGTCGGAAGATGCCAAGATCAAGTTCAATCTCGCCTCCGTCGAACTGCACGGGGCCGATCTCAGCCTGCTGACCGATGCGTCGGAAGATGCGACGGACCCGGAAGAGATGTCCCAGATGATGAACCTCGCCTCTCAGGACCCGGCCAATCCGGGTTATGAGTCGCTGGCCATCAACGGGTTCGACATGGACGTTGCCGGCGTGAAGATCGACATGCCGAAGCTGGTCTCCGCTGTGGGCCGGAACAAGAAAGACTCGGTCGTTGCCGTGAAGACGGAACCGTTCAAGGTGTCTCTCACCACGGGTGAGGGCAAATATGGCGAACAGCTCGCCGGACAGCTCGCCATGCTCGGTTATGAGTCGCTGGAACTGACCGGTGCCGGCTACCAGACCTATGAGCCGGAAACCGACCTCACCACCTATGCCAAGGACCAGAACTACTGGGCACTGAAAGACGGGTTCCGCATCGATTTCGGCGCCAAGTTCGCCGGTGCCAAGGCGATTGCGCAGGCCGAACAGTCGGACGATCCGACCGCCGTGCTGGGCGATACGCTCGAGAACATGGTGCTGCACAATATGGAACTGTCGCTGAAGGATGACGGCTTCCTCAACCGCGCCATCAACGCCTATGCTGCCCAGTCGGGCCAGGATCCGCAGGAACTGCGCAACCAGCTGACCGGCATGCTGGCCATGGCCCCGATGATGGCGGCCGGTAGCGGCATCGATCCGGAACTGCTGACCGAGGCCTCCACGGCGCTCTCCAGCTTCGTCTCCGATCCGAAGACGCTGACCATCAAGATGGCCCCGGCTGAACCGCTGGTCATGCAGACGATTGCAGAAATGGAAGACCCGTCCGCCCTGACCAAGGAAGCACTCGGCTTCTCTGCGACGAACGAATAGGCAGGCTTTTTCCAGACAAGGGCGCGCGCATCCATCTGGGTGCGCGCGCTTTTCTTTTTTGCGGGCCGGGTGCATAGCGTAGCGCCATGAAAATCGCATTCTTCGGAGACGTCGTCGGAAAACCCGGCCGCCAGGCCGTGCTGGACCATTTGCCGGGGCTCAAAGCCCGGTTACGGCTCGACTTTGCCATTGTGAACGCCGAGAACTCGGCCGGCGGTTTCGGCCTGACCAGCGCCATTGCGGAAGAGTTCTTCAATGCCGGGGCCGACTGCCTGACGCTCGGCGACCATGCCTGGGACCAGCGCGAAGCCCTGACCTATATCGAGCGGGAGCCGCGCCTCCTGCGCCCGGTCAATTATCCGCCTGCCGCCAATGCACCGGGGAAGGGGGCGCATCTCTTCACCCTGCCGGACGGCCGCCGCGTCGGCGTGATCCAGGCGCAGGGCAATGTGTTCATGAAACAGACGCTGGCCTGCCCCTTCGATGCGGTGGACGCTGCACTCGACTCCATGCCGCTCGGTGCCGTGGCCGATGCCATCGTGGTCGACATGCATTGCGAGGCAACGTCAGAGAAAATGGCCATGGGCCACCATTGCGACGGCCGGGCCAGCCTCGTCGTCGGCAGCCACACCCATGTGCCCACCGCCGACACGATGATCCTCGAAGGCGGCACCGCCTACCAGACCGATGCCGGCATGTGCGGCGACTATGACAGCGTCATCGGCATGCAGAAACAGATCTCGCTCTACCGCTTCCAGACCCAGCTGCCCGGCGAGCGCTACCAGCCCGCCCTCGGCGAAGGCACGCTCTGCGGCACCTATGTCGAAACCGACGACCGCACCGGCCTCGCCATCCGTATAGAGCCGATCCGTATGGGCGGCCGCCTTAGCGAGATTGTGCCGGGCTGACCGCCTGTCCCGGCGGCGTGTCCAGGGCGGCGAGCACGGCGGCGTCCCGGCCGTAAATGTCGTCCAGATAACGCACACCGCCCGCGCCATCGCTGACCGTGGTGAGATAGAGGATATACACCGGCACCCGCGCGGCCAGATCGGCCCGCGTCTCCTTGCCCGAGGCGACGGCGGCATCCACTGCGGCGCTGTCCCAGCCGGGCGTTTCCGACAGCAGCCATTTCGACAGCTCGACCGGATATTGCGTCCGCAGGCAGCCGGACGAGAAAGCCCGCTGCTGTTCGGCAAACAGGCCGCGTGACGGCGTGTCGTGAAGATAGACATTGTACGGATTGGGAAACATGATCTTGACCTGGCCGAGCGCATTCAGCGGCCCGGGCGCCTGGCGCAGCCGGTAGGGGAAGGTGGAGGCCTTGAGCGCATTCCAGTCGATGCCTGCCGGGTCCACGACATTGCCGGACCGGTCCAGCACCTGGAAACCCAGCCGCTCCACGGCGCCGGGGTCTTTCTGGAACAGGGGCAGCTTGTCGGATCGCGCCAGGCTGTCGGGGGTCTCCCACCACGGATTAAACACGATATATTCGATCTCGTCCGAGAAGACGGGCGTGCGCCGGTAGGGCTTGCCGACAATCGTCAGATATGTGCGCCGGGCCGCGCCGTCCTCGAAGGCCGTCACGTCGAAGGCGGCGATGTTGGCGCGCAGGTGCCGCCGGCCCAGCGTATCAGGCAGCCAGCGCCAGCGTTCGAGATTGACGCGCAGCTGCGCAATCCGCTCGGCGGTGCCCCGGTTCAGGGCACGGAGGGTCGAGGCGCCGGCCACGCCGTCAACGTCCAGTCCTGCGTCAGCCTGCAGCGCTTCGAGGGCGGTTTTCGTGGCGTTGTCGAAAAGGTCGCTTTCTGCCTCCTCTTCCAGCAGGCCCAGCTGCACCAGCCGCGCGCGCAGCGCCGCCACACGCGGGCCGGACATGCCGGGCTTCAGCGCCGGGCCGTCCTCCACCGCCACGATGGGTGCCTGTTCCTTTGCTTCCTGCGCGGCGAGTTCGGTGCGCATCAGCTGGTAGACCGGCTGTTGCGGGGCGAGGGCCTCCAACGTTGCGGCAATCTCCCCGGTCTCCAGCGCGCCTGCCAGCCTGGCGGCGATGTCGTCCTGGCGGGCGGGAATGGTCCAGCTGGCTTCCATGCTCACCGGGTCCAGCTTGCCCTGCAACAGGTGCGACGCCGCCAGCTGCCACGCCACCGTGGCCAGCCGGTCCCGTTCGGCCTTGTCCCCGCGCACCGCTTCCAGCGTATCGAGATCATAGTCCTCCGGGGTCAGTCCGTGGCTCGACAGGCCGCGGAGGGCCGCAAGCAGCTTGTCGAAATTCTCGTCGGACCAGACCTGTTCTTCCGCCCCTGACTCTGCAGGCGCAGGCCCCGTGACTACGGGCACAGTCTCCGCCGCCACCGGCACCTCCCGCACCGGTTGCGTCTGCGCACAGGCGGCGAGGAGGAGGGCCGCCGCTCCGGCCTGAAGGGTGATGATGGATTTCAAACGCATGCGATGTCCTTCCGGAACCTTCCGGCGCCATAGTGGCGGGGAAGGGGGCGCCGCGTCCAGTCCGGCATGATCCGGTATGGTCCGGTATGGTCATGACAAGTCATGCATGGTCATGGCGGAGACGGATTTGGTTCTGGCTTAATCATCTCCCACACGCGTCACGCCCGATGGCCATTGGCCATCTGGGCGCCCATCTCTGACCGAAGCGGCAAGCACATCATTTCATGACACACCTGAGGCGTCGTTCCGGGATGGATCCCCAGACCGCTGCGCCGTCGGGGATGACGCAAGTGGCGGGCTTATCCACCACAAGAGCCACCCCATCCTGCCGCAATCATTGGCGCAAAAAGATACTTATCCGACACCTCCGTGGCCTGACGTATATTGCACGCCATGTCACTCTTTCATCCACCTGCCTGGTTCCCCCCGCAGCTCACCTTCCTCTGGCCCATTATCTGGGTCCAGGTGCTGATGCTGCGCGCGCAGATCCGGGCCGCTTATGGCCGGGGTGTGGTGTATCGCTGGAGCCTGACGCCGAATTTGCGCGTCTATCTTGTCCGGATTGAGTGGATCCCTGGACAGAAGAAAGAGCGCGCGATCCTGAAACCCGCCACCCATGCCTCTGATCGCCTCGCCGCCGCGTGCGATGGGCGGATGGCTGTGCCGGAATATGTCCGCGTGCTGCCCCTCACCCCAACCCTTGCTCGGGCGGACGCAGTGCGTCCGCCTTTCCTCGCAAGCCCGAGAGAGAAGGGTTTGAACCTCCCCCTGCCGGAAACCTGAAGCCAACCCTGACCTGAAAATCCAGCCCTCACACCAAGCGCCTTCACGGGCGTCGCACGTGGTGGCGATCACGCTTTTGAGAGCGCCCTTGTATTGAACCGAACGATCGGTACATAAGCCGGGTCGAAAGACAGAAACCTCCAATCGTCCCCCTGACGACCCAATGACCAAAAGGAAATTCTCATGTCCCGTATCCCGACCCCCGCCACGATCGAAGACGCCCCGGCCGCCGCTCATGCCGGCCTCAACGGTGTGAAAGCCGCGCTCGGCATCGTGCCGAACCTCTACCGCCTCACCGCCAACAGCCCGGCGGCCCTGGACGGCCTGCTGGCGTTCAACGGCGCCCTCGGCAAGGGCCTGCTGCCGGCCGCCACGCGGGAGCGCATCGCGCTCGCCATCGCGAACGTCAATGGCTGCTCCTACTGCAACTCGGCCCACTCCTACATCGCAGCCAACATGCTGAAACTGCCGGAAGACGAAATCATCCGCGCCCGCGGTGGCCGCGCCTCCGATGCGAAAGCGGATGCCGCTGTCGTTCTGGCCCGCAAGGTCGCCGTCGCCCGCGGCGCCGTGAAAGACACCGATCTCGCCGAAGCCCGCGCGGCCGGCCTGTCGGATGGCGAACTCGTGGAAGTCGTCGGCCATGTCGCCCTCAACGTCTACACCAACTACCTCAACGAGGTGTTCGGCACCGAGATCGACTTCCCGGTCGTCACCGCCGAGCGCATTGCTGAACCGGCCTGAAGTCAAAGCTGAGGAAGCGCCAACAGGGGGAGGGCGGCCAGACGGGCTGCTCTCCCCCGCATGCTGGCTGAAATGCACTTTGATTTTCCCGGTCAGTTGCGGAAGGGTGCCCCCATGACGAGTGCTGCCAGAACTTCCCAGTCGCGGGACGAGATTGTCCGCAAACTGTTCGACCTGTTCCGCCATCGCGGCTTCGAGGGCGCGGCCCTGTCGGATATTTCGGAAGCGACCGGGCTCGGCCGCTCCAGCCTCTATTACCACTTCCCGGGCGGGAAGGATGAGATGGTGTCCGCCGTCGCCGACTTTGCCCACAGCCAGATCGAGGCGAACATCCTCGCGCCGCTCGCCGGGGATGCGCCGCTGGCGGAGAGGGTCGATGCCATGCTGCAGACGACCAGCGAGATGTATGATTGCGGGCGTGAGCCCTGCCTGGTGGCGAGCCTCATGGTCTCGCCGGGTCTCGCGCCGGAGTCTGCCGGAAAGGTGCAGGCCATCCTGAACGACTGGATCGCCGCGCTGGCCGCCGCGCTGGAAGGGGCAGGCATTCCGGCCGCCGAAGCGAAGCGCCGGGCGACCGCGGCGCTCATCGACATCCAGGGCGCGCTGCTGGTTGCCCGCGCCAGCGGCAACACCGGCGTCTTCACCGATGCCATGGAAACGGCCCGCAGGAACCTGCTCGCCCCGGCCTGAGCAATTGTGTCCGCTCTACCCTTGCGCGGGAATTATTTCGCGGCCAAGCTGTAACCGGGGTAAGGCGAGGGGCCGGTAATGAGTTCCGTAGAGTTCGGGCCGAACGGCTCTGTCGTGAAAGACGATTCTGCCGGAATCGACCGGATCAAGCAGGAACTGGCCCAGAAAGAACACGCCTATCCGGACGGGAAACCGCGCCCGGTCGAGACCTTCGCAAAGTTTGCGCGCATCGGCCTGATCATCTGGAGTGCCGAAATCTGCCTGCAGACCCTGATGCTGGCGGGATATTATTTTGCATCGGAGAGCCTGCCGGGGGTCTTTTTCAATATCGGCGGAAACACCGCGCTCAATGTCATGACCGTTTCAGCCTGGCTCCTGTTCCTGACCGCCATCACCACATTCATCATGGTCGGACGGTTTACCTATCGGGCGCAGAAGAACTTGTTCACGGTCGGGTCGCCCATCGTGAAAATGGCGCCGGGCTGGACCGTTGGCTGGTATTTCATCCCCATCGCCGCGATCTGGCAGCCTTTTCTCGGCATGAGCCAGATCTATCGCGGCACCTACGCCGCCGTCGGAGAGGCCGGTAAATCCACCACGCTTCTCGCTGTCTGGTGGGGCGCCTGGATTTCTATGGGCGTCCCCGACTGGATCGGCCGGCTGTGGCAGGACTCGCTGATGATGACCTATATTCTCCAGCTTGCCGACACGGCGCTGGGCGTCACGGCCGCGCTGGCGCTGGTGAGGATCCTGGGTCAGGTGGCGGAGCGGCAAGCGCTGTTGCTACGGGGCGGGGTGGCGCTGGTCTTCGACTGACGGCCAGCCTGGTCCGGTCTGGCTTGCGCGTCTGACTGGCCTGACTTGGCCTTGGCGCGCCCATGCGCTAAAGCCCTGCCTTTCCAGTTTCGAACCGATGCCGAGAGGGTTTTCATGGCCGGCCACAGTAAATGGGCAAATATCCAGCACCGCAAAGGCGCCCAGGACAAGAAGCGCGCTGCGCTGTTCTCGCGCCTGTCCAAGGAGCTTACCATCGCCTCGAAAATGGGCGGACCGGACCCGGACGGCAATCCGCGCCTGCGCCTCGCCATCCAGAACGCGCGCGGCCAGTCGATGCCGAAGGACAACATCCAGCGCGCCATCGACAAGGGCCAGGGCGGCGGCGGCGACGATTATGTCGATATCCGCTATGAAGGCTTCGGCCCCGGCGGCGTCGGCATCATCGTGGAAGCCTCCACCGACAACAAGAACCGCGCTGCGACCGATATCCGCACCGCTTTCTCCAAGAATGGCGGAAACCTCGGCGAGACGGGCTCTGTCTCCTTCGGCTTCGACCAGGTTGGCGAAATCGAATACCCGCCGGAAGCCGGCAGCGAGGACGAGATCATGGAAGCCGCCATCCTGGCCGGCGCCCAGGATGTCGAGTCCGATGAAAGCGGCCACTTCATCTACACCGCCCGCGAAGACCTGCAGACGGTCGCCGACGCGCTGGCCGAGCATTTCGGAGACGCGGTTGAAGCGAAATCGACCAAGCTGATCTGGAAGCCGCAGAACACGGTGCCGATCGAGGGCGATGCAGCCGACACGCTGATGAAGCTGCTCGACGTACTGGATGACCTTGATGACGTCTCGAACGTCTACGACAATTCCGAACTCTCGGACGAAGAGGCCGCCCGCCTTGCCGGTGAGTGACCCGGCTAAACCTGCAGAAAATCTCGAGAAACCCCGGCAGACCAGCCGGGGTTTTTTCGTTCCAGGCTCCCGGTTCTTGACAGGCACCGGATTCACACATACTTTGAATTTCAAAGTTCTTTGTGGAGAATGTTAAATGAGCCCGCAGTCCCTTGCTGATGATCTTGCCTATATCCGTGACCTTGCTGAAGCAGGGGAGAAGGCGCCTCTGCTTGGAGGGCGCTACCTGGTCTGGTGGGGCAGCCTGACGACGCTGGCCTATCTGGCCCAATACGCCATTCTTGAGCGCCTGTTCGGACTGCCGCCGCAAGCCCTGGCGTTTCTCTGGGGCGGATATGTCATTCTGGGCCTTGGCGGCTCCTTTTCGATGCATCGCACATTCGGTCCGGAAAAGCCGGGAGCGGCCTCTACCGGGAACCGGGTGTCGGCACTGGTCTGGAAGTCTGCAGGCCTGTTCCTCGGCGCCTACTTTACCGGCGCGTTTTTCAAGGTTGCCCTCAGTTCGGATAATTTTGACCCGTTCCTCTGGTCTGTTCCGCTCGTGGTCGGGGTCTATGGGCTTGCGCAATATGCCGGCGGTGTGATTGCGAGCAGCCGCGTCCTGACACTGGCCGGACAGGCAGCGCTGATTGCGACCGTTCCCGCCGTCATGCTTGTCGGGTCGACCTTGTCCTGGCTGCTGGGAGCAGCGGTCGCGGCGTTCTGTATCCTGCTGCCCGGAATCCTCCTGATGCGGAACGAGCCGTCGGCGACGGTTTAGGTGCGCATCCATGTCCGGAGAAAACCCCTTCGACCACAATGACATCGACGATGTCATCCATGGGCGCCTGCGTCTCGGCATCATGGCCTATCTGACATCTGTCAGCCCGGCTGTATTCGGTGAGCTGCGCGACAAGGTGGGCGCCACGGATGGCAATCTGTCGACCCATCTGCGCAAGCTTGAGGAAGCGGGCTATGTCGAGCTGGAAAAGCGTTTCGTCGGGCGCCGGCCCCAGACGCGGGTGCACCTGACCGATGCCGGGCGCAAAGCCTGGCTGACCTGGCTGGACCGGATGCAGGCGCTGATAAAGGCGGCCGAATAGCCGCTTAAGGGCTGACGAGGCGGATCTGGCTGCGGGCGCCGTCTTCACCGGCCGAGGCGGCGACATGCCAGCCGAGCGCTTCATAGGCCTTGCGGGCGCCGAAATTCTGGGTGTCCACATCCAGCGTCAGCGGCTGGCCCGCTTCTTCCCGCGCGACTTCCAGAAGGCCGCGGCCGACGCCGCAGAAACGCCAGTCCTCATGCACGAAGATGTGGTCGATATAGGCGTCGTGCGGCTGCAGCGTCAGGAAGCCGATGATACCGGCATTCGGCTCTTCGGCGACCCAGATCTTCGCGCCGGGCAAGGACCGGATCAGCCGCGCCACATAGGGCCGGGGCGCACCGCGCCACGGGAATTTGCGCAGGCACGACATGAAGATCGACATGCAGGCCTGCCCGTCGCTCGTTTCATATTTGCGTATGTGCCAGCCGGCTCCGGCATGAATGTACATGCCCTAAAAGTAGCAACACAATTTCGCGCGTCCACCGTTTCTGGGCTGTGGACGCTGCAAAACTACATCTGCATCGTCCAGCCTTCGACGCCCATGGCCGCCTGGCGGATGGCTTCCGACAGGGTGGGGTGGGCGTGGCAGGTGCGGGCGATGTCTTCCGAGGCGGCGCCGAATTCCATGGCCACGCACAGCTCGCCGATCATCTCGCCGACGCACGGGCCCATCAGGTGGGCGCCGAGGATGCGGTCCGTTTTCTTGTCGGCCAGGATTTTCACAAAACCGGTGGTTTCGTGGTTCGTGCGCGCGCGGGAGTTGGCCATGAAGGGGAACTTGCCCTTCACATATTCAACGCCTTCTTCCTTCAGCTGGTCTTCCGTCTTGCCGATCCAGGCGATCTCCGGGTTCGTGTAGACGACGCTCGGCACGAGATCATAGTCGACATGACCGGCCTTGCCGGCGATCAGTTCGGCCACGGCGACGCCGTCGTCCTCGGCCTTGTGGGCCAGCATCGGCCCATGGATGCAGTCGCCGATTGCCCAGACACCGTCAGCCGCCTTGAAATGGCCGTCTGTGACCTGCACGACGCCGCGCTTGTCCGTGGTCACGCCGACAGCTTCGAGGCCGAGGCCATCTGTGTACGCACGGCGTCCGACAGCGACGATGACGACATCGGCGTCCAGCGTTTCCGTCTCGCCGCCCTTGGCCGGCTCCATGGAGAGTTTCAGTTTGGACTTCATCTTTTCGACGCCGGTCACTTTCTGGCCGAGGCGGAAGGTGAGGCCCTGCTTCTTGAAGGTGCGCTGGGCTTCCTTGGCGATCTCGCTGTCGGCGCCCGGCATGATGCGGTCGAGATATTCGACAACGGTGACTTCGGCGCCGAGGCGGGACCAGACCGAGCCCATCTCAAGGCCGATGACACCGGCACCGATCAGGATGAGGCGCTTCGGCACGGTGGTCAGCGACAGGGCGCCGGTGTTCGTGACAACGCGCTCTTCGTCGATTTCGATACCGGGCAGGCTGACCGGTTCGGATCCGGTGGCGATGACGATGTTCTTCGTTTCCAGCGTCTGCTTCGCGCCGTCGGGACCTTCGACTTCTACCTTGCCGGGGCCGGTGATCTTGCCGCGGCCCTTGATGTATTCGGCATTGTTTTTCTTGAACAGGAATTCGATGCCCTTGGTCAGGCCTTCGACGGTCTCGTCCTTCTGGGCGATCATCTTCTCGATATCGACGTCCAGCTTGCCGGTCTTGATGCCCATGGACTCAAAGTCCTCCTGGGCCGTGCGGAACAGGTCGGACGTGTGGAGGAGGGCCTTGGACGGAATGCAGCCGACATTCAGGCAGGTCCCGCCCAGCTTGCCGCGGGATTCGATACAGGCAACCTTCAGCCCGAGTTGTCCTGCGCGGATCGCGCAATTGTAGCCGCCGGGGCCGCCACCGATGATGACGACGTCATAGGTCTCTGCCATGGGAAATTCTGCCTTGCGAAGGAGCCTGAGGATTCGAGCGCCAACCTAGGCATTTACGCCCTGAAATCAATGCGCCCTTGGTAGGGAGCGCAGCTTCAGCTGCGTGGCAGGATAAATAGCAGGCCCGTCAGCACAACAAGGATGCCCGAAAACACGGCTTCATCCATCCAGAGCACCGAATTTGCCCCGGACAGCGCCATCGTGGCCGCCAGCAGGACGAAAATGCCAACGCCCACCAGGCTGAGCAGGGCGCCGAACCGTGCGCCAAAGCCTGCCAGCAAGCCGCCGATGACGGCGACAATCGTGCCAACGATCCTCAACAGGCTGGTTGGCGGGGAGAGAAGGGCATCAGACAGGGGGCTGCCGCGGGAAACGATGACATTCACCGTATGAATACCGCCCCAGAGCAGCCAGGCAGCCAGAACGGCCAGCGCAAAGCCGGCGAGATTACGCAATGTCATGACAAGCCTCCCTCTTGGTCATTTTGCGGGGACCATACGCCATGTCAGCGCAAAGCGAAGCAATTTCGGGGTCTGCCGGTGTCGCCGGGCTTCAGGCGAGGCCGCGGGCTTCGAGGATTTTCTGCCGCCGTGCGGCGGCCTTGCGGCCATGATGGGCAAAGCTTGCCCGCTGGCGAGCCACTGCCGCCGGGACGAAACCGGGCCGGGTCTTCGGCTGGCCGAACACATGCTTGCGCACCACAATCGGCTCTTCCCCGTCCGCCGCCTGCTGAACGACGATGGTCTGGACCACGGGCTGCTGCACTTCTTCGGGCTGGACCTCAGCCTGTTCCACCTGCCGGGCAGGGCGGTAGCGCAGCTCCCAGACGGCGAGCAGCAACAGCACGCCAACGGCGCCGAGCCCTGCAACACCGCCTTCGGCAATGCTGGGATCCTGCCACCAACCGGGCTCGAAGGTGACAAGATAGAACACCGGAAAGCCGGCGCCCATGCCGCAGAGATACCAGGCCACCCCGCCGCGCCGGCGCGAAGCGACCATTGCGGCCGAACAATAGAAACAGAATGCCGCCAGCAGGTAGGGCCCGCCATTGTCGATGCCGAGCTGGCGCCAGTTCACAGTGGCCAGGCCATCGGCCAGCCGGTCATGGGCAAGCCAGGTGACAGCCATCATGATCGACGGCCAGCGCACGGCCGTCAGCGCGCCAAAGGCAAAGGCGATCGCAAAACAGGTAATCAGGATGGCGATAAGCTGACGGAGCATGCTTAACGCCGTACCACGCGCGTGGTGACGATCCGCTGAACGGAATCGATGAAATTTGTTCAGTTCCGCCTTTTTGGGCGTTTAGTTGTCGTCACCTTCGCGCGCATCGAACATGAGCGTCGCGCAGATTTCCTGTTCATACTCGAAATCTGGCACGTACTCGCCTGACGCGGGGTCGAGTGTATAGGTAACCAGACGGTCTGTGCCTTTGATCTCGCTGGTGAATTTGTAATCTACGAGGAAAGAGTCTGCGCCCGATCGGGACGGTTTGATCGTGCCTTCCAGAACGCAAGGTCTCAATTCTTCATAGGCGGCACCGGTCGTGTCATCCAGGGTCGGCACGCTGGCGCGAAATACCGGTCCGTCAGGTGTGATTTCGATGACATCTTCGCTGGCAAGCACTTGGCCCTGACCCATCCAGCCGGATTTCACCATCATTGTCGGGTAGTTCAGAAGGCCGGTGCGGAGTGAATAGTCGGGCGGCATGCCGAAACCATTGCCGTAGGCAAGCCCCAGCCAGGTTCCGATCACTTCGCCATCCTTGATGTAGTGAGCGCTGATACGACCAACATTGACGTGAGCATCGTCTTTGTTGGTCCCCTTGGAGACCAGGGCGATGTAATCGTCGAACTTGACGGCGAAGGCGGGCTCGAACGTGAACGTCTCTATCTGGCCACCGAACTCTTCCTCCGCTTTGATTTCCACGGTCGCTTTGCCGAATTCGCCATATGCGGACAAGAAAGCCTGATCGAGCTCAGAACCGGACATTACCAGTTCGAAGGGCTCGGGCCGCTCCGTTACGGCTGGTTTCTCACAGGCGGAAAAGCAGAACTCGTTGTAGAGGAGGTTATTCGTCCAGGGCAGCTGGCTGCGATTGGTGCGCCCGGCCACGCGGCGCTGGGCGGCGGCGAAGGCGTCTTCGGCCTTCTGGCCCGGCCGGCGGATCTCCTCGGCCAGCACCGGCGCATAGACGCCTTCCTTGGCCACATCGTCGAGACCGGTGGCATAGGCGATCAGCATGTCGGGGCGCGCTTCGACCCGGGAGAGGCCTTTGACACCGGCCTTGTAGCCGGAAAAGCCCGGCACATTCCGGCAGGCATCGAAGACAAGGAAGACCGCCTTGGCGCCTGTTGCGGCAAACCCGTCGCGCTGGGTCTGCATGTCGAGGCCGTAAAAGGCGAGGTCGGAGGCGGCCACCAGTTCCGCGTCGACGCCAAGCAGGTAGGAATCCCCGCTTTCGGGATGCTGGGCGCCATGGCCGGTATAGTAGACGAAGGCCACCGCATCCGGCCCGGCCAAGTCGACCTTGCGGCGGAAGGCGTTCAGCGTCGCGGCGAGATCACGCTTGTTGAGGTCGTGCGCGCGGGTGACGTCGAACCCGGTCTCGATCAGCGCCGAGGCGATCGCGTCGGCTTCCTGGCTGGCGCTGGTCACGCGGGAGAGGTCGCCGGCATAGTCGGTTTGGGAAATGACAAGGCCAAGGCGGGTGTCCGCGAATGCCGCAACCGGCAGCAACAGCAGACAGGCGCAGGCCAGAAAGGCCCGGCGCAGAAATGTCAGTCGGTTAGCCAAGGCGTATCCTCCCACTCGGGAAGGAATCTAGCGGCATGGTTAAGCGGCGTCGAGAGGCCAGCTTGCGGAGGGGAGGGCGCGGACCCTCAGGCTTCGGCGAAGGGCACGATCCGGGTTGCCAGGAATGTCGCCACAACCGGGACCAGCAGGCCGAGCGCCACCATCCAGGTCGGATGGGTCACCGACAGGAGCACGGCGATGGTCAGCAGCAGCACAGCGCCTGCCACGACGAGGGCCGAGCGCCGGGCGCCATTCGAGATGCGCAAGGCGGCCCAGACGCCGACAAGCGCTCCCAGGAACCAGGACAGAACGACCATCGCTTTCGCACCGACCGGCGCGGCCGCTACCGCGTCGCGCAGCTGTTGCGGAGACGGATTCGCCGGGAGTTCGGGTTCCGGGAACAGGTAATGGCCCACCGTCTGAACGAGGGCGACCACCAGCATGGCCAGCACGATACCTACGACGGCGCCGGTTAGTTTGCGCGTCATATTCAGCCTCCCAGCTAAACTGGCTGACTAGATGCCACGGCTGAGGCTAGCCCGCAAATGCCTTTTCTATAACAAATTCAGCGGGTGAGGCGTTGGATCCCTCGGTCAGACCGGCCTTGATCATCAGGGCTTTGGTGTCCTGGATCATTTCCATCGAACCACAGATCATGCCCCGGTCGGTTGCCGGGTCGAGCGGGCTAACACCCAGATCTTCAAAGAGTTTTCCGGATTCGATGAGGTCGGTGATCCGGCCCTGATGGTCATGCGGCTCTCGCGTGCAGGATGTGTAAAGCCGGAGCTTTCCTTCGACCATTTCCCCTACGAGAGGGTCGTTAACCAAATCGGCCACCAGATTCCGCGAATAAGTCAGTTCTGCCACTTCCCGGCACGTATGAGTGACGATGACCTCGTCATAACGCTCATAGGTTTCCGGGTCGCGCACCAGGCTGGCGAAGGGGGCAAAGCCCGTTCCGGTCGAGAACATGTAGAGCCGTTTTCCCGGCAAAAGGGCGTCCAGCACGAGCGTACCGGTTGGCTTTTTGCCCAGCAGGACCTTGTCGCCCGGCTGGATGTGGCAGAGGCGGGAGGTCAGCGGGCCATCGGGCACCTTGATGGAGTAGAACTCCAGTTCCTCGTCCCAGGCCGGAGAGGCGACCGAATAGGCGCGCAGCAGCGGCCGGCCGTCTTCCTTGGGCAGGCCGATCATCACGAACTCGCCGGAGCGGAAACGGAAGCTGCGCGGGCGGGTAATGCGGAAGCGGAACAGGCGATCGGTATAGTGCTCGACCGCCAGGACGGTTTCTTCCGTCGGCGCATTCGGATTGACTCGAGCGGCCCCAGTGGCGGCTCCGGTCGCGTCAGCGGACATGGCAGACCCCTTATCAGTAACACTCAGCGGCAAATGACTATCGCACGGCCAGATTGCAATGTGGCAGAAGAACGCTTCAGATTTCCTCAACAGTCGACCCGGTCCGGGGGAAATACGGCGCCATGAAAAAACCCGCCGGATGGCCCGGCGGGTTCTGTATCTGGGCGTGTCGGCCGGGTCAGACCGACGGTTCGGCAGTCTCCCGGCAGACCACGGCGCGGATGTCCTCTTCGCTATGGGCTGCGCGCAGGCTGTCGCGCACCGCACTCTGGCGGAACACGCGAGACACCTGCGCCAGCGCGCGAAGATGGTCTGCGCCGGCGGTTTTCGGCGCCAGCAACATGAAGATCAGGTCGCACGGACGCTCATCGATGGCTTCGAAATCGACGCCTTCGTCGAGACGCAACAGGCCGCCAACCGGCTTTTCAAGCCCGTCGATCCGTGCGTGCGGGATGGCCACGCCTTCGCCGACACCGGTCGAGCCGAGGCGCTCGCGTTCCATCACGGCATCTTCGATCTGGCGTGCATTGAGGCCCTTTGCCTGCGCAAGGGCTTCTGCCAGAGCGTGTATCGCCTGTTTGCGGCTCGTCGCGTCAAACGACGGCAGGATAACCCCGCCTTCAAGCAGGGAACTCAAATCGGTCGCCATGTAACTCGCTTCCGTTGGCCGCCTCAGTTTCTGGAGGCGTCTGCTGGATCCACCCAACCAATGTGCCCGTCCGGTCGGCGGTACACCATATTCAGGCGCCCATGGCCAGCATTTCTGAACATGAGTGCCGGAACTTCCTGCAGTTCCAGCTGCATGACTGCCTCAGAAACGCTCATCGTGCGGATGTGGACAGCCGTTTCAGCCACCGTCAGCGGGGTGTCGTCCGTGGCCTCCGGAAGCTCTTCGTCGGTTTCCGTGTCGTATCCATTTACCTGAATAACGGATTCTGCAGCCGGTTCGATGGGCATGATGGTATTGCCGGCATGATGGTCCTTCAGGCGGCGCTTGTAGCGGCGCACACGCTTTTCCATCTTGTCCAGGCTGTCTTCCAGGGCGGCGTAGGGGTCGCCGGCCTTGCCGGTCGATTGCAGGATAATGCCCGACGGCAGGTGGACGTTGCAGTCGACTTCCACGAACGGCCCCTGCTGGGACACGAATACGCGCGCATCGCCGGTTCGATTGAAATACTTACTGACCGCCGCTTCCAGTCCCGTTTCGATCCGGCCCCGAAGAGCGTCACCGAGGTCCATATGCTTGCCAGTAATTTGAATCTGCACGAGCGGTCTCCTTCTTTTTAGCTGGCCATTATGGCCCAGAATATCGCATGACGCGACTCCTACTGAAGAGATGGGCGAGACTTGGGCCGGCAAAAGAGGGTGCGGCGTTACATTCCCTCCATTCGCCTCTGAGGTTCGTGGAAAACACCGTTTTTCCCTATTTGACAGGTGCGCCGGGACATTTCACCATCCCGTCAAATATCTGCGGATCAATGGAATGCGGGTGATTTGGCCGGGGCGATCCGGGGGCGCCAATCCCACACCGGGCCAAAGGGCATTTGAAGGGGCGTAATGGCGATGACCAGGTCTGCCACTGACAGGATTGAGAATGCCCCGACCTCTCCGCCGGAGCGGCAGGGAGGGGACAGCCCGCCGGCCCATGGCGCGGTTGGAATCGTCCATCTTGATGGCGATGGACTCGTTCTGCGGTGCAATCCGGAATTTGCGGACATGCTCGGATGCAGGCCGGATGAGCTGACCGGTTTGCCATTCGACAGCCTGCCCCATGAAGATGACGCAGAGCTGCATGAAGGGCTCTATCAGGAGCTTCGCTCAGGCCGGCGGCGGTCCCTGCAGATCAACAAGGAGTTCGTTCGTCGGGATGGGAGCATCGTCTGGGCCATCATGACGATCGGATGCGCCAGAAATCCTGACGGCGAGTTCGATTATTTTGTCGCCATTGTCAGCGACACCACAGAAAAACACATTGCGTCGCAGGCGCTCACGGAAAGCGAGCAGCGTTTCCGGGCCACGTTTCAGAATGCGGCGGTCGGGATGGCGATTGTCGGTACGGACGGGTCCTGGCAGCAGGTGAACCAGAAGGCCTGCGACATCACCGGATACACGGCCGACGAGCTGATGCAGCTGACCTTCCAGGACATTACCCATCCGGACGATCTGCATATCGACCTGTCCCTTCTGGAAGAGACGATCGCCGGCAAGCGCGACTCTTATTCCATGGAAAAGCGCTATTTCCGGAAGGACGGGGCGCTTGTCTGGGTCAAGCTGACGGTCGGGTGCGCCCGCTCGAAGAGTGGAGACGTCGACTATTTTATCTCGGTGATCGAAGACATCACGCAGGAAAAACAAAAGGATGATGCCCTGCACCGGAGCGAGGAACGCTTCCGTGCGATATTTGAGGACGCAGCTGTCGGCATGGCACAGGTTGCTCCGGACGGAAGATGGCTGCGAGCAAACCGGAAGGTTTGCGAGATTCTCGGCTATTCCGAAGAGGAATTGAAGGAATGTGATTTCCAGTCCCTGACGCATCCGGATGATCTTCAGAAGGGCGTCGACCTGATGAAAGAGATGTTCGCAGGTCAGCGCAAATCGATGCACATCGAGAAGCGCTATATCCACAAGGATGGTAGTGTCGTTTGGGCGAACCTGTCAGTGTCCTGTGCCCACAATCGAGAGGGCGAAATTGAGTACATGATTTCGGTGATCGACGACATCACCGAGAAGAAGCAGATGCGGCAGGATCTGGACGCCAGCAATACGCGGTTCCAGGCGATCCAGAAAACCATCCCGGATGGCTTTATGGTGTTCCGCAGTGTACGGAATTCTTTGGGCGAGATCGAGGATTTCATCTGCGAATACGGAAACCCCGCCTCTGCCAGAATGCTGATGATCGATCCGGCAGACATGCCCGGTTACCGAATGTTGCGGAGGAATCCCGGTAACCGGGACATCGGACTCTTCGATGCCTATTGCAATGTGGTGGAAACGGGGGGGACGATCCAGGGGGAGCTGGAGTTTCCGCTCACCAATGGGACATTTATGTGGTTCCGCTATTCGGCGGTGCGGGTGGATGACGGATTTGCCGTCTCCTTCACCGACATCAGCGATTCAAAACGCGCAGAGCTTGAGCTGAGGCGCAGCGAGGAGCGCTTCCGGGCCGCCCAGCAGACCACGCCCGATGGGTTCCTGATGTTCCGGACAGTGTTCGATGAACAGGGCGGTGTTGCGGACTTCGTCTGCGAATATGCAAATCCGGCGGCTGAAAAAATTGTTGGCAGGCCCGCCGAAGTGATGGTGGGGCAGACGCTGCTGAAAGACACCAGTATCACTCCCGGGCACCCCCTGTTTGAGGCCAGCATACGCATGGCCGAAACGGATGAGCCAATCGAAATGGAAGTGCCGTTACCGGTCCCGGAAAAAAGGGGGTGGCTTCGTATCGCTGCGGTGAGGATCGAAACCGGTTTTGCGGTAACATTCTCCGACATCACCGAGCGCAAGAAATCCGAGTTGCGGCTGAGGGAAAGCGAGGCCCGTCTCCGGGCCTTCCACCAGACCACACCTGACGGTTTCATCATTTTCAAGAGCGTGCGCGGGGCCGATGAGGAAATCACCGATTTCAGGATCGTCTACGCCAACCCGGCGGCGCAGCGTATGTCCCGCCTGGACGCGGATCGTCTGCGTGAAACGACCCTGCTGAGGGAGGCGCCGCTCCTGCCGGATTTGGGGGTGTTTGACCGGTTCGTCGATGTTGCGCAAAACGGTGAGCCCTGGCAGGGGGAGATCTTCTATCCGACAGGGTCTGGCCGCGGGATCTGGAACAGCGTTACGGCTGCGCAGGTCGATGATGGCTTCGCAATGTATTATTCGGACATTTCCAAGGAGAAGCGGGCCGAGAAGAAACTGCGGGAGCAGGAAGAGCGTGCCCGGGCCATTCTGAACAACCTGATCTCCTTCGTGACCCTGATGACACCGGATGGCGTCGTTGTGGAGGTGAATGAGTCCGCGCTGGCGTTGGCAAAGCTCAAGGCGTCCGACGTTGTGGGGAAACATTTCTGGGAGACCTATTGGTGGTCCCATGATTCCGATGCCCGCGAAGAGCTGCGTCGTTGTGTTCTGCGGGCCGCACAGGGAGAGCGGGTCCGTCATGATACAACGGTCCGAACGTCCGGGGACGAACGGATTGCTGTTGCAAACCTGCTGGCGCCCGTTGTGGACGAGAGTGGGGCGGTGATCAATGTTGTGGCATCCGGCTTTGATATATCCGACCGCAAGAAGGCAGAGCAGCATCGTGAAATGCTGGTCAACGAACTCAGCCACCGGGTGAAGAACTCGCTTGCAACGGTTCAGACCATCGCATCGCACACATTGCGGGAGGCATCAGATCTTGAGTCCTTCCGGGAAACCTTTGTCGGCCGCCTCATGGCGATTTCAAAATGCCATGACCTGCTGATCGATACGACCCGCAGCAATGCCGACATTTCCCAATTGGTGCGCGACCAGGTGCTGCCTTACGCGCCCGGGGGGCTGGACCGGCAGGTGTCGATGTCCGGCCCGCCGCTCGTCCTCGGCCCGGAAGCGGCTCATACGTTCGGGCTCATCCTGCATGAGCTGGCGACCAATGCTTCCAAGTACGGGGCTCTGTCGACAGAGCGGGGGCATCTTGAGGTGACCTGGAAGCGGGGGGGCGACCCGGAGCAGAACCAGGCGATCTTCACCTGGGTCGAAACAGGGGGGCCGCCGGTGACGCCGCCAACGCGCCGTGGATTCGGGAGTGTGCTGATTGAGCAAAGCCTGGCTCATACGCTGGACGGAAAGGTCCAGATAGAATACCGCCCGGAAGGCTTCTGGGCCCAATTCAGGTTCCGCAAGAAAGGTGCAAGATGAGTTCCGAGAAGCGTCCCATTCTATTGGTTGAGGATGAATTCCTCATCGCGATAGACGTGCAGATGAGGTTGCAGGAGGCTGGTTATGCGGTCCTCAACCCGGTCGGCAGCGTCGAGGAGGCTCTGGCCATTTTGGATGCGCAGCCGGTCGGGGCGGCCATTCTGGACATGAACCTGCGGGGCGATACATCCACGCCGATTGCGGAACGTCTTCAGACGGAGGGAACGCCCTTCATCTTCCTGTCGGGCAATGACACCTACCATCAGGATGAGCGGTTTGCGAACCACACCGTCCTGACCAAGCCGATCGATTACGCAAACCTGATCGGCCAGATGAAAACCCTCTGCGGATACTGAGTCACATGGCAGGGCGCGGGCCGCCGTTCAGGGGCGCGCCGGTGTCTTCCTCTTTCGGCTTTCCCGGGTTCTTGCCGTAATCATGCTTTTTCAGCAGCCCGCGGAATTGATGATAGGTCAGGCCCAGCGCGTCTGCGGCTTGTCCCTGATGGCCTTTGGCCCAGCTGAGCGCCTCGTCGATCAGGCGCATTTCGAATGCCGCGACCTGGGCCTGGAAATCGGCCGTGACAGATGGATCGATGCGTCCGGGGTCGGCTTGCAGCGGGGCGGGCGGGGCCGGACGGGCAGGGGAGGGTTTGCCGGGCGATGATGTCGGCCGCCAGGGAGAGTCGAACGGGTCCAGCGCAGCCGGGTCGAACACAACCGGCTCTCCTGGTGTCATGACCATGGAACGGTGGGCAAGCCGTTGAGCGAAGTTACGAAGCTCCCGCACATTGCCCGGCCAGTCATGCGCTTCGATGGCGGCGATGGCAGAGGGCGCGAAGCCCGGAAAGTCTTCTCCCATCTCGATGGCCATGCGCCGGGCAAAGTGATCGGCCAGCAAGGTTGCGTCCCCCTTTCGGGCGCGCAGCGGCGGCAGGGTGATCACATCGAAGGCCAGCCGGTCGAGCAGGTCTGATCGGAACTCGCCCGCCTCCGCCATGGCCGGCAGGTCCGCATTGGTCGCGGCGACAATGCGGACATTCGTGTTCAGCACGCGCGAGCCGCCGAGGCGCTGGAACTCTCCATATTCCACCACCCGCAGCAGTTTCTCCTGCACCTGCTGGGAGGCGGTAGCGATTTCGTCGAGAAAGATCGTGCCGCCGTCTGCCAGTTCGAACCGGCCCTTGCGTTGCTCGGTCGCGCCGGTGAAGGCGCCGCGCTCATGGCCGAACAGTTCGCTGTCGAGCAGCGTTTCCGACAAGGCGGCGCAATTCACCTTCACGAACGGGCCTTCCCAGCGCTTCGACAGGAAGTGCAGGCGCTCGCCGATCAGCTCTTTGCCGGTGCCGCGTTCGCCGATCACCAGGATCGGCCGCTCCAGCGTGGCAACACGGGAAACATGCTCCTGCGCGCTGAGCCAGCTTGGGGCCTCGCCGATAAGCTGCGTATTTTGACCAATCATGAGGTCAATATAGCTAAAAGCAATTTTGAAATCGACCAAATATTTCGTCAAATATGCTAAAACAGATTAGGAAAAAGCGTCTGGAAAAGTTTTTTATCCATTTAAAACAACGGCTTACAAAATTAATTTTGGTCTGGCACGGTCTTTGAAATGAGGAAAGGGCTCAGAGCGACGGGCGTTGCTCAAACCCAGAAGGACGAAACAGAAAATGGAAGACCGTTACACCCGCTCAGAAGCCCGATCGGACACAGGCCGTTTTGGCCGGTGGCTGTCGACCCGTTCCGCAGAGACCTGGATGTTCTTTGCCGCGGGCGTCTTCCTCGGCGGTTTCTTCTTCTAATCCTCCCCTGACACGAAAGGACACCACAATGGGTCTGTTCTCCCGCCTCGGTGACATCATCAACTCGAACATCAATTCGATGCTCGACAATGCCGAGAACCCCGAAAAAATCGCGCGCCTGATCATTCAGGAAATGGAAGACACGCTGGTCGAGGTCCGCACCGCGGCTGCCCGTGCCATGGCCGACAAGAAAGAGATGGAGCGCGACATCGCCCACTTCACCACTGTCCGTGACGACTGGGCCAACAAGGCCGAGCTCGCCATCGACAAGGGCCGTGAAGACCTTGCCCGCGGCGCCCTGATCGCCAAGCAGAAAGCGGAAGCCGAAATCGATCGCCGCAAGAATGCGATGGCCGCCGCCGAAGAAGCCTTCGAGAAGCGCCAGGACGACCTGTCCAAGCTGCAGGCGAAGCTCGACGAAGCCAAGGCAAAGCATCGTGCCCTGATGATGCGCCGCGAAGCTGCCGAACAGCGGATCCGCATGCGCAGCCAGGTCTATGACGGCCGTGTCGACGAAGCGCTTGCCCGCTACGGCAATATCGAGCGCAAGGTCGATGAGATGGAAGCCTATGCCGACCAGATCCGCGGCGCCGAGCCGACTCTCGAAGCCCAGTTCGCTGCCCTTGAGCAGGACGAAAGCATCGAGAAGGAACTCGCCGCTCTGAAGGCCAAGCGTTCCAAGTCGTCTTCCAAGAAGTCGGAGGGCTGATCACATGCTGTTTTCACTCGCCTGCCTTGCCGGCTTCCTGACGGTGGTCTGCACACCTGGACTGGTCGCGCTGGAACTTGAAGACCGCCGCGCCAAGAAGAATGAGGCCGCCTGATGCCTGAGGAAGTTTTCGCCATTGCCATCGTCAGCATCATCTTCATCGGCTTTCCCGCCGTGATGTTTCACTACATCACGCAGTGGCGGAAGCAGAAGACCCTGATGCCTGACGATGAGCGGATAATGGAAGACCTCTGGCGTTCGGCCAAGGCCATGGAACGCCGCATCGAAACGCTCGAGCGCCTGCTCGAAGCCGGGGAGGCGGAGGAACAGCGCCCTCCGCCCCGCCGCTCCCGCCCCACTTTTGACGACTAAGGAATAAATAGATGTCCCGCCACTCCCGCCCATACCGCGATGCCGTTCACGGCGAAGACCGGACTTATGGTTCCCCCAATCCCAAGCGTTTCTACCGCTCCCGCGAAGACAAGGTCATTGCCGGTGTCTGCGGCGGTCTCGCTGAGCGATTTGGCTGGGAGCCGGTCCTGGTCCGCGTCCTGGCCGTGCTTGCCTTCTTCTTCGTGATGGGGCCGCTCGCCCTGATCGCATATGTCACCATCTGGATGATCACGCCGCGCCGCCCTTTTGGCCTGGCGTCGGTCTCCCCGGATGAAGACGCATTCTGGCGCAACGTTTCAGACCGGCCGCGCGTCACCTTCGGCAATCTCAAATACACCTTCATGGACCTCGACGAGCGTCTGCGGAGCATCGAGCGCAAGGTCACCTCGGACGAGTGGCGCCTGCGCAAGGAATTCCGGGACCTTGAACAGGGCAACAACTGATCCGCACACAAAATAAATCAGCGGCAATACCAACTGACAGACTCCGGTAAAGGAACGGAACAATGAGCAAGGGGACCTATCTGACCAGTAACTGGCTGATCTTCGCAATCACGCTGGTCATCGTGGCGGCAATGGTCGGGTTTTCAATGATGCAGGGCCATCTGGCCTTCGAAATGGCGGGGCTGGAACTGTCTTTCACCCCGCATGAGGATGGCGGCCTGCGCCTGGCGGTGATCCGCACGGCTGATGCGCTAGGCGCGACCTCGCTTTAAGGCTCTCAGCAGCAGCCGCGCCGGGGCAACCGCCTCCAGCGCGGACCGGCTGGCCGGGGCAGGCGCGCCGCAGAGGCGGGCGGCGAGAATGGACCCGGCCCAGGGCCCCCAGGTAAAGCCCCGGGCGCCAAAGCCAGACGAAATGAAAACACGATCCAGCAAAGGGGCGTCCGCATCTGCGGGGCGCCCTTTTCGCATGCCGGCAAAGGCATCGAGAAAGGCATCATGATCGGGTGCGGCTCCGATCAAGGGCAGGCGGTCAGTCGTGGTTGCCCGCAGGCTGGCCCGGGAGGCGACATTGTCGGCGCGCGCGTCGCGCACCCAATAAGGCGACAGCGCTTCCACCCCGATCAGGTTTTCCGCGCGGGCCGCATCCGAGGTGAACGGCGCGGTATCCGGCGCCACCTTGTCGAACGTCGCGCCCCAGAGCCGGTTTCGGCCGAGGGCCAGCGCATAGGTCCCGCTCGCCATGGCGAAAGGGGGGGCATCGGCAAGCCCTTCGGTGAAATCCACCTGGCCCATTCGCGCTTCCAGCCCCAGCCAGGGCAGAAGGCTGCCCGCCGCCATGCCATTAGCGAGAATGATTGCATCGAACTTAGCGCCATTGACGGTCCGGGCGGCCAGATCCACCTCCGGCGCCTCGCCATAATGCTGCGCGATGCCCTCAAGCAGGGAAGGGATCAGCTTCCCCGGCTCCACGATCAGCGCGCCTTTGTGGAGCAGGCCGCCATCTGCGAGAGCTTCCAGATCCTCCAGCGGCAGGGGCGGGTCGGCCAGCAATTTTTCAAACCGGGCCGTTTCTGCGTCATCCTTCGGAACCTGGCGAACCTCCGTTTCGGTCACGCCCGGCCGCCCCTGATAGGCATGGCGTGCAGCGAGATAGGCATCGACCAGCAGGCGGGCCTGCACCGTGTCCCCGGCATCGAGGCGCGGCATGACGAGGCCCATCGGATTGCCGCTGCCGCCGGTTGCCGGGCTGGCTGCCGGGTCGAAAATCACCGGTTCGGCGCCGAGCTGCTGTAATGCATGGGCCACGCTCGCCCCGGCAATGCCTGCGCCGAGGATGGCGACGCGGTTCGCCCGGGGGAAGGGGCGGCTGAGGCCGAAAATGTCCGGCTCGGGCGCTGGCGGGGTGGCGAGGCGCGCCTCCAGCCGCTCCCGTTTCCGGCCATGACCGGGCGCCTTGGCGACAGAAAACCCGGTGTCGGCCAGTCCGCGGCGCACGGCGCCGGCGACGGTGAAGGTTGCGGCCGGCGCACCCGGTACGCTGCGTTCACTTACCCATCTGAAAAGGTCCGGCGCCCACATGGCCTCATTCTTCGCGGGGCTGAACCCGTCGAGAAACCAGGCATCGGCATGGTAAACGCTGTCCGGGAAAGACTCTGCAATATCAGCGAGGTGGAGGGTAAGCGTCACCCCGTCTTCCGGCCAGATGAAATGGCGTACGCCGCGTACAGGTCCGGGCCAGACCGCGATCAGCTGGCCGGCCAGCGCTTCCAGCTCCGGCCAGCCAGAAAGGGCGCGCGCGGCGTCCTCACGGGCGAGCGGATAGCCCTCATAGCTCACAAAATGGAGAAAAGCCGTGGGCGAAGGCCGCGTCTGGCGCCAGAGATCCCACGCTGCAAGGAAGTTCAGACCTGTGCCGAAGCCCGTCTCCGCGATCGTGTATGTCTCCCGCCCGGCCCAGGCGTCCGGTAGGCCGCACCCCGTCAGGAAGACGGCACGCGTCTCGGCCAGGCCGTCCCCGGCCGTGAAATAGACATCGCCCGCCGCCCGGGCGACGGGTGTGCCGTCATCCTTCCAGTCGATCTCGGGCTGTGTCAGCAGGCGGCTCATGGGCTGGGGGCGTAGACCCACGCGCGCAAATTGAACAGAGGGCAGGATCACGCATCCGGCAATCTATCTCAGAAATTTCGGACCTTTCTGCCCGGTCGCACGTTGATTGAGTGACCGCAGTATTGCGGCAGGGAAAGAAAGGAGACCCCCCAATGGATAAGGAACATGTGAAAGGTGCTGCCAAGAAGGCCGAAGGGACGCTGAAAGAAGCGACCGGTAAGGCCGTCGGCGACAAGAGCCTGGAAATGAAAGGCAAGATGGACAAGGCCGAAGGCGAAGTCCGCGACAAAGTCGGCGATGCGAAGGATGCTGTCGACAAGGCGTCATAAAGAGCGCCCATTCAGACCAGCAAGCCGTCCGGTGACCCCGGGCGGCTTTCGCTTGCGCCGAAGGTTCACGCCGCCCAGATAGGGGAGGCGAAGCAGGAGACGGCCATGGAAGCGTTCGACATCCGCAAGGAAGACGGGGAGACCGGCGGGCGTTATGTCACCGTCGTCGACGGCCATGAAGCCGAGATGACCTATTCGAAGGCCGGCACCTCCCGCATCATCATCGATCATACCGGTGTGCCGAAAGCCCTTGGCGGGCGCGGGGTTGGCGTGGCACTGGTGCAGCGTGCCGTCGAAGATGCCCGCGCGGCTGGCCTGAAGATCATCCCCCTCTGTCCCTTTGCGAAGGCGCAGATCGAAAAACACAAGGAATGGCAGGACGTTCTGGCATGAGCGAGATTACCCACGACCAAAACATGATGCGCTACTCCTACTTCGAGAATGGCCTGGAGGCCTATCTCACTTATGAGCGCCCGCGTGACGGACAGGTTCACATCACGCACACGATCGTGCCGGGTCCACTGGGCGGGAGGGGCCTTGGCAAGCGCCTCGTCGAGGCAGCGATGGCGGACGTGATCGCCAGCGGTGAGATGGTTTCGTCCAGCTGCTGGTTCGCCAGCGCCCTCATCGAGAAAACGCCTGAATGGTCGGCCGTCCAGGCATGACGGCGCCGTTCTGGAAACAGAAGACACTCGAACAGATGACGCCGGAGGAGTGGGAGTCGCTCTGCGACGGCTGTGCCAAATGCTGCCTGCTCAAACTGGAAGACGAAGACACGGGCGAGATTGCCTACACAAAGCTGCACTGCCGCCTGCTCGACGGGCAGGCCTGTGCCTGCATGGACTATGAAAACCGCAAGAACATCGTTGAGGATTGCGTGATCCTGACGCCGCAGAATGTCGCCGAGATCAAATGGATGCCGCGCACCTGCGCCTATCGGCTCGTGCTGGAAGGCAAGGATCTGCCGAACTGGCATCATCTTGTCTGCGGCGACCGCAACCGCGTTCATACGACCGGCAATTCCATCCGGGGCCGGACCGTGTCGGAAGACACGGTATTTGACGAAGACCCCGAAGACTGGATCGTCGACTGGGAAGGCAACGAGCCTTAGAGACTCACCCCTTCAGGCTGACCTTCACATCGAAGCGCGGCGCCATTTCGAGGCCGACAACTTCGTGCGGCACATAGGGGGCCTCCAGCCGGGCGATTTCCTCATCGCTGAGTTTCAGCTCCGTCGCCGCAGCGGCATCCTCAAGGTGGCCCATTTTCGTTGCGCCGATGATGGGGGAGGTGATTTCCGGCTTGTGCAGCAGCCAGGCCATGGCGACCTGCGCGCGCGGCACGCCGCGTTCCTTCGCGACTTCTGCGACGGTTTCCACCACTTTCCTGTCAGCCTCAACGGCCTTTGTATAAAGCAGGCCCTGCACGCGGTCGGTTTCCGACCGTTCGGTCGTCTCATCCCAATCCCGGGTCAGGCGCCCCCGGGCGAGGGGGCTCCACGGCATGACGGCGACACCTTCGGACGCGCAGTAGGGCAGCATCTCGCGTTCTTCCTCGCGATAGAGCAAGTTTACGTAGTTCTGCATGCTGACAAAGGGCGTCCAGCCGTTAGCCTTTGCAGTGTTCTGCATCTTCTGGAACTGCCAGGCCCACATGGAGGAGGCGCCGATATAGCGCGCCTTGCCTGACTTCACGATGTCGTGCAGCGCCTCCATCGTTTCCTCGATGGGCGTTGTCGGGTCGAACCGGTGGATCTGGAAGAGGTCCACATAGTCTGTGCCGAGGCGGTCAAGGCTGTCATCGATCGCCGCGAACAGGGATTTGCGCGACAGGCCCATCGTGTTCGGGGCAAGGCGCCAGGGGAAGAAGGCCTTGGTGGCGATCACCACTTCGTCGCGGTGAGTGAAATCCTTGAGGGCGCGCCCGACAATCTCTTCCGAAGAGCCGTCCGAATACATGTTCGCGGTATCGAAGAAATTGAAGCCCAGTTCCACGGCCCGGCGGATCAGCGGGCGGCTTGCGTCTTCGGTGAGAGACCAGGGGTGCTGGCCCCGGTCCGGCTCGCCGAAGCTCATGCAGCCGAGGCAGAGGCGGGAGACTTTCAGGCCCGTATTTCCGAAATTCACATAGTCCATGATGCACCTCCTGCCTGTCGTTCCGGCAAAAGATAGGGATGGCCCGGCCGGATTGCGACTGCGCCGTTCAAAAACGTCTCCTTAAGAGGCCCGTGCCAGACTGGATGGATGGAAACCCTGCCCGCCTTCGTCGAATATCTCGCCAATGAGCGCCGTATGGCCGCCAAGACGGTCGAGGCCTACCGCTCTGACCTGGCGGAGTTTTTCAATTTCCTGCGACATCACATGGGCGAGGAGCCGACCCCGAAAGTTCTGGGCGAGCTGAAGGCCCGGGACATCCGCGCCCATATTGCCCAGCGCCGCCGCGATGGCCTGTCGGATGCCTCGGTCGCCCGGCTGCTCTCTTCCATCAAGGCGCTGTATCGCTGGCTGAACCGGGCGTTCGACATCGAAAATGCGGAAGTGGCGTACCTTCAGGGGCCGAAACGGCCGAAGCGCCTGCCGCGGCCTGTGTCTGCTGAGGCGGCGAAGGACATGATCGACGAGGCGGCAGACGATCCGGATGTTGCGCCCTGGATCAATGCCCGCGATGCCGCCGTGCTGTCGCTGCTCTACGGGGCAGGCTTGCGTATCTCCGAAGCGCTCAGCCTCACTGGCGCGGATGTGCCAGCGCCGGAACGCCTGCGTATCACGGGGAAGGGCGGCAAGGTACGGATCGTGCCACTGATTCCCGCGGTGCGCGACGCGATCAATTTCTATGCGGAACAATGCCCTTACGCGCTGACGCGAACACAACCCCTGTTCCGGGGCGCGAAGGGCGGCGCGCTGAACCCGCGCCTGATCCAGGGTCTCGTCCAGCGGCTGCGCGGCCTGCTGGGCCTGCCGGATACGGCAACGCCGCACGCTTTGCGCCACGCTTTTGCGACGCATCTTCTCGCGGCGGGGGCGGATCTCCGCGCGATCCAAACACTGCTTGGCCATGCCTCGCTGTCGACCACGCAGGTCTATACCGGCGTCGATGCGAGCCGCCTGCGCGAGGTCCATGCGGCGGCCCATCCACGCGCCTAGAGACTGTACACACCGTATTCCCGGCATGTCCTGCCCTTGATCCCGCCGCAATTGCGCGCGATGGTAGGGGGCAAGCAGACAAGGGAGACGCGCCGTGAGCGCAGGAAGTGAGAACAGCCGCCGTATACGGAACGCACTGATTGGTGTTCTGACCATTGCAACTTTCATCGGTTGCGGCCTGGCGGCGAATGCGCAGGAGCGGGACTCTTTCATCGATTATGACGGCTTCCTCGGGGTCTCCGAAGAAGTGGTCGCCTACCGCCAGCAGCATCTTGTCTCCCTCGTGGATTTCAATGAGATGAAAGCCGAACCCGGCACGATCATCCTCGATTCCCGCAGCGCCGAAGCCTATGCGATGGGCCATATCGAAGGCGCGATCAATGTGAACTTCTCTGACTTCACCGAGGAAAAGCTCGCCGCCGTGATCCCGTCGAAGGACACGCGCATCCTGATCTATTGCAACAACAATTTCGAAGACGACATTGCGCCCGTGATCCTGAAAAGCGCGCCGCTGGCCCTGAACGTGCCGACCTTCATCAATCTCTACGGTTATGGCTACAAGAACGTCTTTGAGCTGAAAGGCATGCATTCGCTGGCGGATCCGGAAATCCACTGGGTCAGCGACCTGCAGGCCCCCTGATCCTGCGTGTTAGCGGGGCAGTCCGGATACCACGCGGTGGTATTCCTCGATCGTCTCTTCGAAAATCTGCGCAATGGGCTTCACGTCCGTGATGCGCCCGGCGACCTGCCCGGTCAGGGCGATGCCGGCTTCCAGATTGCCGCCGAAGTAAACATCCTGCGTGCCCGCAAATTCTCCGAAAATATTGTCGACACCTTCCTGCTGGATACGGTCCGTCCGCTCCGTGCGCAGCGCGCGCAGGGCCGGGCCGGGGCCAGTCCGGTTGAGGAAAACGGTATCGGTGGAGTCGGCTGCCACGATGGCATCTTTCCAGTTCTGGTGCACCGGGCTTTCCGCGGATGAGAGAATACGCGTGCCCATCAGCACGCCCTCGGCGCCAAGACAGAAAGCCGCCGCCATGGTCCGCCCGTCCATGATGCCGCCGGCGGCCACCACCGGTACGTCCACCGCTTCGCAGACCTGCGGAATCAGCACCATCGAGGCGACGTCCTTCGGGTTCTTGAAGCCGCCGCCCTCGCCGCCCTCCACGATCAACCCGTCGACGCCCGCCTCGATGGCGCGCATCGCGCCCTGCAGCGACGGCACAACGTGGAACACGGTCAGGCCGGCCTCTTTCAGCATGCCGGTATATTTCATCGGGTCGCCCGCAGAGGTCGTGACGAATTTGATGCCCTGATCGATCACGAACTGGATGATGTCCGGATCGCGCACGAAAGCCTGTGCGACGTTCACGCCGAACGGCTTGTCCGTCAGCGTTTTCATCTTCTTGATCTCCTCCCGCACGGCATCCAGCTCACCGGAAGAGGTTTCGATGATGCCCATGCCCCCGGCATTGGAGACAGCGGACGACAATTGCGACCGGGCAATCCAGCCCATGGCAGCCTGGATGATGGGTTTTTCGATACCGAGCATGTCGGTAATGCGGGTCGGGACGGGCTTTGCGCTCATATTTGTTTCCTCCTGAAGGGCAGAGAAGGCGGTATCGGGCCGGCCCGCAAGTCCTTGCCTAGCGTCACCACACAATTGCGCTAGATTGGGCCCATGATTCTGCGTGAACCGAAATCCGGCGAACTCGCCGCCCTCTCCGGCCTCTGCCTGCGGTCCAAGGCACATTGGGGCTATTCGGAGGACATGCTGAAAGCCTTTGAGAGCGAGTTGACCGTTACGCCGGAAGATCTGGCCGAAGATGCAATCATGCTGGCGGAGGACAAGCGCGGCATTGCGGGCGTGGTGCAGCTCTCGAAACAGGGCGAGGATGCCGTGCTGGAGAAGCTGTTCGTGGAGCCAGACCGGCTGGGGGAGGGGACGGGCAAGCTGCTCTATGTCTGGGCCTGCCGGGTCGCGCGGGACAATGGCGCGAAGAACCTGCTGATCGATTCAGATCCGGACGCCGCCGCCTTTTATGAAGGCCTTGGCGCCGTCCGCAGCGGCACGGCCCAATCCGGCTCCATTCCGGGCCGGACCCTGCCGCATCTCGTGCATCCGCTGGGTTAGGACTTCAAGATCCGAAATCTGATGCGTGCGCCTTCAGGTGCGCATCGAACCGGTCGAGATCGGCTTCGATCTGAGGCGCCTTGCTGACATCATGTGCGGCGAAGGTGGGCAAAGGCGACAGGGCAAAGAACGCAAAATTGATGTGCACCGGGGCCAGCAAGTCATCGAGGCTGCGGCCTGCGAAAAGGTTTTGGGCCGGGTCATCGAACGCGGTGCGGGGCGCATTCATCGTCACCGACAACATGTAGCGTTTACCCTGGAGTTTCCCGCCGGAGCCGTATTGCCGCGCAGGGTCCTTCCGGCTTCGGCCATCCCCCCGGGCAAGGCGCCCATCCATGCCGGCGGTATACACTTCGTCGAGGTAGCGTTTCAGTGACCAGGGCAAGCCCATTGAGTTCAGCGGGAATTGCATCAGGATGAGGTCTGCCCAGAGCTGGTTTTCCACCTCAAGGTCCGTATCCCACGGCTCAGCGGTCCGGACTTCTCGCACGGCTGCGCCGCGTGCCTCGAAATGCGCCCTTGCGCGGTCGCAGAAAGCCCGGTTCAGCCGTCCCGGCGATGTCGGGAAAGGCTGGTGGCCGTTGATCAGGAGGATGGAGGTCACGGGTCGCATGTAGACCATGCCTGCTCTGCCAGCGCAATGCAGGCCTTGCCCGCCACCGTTTGCGGCGCTACATGCGCTTCATCGTGGTGATTTGGCCGGCCGGCTTGCAGCCACGTAAAACAAGTCGCTAAAAGGGCCGCGCGCAGGAAGACC
Source organism: uncultured Hyphomonas sp. (assembly GCF_963675305.1). Lineage (NCBI taxonomy): Bacteria > Pseudomonadati > Pseudomonadota > Alphaproteobacteria > Hyphomonadales > Hyphomonadaceae > Hyphomonas > uncultured Hyphomonas sp. Next base: position 3,059,529 of record NZ_OY776147.1, on the reverse strand, counting down.
ATTTCGCCCCGCGCTCCCTTTTTCCCTTGTTTTCAGGTTTCAAGCTGGCTGAACAAGTCGAGAGTATTGCCCCGTGCCGATCAAGATTCCGGATGCCCTGCCTGCCCGTGAAACCCTCCTGAAAGAGGGCGTTGCGGTGATGCAGGAATCCGAAGCTGCCCGCCAGGATATCCGCCCGCTGCAGATCGGCTTGCTGAACCTGATGCCGAACAAGATCCGCACGGAGACGCAGATCGCGCGCCTGCTGGGCGCCTCGCCGCTGCAGATCGAGCTGTCGCTGATCCGTATCGGCAATCACACGCCGAAGAACACGTCGCAGGATCACCTGATCAGCTTCTACAACACCTGGGAAGACGTGGCAGACCGCAAGTTCGACGGCTTCATCGTCACCGGCGCGCCGGTCGAGCAGCTGGACTTCGAAGACGTCACCTATTGGGACGAGCTGACACGGATTTTCGACTGGACGCGGACGAATGTGCATTCGAACCTGTTCATCTGCTGGGGCGCCATGGCAGCAGCCTGGCATTTCCACAAGCTGCCGAAATACCAGCTCGCAAAGAAGGCTTTCGGCATCTACCGCCAGCGCAACCTTGCCCCGGCCTCGCCCTATCTGAACGGCTTCTCGGACGACTTCCTGATCCCGGTCTCCCGCTGGACCGAAGTGCACGCCGAAGACGTGCTGGCCCGGCCTGAACTGGACCTGCTGGTCGACTGCCCGGCGACGGGGCCGAGCCTCCTGGAACATGCGCCCAGCCGCAGCGTCTTCATGTTCAACCATGTCGAATATGACTCCTTCTCGCTGAAGGAAGAGTACGAACGCGACATCGCCGCCGGCAGCGACATCGCCATTCCGCACAATTACTTCCCCGGCGATGACCCGGTCCGCCCCCCGCTCAACCGCTGGCGCAGCCACGCACATCTCCTCTTTGGTAATTGGATAAACCAGGTCTATCAGTCCACGCCCTACGATCTCGCCGAGATCGGGAAGGGTTAGAGCGATGGCCGCCGCGCTCGTCCCTGAACTCTATGTCAGCGACCTTGAGCGCAGCCTTGATTTCTATTGCGGGGCGCTCGGTTTCTCCATTGTCTACCAGCGCCCGGCGGAACGCTTCGCTTATATTGAGAGGGGCGGGGCCGAGCTGATGCTGGAGGAGCCCGTCGGGCGCACCTGGCTCGCCGGGCCGCTGGAGGCGCCTTATGGCCGGGGCGTCAATTTCCAGATCACGGTGGAGGATGTCGCGGCCCTTTGCGAGGCGGCCCTCGCCGCCGGGGCGCCGCTGATCCAGCCCCTCGAAGAGAAGACCTATCTGCGCGACGATGAGCCCATCCGTGTGCGCCAGGGCGTGGTGCAGGATCCGGACGGTTATCTTCTGCGCTTCTCGGAACTGCTGTGACATCGTAGAACAGGGCGATGATTCCTGCTGAAGCGCCTTCTCCGGAACTCTCTTACGCGTCCTATTTCGAGGACCCGGTGAAGCGCCGCCTTGTGCGCGTGGTGGAGCGTTTCTCAGGCCAGCCGCGCCTGAAGAAGCTGTACGAGCATTACCGCGATCACCTCGCCAATGACGTGCCTTTCTTCGAGGCCGCGATCCGTCTGCTGGATCTCGACGTCCAGTTTTCCGCCTCTCGTCTTGCCGAAATTCCGAAGGAGGGCCCGCTGGTCGTGGTGGCGAACCATCCCTTCGGCGTGCTGGACGGGCTGGTCATCTGCTGGCTGGTGAGCCTCCGCCGCCCGGATTTCCGGGTGCTGACAAACTCCGCCCTCGACGGCATTCCGGAGGCGCGGGACTATCTCCTGCGCGTCGACTTCTCCGGCACGCGCGAGGCAATGGCGGCCAATGTCGCCATGCGCAAGGCGGCGCTGGACCATATCAAGGCAGGCGGCTGCGTCATCGTCTTCCCCTCGGGCGGGGTCTCCACGACGCCGCGCCCGTTCGACCGCACGGCGGTGGACGATGAGTGGAAGCCGTTTACCTCGAAACTGATCACCCATGGCAACGCCTCGGTGACGCCCATCTATTTTGATGGCCAGAATTCGCGCCTGTTCCAGATGGCGAGCCATCTCTCGCTGGAGCTGCGCCTCGCGCTCGTCTTCCGCGAAGTGCGCCGGCGCATGGGCAAGTCCCTGCGGGTCGAGATCGGGCAGACGCTGTCGCCGGACGATCTGGCCGCGGCCGGTAAGCGGCGCGGCCTGATGGAATTCCTCCGGGAGCGTACCTATGAACTCGCCGGCCCCGCCCAGCACGCCCGCCTCGCCCGGGCCGGCGTCCGCTTCCAGCAGAAAAAGCCGAAAGTCTACCGTTGATCCCATCGGCGACATTCCGGAAGATCGTACCAGAAAGAAAAGAACACGAGGGGAGCGTATGAACCAGAAGACAGACCCGGCAGATCCGGTCGCAGCCGCGAAGGCCCTGCTGCCGGAACTTGCTGCCCGCGCAAACGAAATGGACGAAGCCCGCCGCCTGCCGGCAGACCTCGCACGCACCATGGCGGAGGCAGGCGTGTTCCGCCTCGTCACGCCCCGGCGCTTCGGCGGTCTGGAGGCCAGCCCCCGCGCCTTCGTCGAAACCGTCGAGACGCTGTCGACCGCGAATGCCAGTGCCGGCTGGTGCTGCATGATCGCGAACACGTCCGCCCTCAACGCCGCCTATATGGCGCCGGAGGAGGCCGAGGCCATCTTCGACGATCCCCATCTCATCACCGGCGGCGTCTTCGCCCCGATGGGCCGGGCGGTCGTGGAAGAGGGGGGCTACCGCGTCACCGGGCGCTGGCAATGGGGCTCCGGCTCGGCGAACAGCGTCTGGCTCGGCGGCGGCTGCACGGTCTGGGAAGATGGCGAGATGCGGCGCCTGCCGAGCGGCGCGCCGGAGACGCTGATGGCCGTCTTTCCCGCGGCCGAGGCGGCGCTGCTGGACACCTGGCATGTCATGGGCCTGAAGGGCACAGGCTCCGGCGATTTTGAAGTGAAAGACATTTTCGTCCCGGAAGGCCGCTGCGTGCGCCTTGCTGAGGGCAATCCGCGTGAGACCGGACCGCTCTACAAGTTTCCCGCCTTCGGCTTTCTCTCGCTCGGCGTCTGCGCGGCGGCGCTGGGCAATGCGCGGGGCAGCCTCGATACGTTCCATGCGCTGGCCGCCGCCAAGAAGAACCAGGGCTCTGCCAAGACATTGGCCGAACGCCAGACCATCCAGTCCGCCTATGCGCAGGCCGAGGCCAGCTGGCGCGCGGCCCGGGCGCTGCTGTTCGCGGAGATCGACCGGGTCTGGGAGATTGCGCAGACGGCTGATGAAATCCCGATGGAAGCCCGCGCGGACCTCCGCCTTGCCTGCACTCATGTCACCCGCACCGGGGCGGACATCTGCCGCAACCTGTATGAGCTCGGCGGTGGCGCGGCGCTGTTCGAAACCTCGCCCCTGCAGCGCCAGTTCCGCGACGCGCAGGCCATGACCCAGCACATCATCACCGCCCCCGCCACCTGGGAGCTGACCGGTCGCATCCTCTTCGGCCTGCCGACCGATGGCGCGATGGTCTGACCGGTCGGGGCTTCAACCGCAGATGCCGACTGGCGACAACTGGCGCGTATGTGTAAGCCTGTAACAAAGCTCGTGCGGTGCGCAGCGATGATGAGGACTCTCCAATGAAAATTCGTGGATTGATGATGGCGGCTTCCCTGGTCGCATTGACGGCGACAGGCTGTGCCCACCCCGTCGCGGAAACGGAATTGGCGCCCGAAACGGCCGCGCCAGAAGCTTCAACGCCCGAAGCGGCCGTCCCTGAAGCGGCTGCGCCGGTTGCAGAAGCCCCCGCCGATCCGATGGCCATCGACACCAGCACGGAATGGGGCGCTTTCCTGTCGCCCTTCCTGGAAACCTATTTCCAGCTCAACCCGCATTTCGCGGTCTATCAGGGCCGCCATGAATTCGACGGCGAACTGCCGGACTTCAGCGAAGCGGGCCTGAAAGCCCAGATCGACATGCGCAAGGCGGCAATTGCTGACGCACAGGCGCTGGACCCGGCCGGCCTCAGCGACGAACAGAAATTCGAGCGCGACTATCTGATCCGCGTCATGCAGGGCGAGCTGTTCTGGCTGGAAGAGGCTGACCGGCCGCATCACAATCCCGACTTCTATGTCGGCGTGCTGGATCCGAACGTCTATATCGCGCGGCCCTATGCCGATGCCGAGACGCGGATGAAGGCTTTCATCAAATACGCGAAGAATGTTCCGGAAGCTGCCGCCCAGATCGAGGCGAACCTGCAGCTGCCGCTGCCGGAGACCTTCCTGAAATACGGGCAGGCCGGTTTCAGCGGGTTTGCAGATTATTACACGGGTGACGCGAAAGCGGCCTTTGCCGACGTCGACAATCCGGAATTGCAGGCAGAGTTCGACGAAGCGACTGCGGCGGCCTCCGCGGCCATGCAGCACTTGTCTGACTATATCGGCTCTGTCCCGGCCACGCCGGATGGCTTTGCCATGGGCGCGGACAAGTTTGCCGACATGGTGCGCCTGACCGAAGCGGTCGACCTGCCGCTGGATGAGCTCAAGGCGATTGGCGAGGCAGACCTGAAACGCAACCAGGCGGCCCTGAAAGAGGCCTGCGATGCCTATGCGCCCGGCCTCACGCTCGGCGCCTGTATGGAAAAGATGGGCGCCAACAAGCCGGAAGTCGGCCCGGTCGAGGAGGCGCGTGAGCAGCTTCCCGAACTGCGCGCCTTCATCGAGGCGCACGACATTGTCACCATTCCCGGCACCGAGCAGGCCAAGGTGGAAGAGTCGCCGCCGTACAATCGTCAGAACTCGGCCTATATCGACCTGCCGGGGCCATATGATCTCGGCCTGCCGTCTGTCTATTACATCTCGCCGCCGGACCCGAGCTGGGACGAGGCCACCCGCAACGCCTATGTGCCCGGCAAGATGGACCTCCTGTTCACCAGCGTGCACGAAGTCTGGCCCGGCCACTTCCTGAACTTCCTGCATTCGAACCGTGCCGAGTCCGTGTTCGGGAAGCTCTGGGTCGGTTACGCCTTTGCCGAAGGCTGGGCGCATTATACCGAAGAGATGATGTATGACGCCGGCCTGCATGACGGCGACCCGGAAACCCATGTCGGCCAACTGTCCAACGCATTGCTGCGCGATTGCCGGTATCTCTCCGCCATCGGCCTTCATGCCGAGGGCATGACGGTGGAACAGAGCTACGACCTCTTCCGCAACGAATGCTACCAGGATGCCGGCAATGCGACCCAGCAGGCCGCACGCGGCACCTATGACCCGGCTTACCTGAACTACACGATGGGCAAGCTCATGATCCGCAAGCTGCGGGATGACTGGACGGCGAAACACTTCCCCGAAGATCCGCGCTCGGGCTGGAAAGCGTTCCACGACGAGTTCCTCTCCTATGGCGGCCCGCCCATCCCGCTGGTGCGCCAGCAGATGATGGAAGAGGACACGCCGAAGGCAGTCTTCTAGGTGATCCGGTCCGGTTCCTGCCCGAACCCGTCTGCCTTGTCCCCGCATGGGGACAGGGCGTGACGGGTCTGACGGTCCTCGTCGATGCCGATGCCTGTCCGGTGAAGGAGGAGGTGTACCGCGTGGCGCTGCGCCATGAGGTGCCGGTGGTGATTGTCGCCAATTCCTATATCCGCATTCCGGAGCATCGGCTGATCTCACGACAGATCGTGACGGACGGGTTCGATGCCGCCGATGACTGGATTGCCGAGCAGGCGGGGCCGGCCAGCCTCGTCATCACGGCAGACATTCTGCTGGCCCAGCGGGCGCTGGAGAAGGGGGCGCGCGTGCTCGGCCCGAATGGCAAGCCGTTCACGGATGCCTCGATCGGCAATGCGGTCGCTGTCCGCGCCATCCATGCAGACCTCCGCGCGGGCCTTGGGGAAGGCGCCCCCAAGGGCGCGGCGCCCTTCAGCAAGCAGGACCGGTCGAATTTCCTGAACGCGATGGAAGTCGCCATGGTCGCCCTGAAAAAGGCGGCCGGCTAAGCGCCTCAGCGCACCGCCGGTTCCAGCAGGCGGAAACTGCCCGTGTCTGCATTCATCTCCACAAGCCCGCCTTCGGGCACGGTGAACTGGTCTGTCAGGTGGCCGATGAAGGCGCCGGAATAGGCCGGCACGCCCAGCGGCTGCAGATGGTGCGTCAGGATCTCGCTCAGCGTGAAGCCGCCGATGCTGTTGCCCTGGCTGCAATCTGTACAGTTGCCGACGATCACCCCCGCAACGCGCCCCAGAATGCCCGCCTGGCCGAGCTGGGTCAGCATCCGGTCGATGCGGTAGACCGCTTCGTCAATGTCTTCGAAGAACAGGATCGCTCCGTCGAAAGAGGGCAGGTAGGGCGTGCCGACAAGCGCCGTCATGACGGTGAGGTTGCCGCCCAGCAGCCGCCCGCGGGCGGTGCCCGGTGTGATCGTCTGGGTACGCCATTTCCGCTGCACCAGCCGGTCTTCCGACGCGACCGGGTTCACATAGTCCGGCATTGCGCCATCGAACAGCAGGGGTTTGAACGTCTCCAGCGATTGCTTGCCCCAGGCGGAAATGCCAACCGGTCCGTGGAAGGTGACGAGGCCCGTCTTCGCATGAATGGCGAGGTGCAGCGCCGTGATGTCGCTATAGCCGATTAGCGCCTTCGGGTTCTGCCCGATCATATCGAAATCGAGAAAGGGCAGGATCCGCGCCGTGCCCCAGCCGCCGCGCACGCTCATGATGGCGGCGACGTCCGGGTCGGCGAACATCTGGTTCACACCGTCCGCACGGGCCTTGTCATCGCCCGCGAAATAGCCGTCCCGGTCCAGAATATTGTGCGCCCGCTTCGCCTTCAGGCCGAGATTGGCGAGCGCCTCCTCGATCAGCGTGATGGCAAACGGCTCCCAGGTTGCCGAGGCCGGTTCGATCAGGCCGACCGTGTCCCCCGCCTTCAGCCGCGGCGGCAGCATGACCGGCATCGCGCCCGCCTGAACTTTCGCCTGCGCCATCGCTTGCGGCCCCAGCGCCAGCATCGCACCGGCGGTCCCCAACATCTGTCTCCGGTTCATGGTGTCCGCATTCCCTCCTGACGATGATAACCACACTATAGCCAGCGTCCCTGACCGTGCCATCATTCAGTATGTGAGCAATGCCCGAAGGCTTTCGCTTGCCAATTTTTCGGGCGTTGAGAACGGCTGGACGATTTGACTTTCGCCTGAGCCAACCATATACGCAGTAAATTGCGCAATTTATTGCATAAATGGTGGGCAGCATGACAGCGATGAATTTCAGGGACGAGCACGCGCTGAAAGGCGCGTTCGTGTCCAACAAGCTCCTGAGACTGGTGGACCTCATCGCCGATCAGGGCGACGACCTGTTGCGTGAGGCGGAGATCACCATCCCCTCAAGAGCCGTCGGCTGCACCTTGTTCATTGGAGACAAGGGCCAGGTATCCCTGGCGGATATCGCCAAGGCCCTTGATGAACCCCATCAATTATCGGCTCAACGTGTCGAGAGCCTCATCCAACTTGGCTTGCTGGAACGCAGGGATGACCCAAAGGATGGACGCCGCAAGGTCCTTCGCCTGACGAAAAACGGCAAGGCGCAATATCAGCGCCTGCGCGTTCGGCTGGCGGAGATCGAACAGGCGTTCACCGATCTATACGACGAAATCGACTACGACCTTTCGGCGATCCTGGATCGCGTGATTGATGCATTGCACCGCACGCCACTGCTTGAACGCATTCGCAAGGCGGCAATGAAGGCGGGCGCCTCCAGCAAGCAAAAAAAAGCCGAATGAGATGACAGCCTCCGAAACGGACAAGCGGGCTGCCTGGAAGGCCATCACCATCTTCCTGGTCATTCTGACAGCCATCAGCGCGGTCTGGCATTTCGCCATTGTCGCCCTCGCGCCGGTCAGTATCTATGTGGGCGCCCTGATGTGGTGTCCCGCCATCGCGGCGTTTCTGACGCTCAAGGTCACAAGGCGTAAGATTGCGTCGCTGCCATGGGGGATCGGGACCTGGCGCGACAATATCCAATCCTATCTGATCCCGGTCGCCTATGTGACGATCAGCTATGCGCTCGCCTGGATATTCGGCTTTGGCGGCGTACCGGACGCCGGCACAGTGTCGGAGTGGTCGGCGGAACTTGGCCTGCCGTGCAGCCCGGTTCTGGCGTCGTCGTTGATGATCGCCTTGTTGGCAACGATACAATTCGCAAAATCCCTTGGCACGATTGCGGGCGAGGAGATCGGCTGGCGCGGTTTTCTCATCTGGGAGCTGAGAAAGGTTCTGCCGTTCAGCGGCGTCGTCCTGATCAGCGGCATCGTCTGGTCAGCCTGGCACTATCCGATCATCATCAAATACGGATTTGGGGACCCGCTCTTCCAGATCGCCTGCTTCACCCTGATGATCACGAGCATGTCCGTCATCATGGCGTATTATACATTCAGGTCGAAATCCCTGTGGCCCGCCATCTTTTTTCACGGCGCCCACAATATCTACATCCAGAAAATCTTCTCACCACTGACCACCTCCGATGACCACACGCGGTTCTGGATCGACGAGTATGGATTGATGATCCCCGTCATCGTCACGCTCATGGCCATCTATTACTGGCGGCGTGCAAAAGCCGAGGGGATGTAAGTTTGATCGTCCGCGTGCATCCAAATGCCTGCTTTGCTGCATCCTACCCATGTTCGCCCAATCTCGGGTGAGGGCAAACCAGAGAGACCAGCCAACCATGAACAAGAATTTGAAACGGGAGCGCCTCACGGCGCTCACGGAAGTGATTGCCGTGGTGGCCATCGCATTCCTTTCCAAGGCGGCGCTCGATCATTTCTTCTGGCGGTTTTCCGGTCCTGTTTCCCTCATCACACTTCTCATCCTTCTGACCGTCTATCTACGGCGTCGCGGCATCTACTGGTCGGGGATGGGCCTGCGCGCCGTTCCGGGCGCCAAGAGCAAATGGCTCATGATTCCGCAGACGCTTCTGGGTATCGTCGCGATCATCCTCACCGGTGTTGTCACGCAAGTGGCCTTGCAAGCCATCGGAATTGAACCCCTGCCAGAAGGGCAGGACGTGGCAACGGATCGCTTTGCGGGCATCGCCGGAAACCTGCCAGTCTACCTGATGTGGCTCGGCATCGGCATCGTCAGCGGCGGGCTGGCAGAGGAAATGTTCTTCCGCGGTTACCTGATCACCCGGCTGCAGGCAGTCTTCAGCGGGGCGCGCCTGGCGCCTGCTCTGGCTGTCTTCACCGCAGCGGTGATATTCGGATTTGGCCATTTCTATTATCAGGGCCTCAGCGGATGGATTACCACGGGCATGATCGGGGCCGTCATCGGCCTCCTGTTCCTGCTTTACAAGCGAAACCTCTGGCCCCTGATCATTGCCCACGCCTTTGTGGACGCCCTCGGCATGACCAGCATGTACATGGAATGGGGTATCTAGCCGCGCGGGGCAGGCTGCTACCTCTACGTCGCCCCTTTGCTCAGAGGCTCATCTGGCTCTGCGTGGTCAGGGCGGCAAGCTCGTCTGAGGTCATTTCCGGCGCCTGTATAGGGTGTATAGACGGTCTGTAGATTGTGTTCCTGAGTGTCTGGCCGGGGCCTTATCCAACACCCTGTCCAACTGGCTGGGGGGGGCAGGGCCTGCTCGCGGGGCAGCGCTCACACTTGCCCTTAACCGCTTTCATGCTAGAGCCCGTTCATGAACGGGATCACACTTCACAAGGGCGACCTGCCGGCTGACATGGATTTCGGCCCTGTTGTCGCCATCGACTGCGAGGCCATGGGCCTCAACCTCCATCGTGACCACCTGACGCTGGTGCAGCTCTCCAGCGGCGACGGCACAGCGCATCTGGTCCAGCTCGGCCGGGACTATGACTGCCCGAACCTGAAGTCGCTGCTGACCGATCCGAAGGTGATCAAGATCTTCCATTATGGCCGCTATGACATCGCCATGATGTTGCGCTGGATGGGAATCACCTGCGCGCCGGTCTGGTGCACCAAGATCGCCTCGAAGCTCGCCCGAACCTATACAGACCGCCATGGCCTGAAGGATGTCGCCCGCGAAGTGGCCGGGGTGGAACTGTCCAAGGCGCAGCAGAGCTCTGACTGGGGCACGAAGGAGCTGAGCGATGCGCAGATGCAGTATGCGGCCTCCGATGTGTTGCATCTGCACCAGATCAAGGCAGGGCTTGAGGCCATGCTGATCCGCGAAGGCCGGCTGGAAATGGCGCAGGCCTGCTTCGATTTCCTGCCCATGCGCGCCCGTCTGGACCTCGCAGGCTGGGACGATCAGGACATTTTCGCCCATAGCTGACCGGCTGCCATGCCTTCACCGCTTTTGTCATGGCAGGATCACGGCTAAGAAAACAGCTGAGTTGCTTACAGGTTCGCCATCGGCATGGACGCCGCCACACATCATGATCCCGCCTCACTCTGGGCCCCGCGCCGCCAGCTGACGCTGGCACAGGCCCGGCGGCGTTCCGAGCGTGTGAAGGTCCTGCGCATGGTGTTTGTGGCGGGCGCGGCGATTTCGATCGGTTTTTTTGCCGGTCACATTATTAAGAGCGCGCTGACCAGCGAGTCCCGGCCTGTCCGGGTGACCAAGGATGAGTCGGTGACCATGGTGAACCCGCGCTTCACCGGGCGCGATTCGGCCGGGCAGAGCTTTCAGATCACGGCGGATGCGGCGCGCCGCCGGCTCGGCACGGACCAGACGGTCGACCTGACAGCCCCGGTCATGCGGGACGAGGCCGGCAGCCAGGTGAGCGCGCCGACCGGCATGTACGACCGGGACGCAGGCATTCTTGAGCTTTACGACAATGTCAGCATCACTGACGCCTCCGGCTATACGTTCGTGTCTTCGGGCGCGCGGGTCTATGTCGGGGAGGGCCGGGTCGAGGGGCTTTCGCCGCTGCAGGGGAAAGGACCCCTTGGCGATATCCGCTGCGACTCGTATGAAGTTCTCGATGACGGCAATCGCATTGTCTGTGTCGGCAATGTACGGACCGTGATCTATCCGGCCCCCGCCCCGGAGGCGCCGGAACCAACCGAAACGACGGGTGAAGGTGATACTGATGGCTCGAATTAGGATACTCGGCGTTCTGCTGGCGGGCGTGTTTGCGGCTTTTGCCGCTCCGGCCCATGCCCAGATTTCGTCCGAAGGCGGGCCGATCTACATCAATTCCGACCGCACCGAGAGCCTCGAGCTGGAGCGCAAAGTGCTGCTGATCGGCAATGTCGACATCCAGCAGGGCGATGCCCGTCTGCGGGCCAATCAGGTGACGATGGTCTTCGCCGGCAAGGAAGGCGGGGAAACCAGCACCGTTGGCGGCAGTTTCGGCCAGATCGAGTCGATGACCGCCGAGGGCGATGTGTTCTATGTCACGCCGGAACTGAAGGCGAAGGGCGAACGCGGCGTCTATGTCGCGTCGACCGACACGATTACCATGACCGGCAATGTCGCCCTGATGCGCGGGCGCGATGTGGCAGAAGGGGAAGTGCTCAGGCTTGAGATCACGAACCGGCGCACCACATTGGATGGCGGCGATGGCCGCACGCGCATGATGATCGATCCCGACACCCAAAACGGGTCGAATGATTGAATTTCAACGGGATCGTGAAAACGATCTTAAGCATGTGAAGGTAACAGTCTTCCCGGGCAACAAATGCCCGCACTGAAAGGGATTCCTGAGAAAGATGACCGAGCCGGCCGAAGGCCTTGTCGTTGAGAATATTGCCAAGGCTTTTGGCAAGCGACAGGTCGTGCGGGATGTCTCGCTTTCTCTTCAGCGCGGGGAAGTTGTTGGCCTGCTTGGACCCAATGGGGCCGGCAAGACGACCTGCTTTTACATGATTATGGGCCTTATCGGCGTCGATTCGGGGACGATTTCGATCGACGGCGAGAATGTGACCCGTCTTCCAATGTATCAGCGCGCACGCCTCGGCGTGGGCTATCTTCCGCAGGAAGCCTCGATTTTCCGGGGCATGACGGTGGAAGAGAACGTGTTGGCTGTGGCGGAACTGGTCGAAAAAGACCGCGCCGCCCGCATGGCACAGGTCGACAGCCTGCTCAGCGAACTGCACGTGGAACATCTGCGCCACCAGGCCGCCACCTCCCTGTCGGGGGGCGAACGCCGCCGTGTCGAGATCGCCCGCGCGCTCGCTTCGCGTCCGAGCTTCATGCTACTGGACGAACCGTTCACCGGTATCGACCCGCTTGCCATTTCCGACATTTCCGACCTTGTCCGCTATCTGAAGCAGCGTGGCCTGGGCGTCCTGATTACGGACCACCAGGTGCGCGAAACGCTCCAGATCGTCGACCGGGCCTATGTCATGTATGATGGTGAAGTGCTCTTCAACGGCTCGCCGGAAAGCGTGCTGAAGAATGAGGACGTGCGCAGGGTCTATCTGGGTGAACAGTTCGCCGCTTGATTTCAGGGGGCGCGGCTTATGGCCATGAAACAATCACTCGACATGCGCCAGGGCCAGTCCCTGGTGATGACGCCGCAACTGCAGCAGGCGATCAAGCTGCTGCAGCTGTCGAACCAGGAACTCGCCGAATTTGTCGAAGCCGAGATCGAGCGCAACCCGCTGCTCCAGAAGGCCGAAGACAACACCGACGCCGCCGCCGAAGGCAACGAACCGTCCCGCCGTGAAGAGATGTCGCTCGACGAGAGTTCCGGCATGGGTGAGGCGCGCGAGCAGCTCGATGCGCCGGGCGAGGATGTCTACGAGCCGGGTACGGGCTCCGATAATGCCATGCCGGTGGGCACCTCCGGCCCGTCCGCCAAGGCCGACTGGTCCGGCGTCGGGGCAGGGCCTGCCAGCGATGACTTCGACGCGGCTTCCAACGCATCCTCCGATGTGACGCTGAACCAGCACCTGCACGAACAACTTCAACTGGCCGGTCTCTCCGCCGCGGACCGGCTGATCGCGGCCCGCCTGATCGACGAAACCGATGATGGCGGCTACCTGCGCACCACGGTCGAGGAAGTGGCCAAGGATCTCGGCGCCGATGAAGCCAATGTCGAAGCCGTGCTGCAGGTCTGTCAGGGCTTCGAGCCGACGGGCGTGATGGCCCGTTCCATTCCGGAATGCCTGGCGCTGCAGCTGAAAGAGCGCGGCCGCTACGATCCGGCCATGGAAGCGATGATCGAGAACCTCGCCCTCGTCGCCAAGCATGACCTGAAAACCCTGTCGGAGCGCTGCGGCGTCGGCAAGGAAGACCTGATGGAAATGATGACGGAGTTGCGCCAGTTGTCTCCGAAACCGGGCGCCGGCTATTCCTCCGACACGACCATCGCCGTCCAGCCGGACGTTTATGTGCGCGAACTGCCGAACGGCATGTTTGCGGTCGAACTGAACTCCGACACGCTGCCGCGTGTGCTGATGGACAAGGCCTATTATGCCGAAGTCTCGGCCCTGAAGATGCGCGAGCAGGAGAAGGAATTCATCTCCGAATGCGCGGCCTCGGCCAGCTGGCTGATCAAGTCGCTCGACCAGCGCGCCCGCACGATCCTGAAAGTCGCCAGCGAGATCGTCCGCCAGCAGGATGCCTTCTTCGCCCATGGTGTCGCGCATCTGCGCCCGCTGAACCTGAAACAGGTGGCCGATGCGATCGAGATGCACGAGTCGACCGTCAGCCGCGTGACGACCAACAAATACATGTCGACGCCGCGCGGGCTCTTTGAGCTGAAATACTTCTTCTCTGCCGCCATCCCGGCGACCGGGGGCGGGGAGGCGCATTCGGCCGAAGCCGTCCGCTACCGGATCAAGCAGCTGATCGATCAGGAGGCCCCGGAAGACGTGCTCTCCGACGACCAGATCGTGGAAATCCTCACCGGCTACGGCGTCGAAATCGCCCGCCGCACGGTCGCAAAATACCGCGAAAGCCTGAACATCCCCTCCAGCGTCCAACGCCGTAGGATCAACCGGGCGAGTTAGGGCTGTCGCAAATTACGGTTTGCGGATGGCCGAAAATGACCCTTTCTTGCCATTCAGCCCATACAAGTTCACTACGGATTTTCTCAAGGGTACTGAGATTTCCAATCCGCGTTTCTCCGCCGGGGGCCATAGAAGGGAGCGTGCGGCAGGGAGCAGGTTACCGCGGACCGAAAAAAAGGTGGTCTGTTGACCTTTTGTCCTTGCATCATCCCAAGGTTGCTGATGAAAATCCTTCCGGCGGAGGAATTCGGGAGCTAAGTGGGATGGCAGATCCGTTGACAGCGACACTGCTGGCGGGCGTTTGGACCATGGTAGCTGGGGCGATCTGTTCCTCCAAGTTGCTCCAGAAGCATCTTGAGAAGGCACAGGGAAGTGCGGCCCATCTTCTCAGCGACAACTTTCCGAAGAACCATGTTGCGGCAAGGGCAGCGCTCGCGGCCGCGGTCCGTTCGCTGAAAGTCACTGCGAAAAACGAGGTACAGACGAGCGACGTCGTTTCCAGCCGTGCGGACTTGGCCGCGGCGGCGGCTTTTGAACGGCGCCTGAACGCCTGGGCGGCCAAATGGAAAAATCTGTCTGACACGGAGCTGGAAGACCAGCTTCCAATGGCGCTGAAGGCGTCGATTGAAGGCAGCCTGCTGACGGTAACTTCCCAGGAAGCGGGTGCAGAAAGGTTACTCCGCTTGCGCGAGCAGGCCGTGAGTGCCTTTCGGGCTGTGTTGATTGCCGAGCTTGACCCGCCGCAGGCCTTCCTGGACCGCTTTGATGGGAAAGGCGAGGGGCCTGGCTTTTTTGCAGGTTTTGCCGCGGAAATTGCAAAGGAGCTCAGAACCGATACGGAGTTGTCGACAATATTTCAGGCAGAAATGCTGACCGACATCCGCTCCCAGCTGGAAACAGCGCGGGCCGAAATCCGCCAGTTCGAAATTGCGAGTGCCAAAGATCTCAGACAGATTGCAGAGCTTGTCCGGGAGCTGCGGGTCAATGCAGATACGGTCTTCTTCGAGCCGGGTATCTCAGAACGGACACTGCGGTATTCTGCACTCAGGCAATTTTACTTTGCATCCGAGCAGGATGATTTTTCAGGCCGCACCGACGAAATGGCTCTGCTCTGGAGCCATTTTTTGAAACGCGACGAGGCAAGTCCGAAATTCCTTTGGACGGCTGTTTGCGGAGGGGCCGGCAGCGGCAAGAGCCGCCTGGCCTTGCAGGTGAAGAAACTCGGCGCAGGGAGCTGGCCCGTCGGCGGGTTTGTCCGGCGCGCCTTCATCGAGAATGTCGACCAGCATCTCACCAGCATGGACATTTTTCCGGGCGCCACTCTGTTCATTCTGGATTATGCCGACCTTTCTCCTAGGCGGTGTCTTCGCCTCATCGAGCGCTGCGCGGCACTGGCGAAATCGGCGGCTCATCCTGTCCGTGTCCTGGTACTGTTGCGACGGGAAGATGATCCCTTCTTCAATCTGGTGGAAAATGATGCCGACGGGAGCGAAGCGCTCGACACGTTCCTGAGTTTCCAGGGCCTCCACCCGAACTGCACGCAATTCGGCGCCTTGAAACTGGAAGGCCTTGAAGAAGCTCACTCACTGGAGTTGATGCGGGCTCGGATGGCATGGGTCGCCGCGAATGATGACGATACAGGAGAGGCCGCGCCTGTCAAAGACCTTGATGACAATGCCTTGCTGGCGCTTGTCCAGCGCTACGATCATGAAGTCCGGCCGCTCTACGCCCTTATAGTCGCTGACGCTTTCCAGAGAGGAACGATAAGCGTGACGGATGTGAGTGACAGCCAGGAAGAATCTCGGATCCGACTCTTCTGGGAGATTCTCGAAAGGGGGGTGAACAGGCGTTGGCGAGACTTGGGCCGGTGGTTGGCGGGCGGTGTAGAACAAAGCGCAAGCGATCTGGACCGGCATGTCTCCTTTCTGGCCTTGTCCACACTCTGCAGGGGGATTGGTGATCCGAAATGGGAGTCGCTGGAGATCAACCCGGACACCCGAGAGGCGGCAAGGGCGCTACTACCAAGATCCCATGGTGCGGACAGCCCATTTGGGTGCCCGCTGAGCGAAGAAGTCCTGTCTCTTCTGTCGGGAGGAGAGCGAGGGGCCGACGCTGGCGACCTCTATCCGACGGTGCAACCTGACCTGCTCGGCGAGGCTTTCATTTTGTTGCTTATCGATCAGAGGGGCGGGAGCCTTGCCATGGAGAAGAGGACGCAGGCAGCGCGCCGGTCCCATCTCCTGAACCTGGCATGGGCCGCAGATCCTCAGGGGACGGCCTTTTTCTGCGCGCTCGTCGACCAGGACTATCCGCTGCATGCTGCCAAGTACGGCTGGCTCCTGCCTGATCAGTTGCCCGGGCATGCGGCGGCAGCGAGGATGGACCTCTTCAGCAGCCTGGTGCGTAACACCGTGACACCGCTTGGCCGCCGAGCCGCAACGCTGTCCGACCTCGATCGGATGTCCGACCTCATAGAAAAATTCCGGCCACTCGATACAGATACTACAGATTTGCGGCTGCAGTACCTGCAGGGCGTTGAGCATATGGCAAGGCAACTGCAGTTCATAGTCAACAAGTCTACGGCCCCCAGAGGCGCCAATCAAATCAAACAGATCCGCGATCCGCGTCAATCTGCGTTGGTAACCCTGACCCAAGCTGTGAATCGGGAAATCGGTGGCCGGCAAGATGAGAACGAGTCGGATTTTTCACGGGTCATTTTTCGCAATCCGAGCGATAGCAAGACAGTGGACGCAGCGCTGAAGATATTGCGTAGGCTCTATGACGAAAATTTGACCCTCGCATTCTCAACTGAACCCTACGATATCAGGAGAGAGGCGGCTTCGATCGTGGCTTGGGCAGTCAGTTCAGTCTTTTGGCATTCACGCGATCAGAAGGACAAATTCGGCTACGCAGAAACGCCGCTATCTGAAGAAGAGACCGAAGCATTTGACCTCTTGGGACAACGCTGCCTCAAGGTTCTTTCCAGCGCGCGCTTGGACGAAAGTAGCCTCGCCGTTGTCTGCAGGATATTGCATGTAATGGTGTACGCAGAACAGGGGAAAAACAAATACAGAAGCCGACAAGCCTTCGAAATCATTCAACGTTGGGCTGACAACGGGAAATTCACGAAGATCGCAGAAACATCGCAGCTACTCTCTTTTCTTGGAAACCACACCGTACTCGAAGCAAATATCGAGTTGGAAAAGCCAGAAGATCAAAGATCTGGCCTCGACGCCATACTGGATGTTGCCGACAAAATGATGAATTCTGTTATGCAGGCCGATAAACTTGACGATCGGTCGCGAGACAGCATAGCGCTGAGTTATGCGGATGTAGTGCGTAGGCGCATCATATACGATGAGGAGAGTGGGCGCCCAATTTCGAAGTATCTGTTGGCCACTTTCGAGACATACTTCGACTTTCGCGAGCGCTTTGGAGTCGGGCAGATTGGCACCCATGAAGTCAGCTGGCTGTGCCAAATGATTGCGAGTGATGAATTGTCTGAGCAACAGAAGCTTGGAATTATACAGCGCTTTGCACGGATGGCGACCCAGGGTAAATTCGACCGAATTTCTTTTAATGATCAAACGGGCGTCAGCCTTGCCTACGATATCTATTGGTTGTTGCGTGCTCCTGAGGCTGCTGCTGATCAGCTTGCCAGCATCATCGAGGCATTGAGCGCGCAAATTGGCTCCCGGTTTCAGGATGAGTGGATGGGAGTCATAAGAAACCACTATCCAGTTGCTGCGGGCTCTCTTTTGGTATTCGAAGCGTGCGATTTGGCCAGAACAACTCCAAATGCCACCAACATATCCGACGATGACCGGGAGTATGTGGAGCTTGTGCGGGTCGCTCAATATTTATTAGCGGGCAACAAGGATGCTGTCCTAGATAAGGTCGAGGCAGACTGGCAAGGTTTGGGCGAATCCGGGACTTTGTCCGATCGTGCGGACCTTTTTGTGCAGCTGCGGCTTGTGCTTGCAGTGGAGGGCTTGAGTGCCGTTGAAGCAACCGCATGGCGTGCTCGCATCCTCTGCCTTCTAAACAAAGAAGGGGCTCGCGAACTGTCCGAAGGTCAGGGCGATACTGGTCCTGGTGAGCAGGCATTGATCGAGTTGGCCGAGACATTTTCAGCCTTGGAAATTCTCGCGGGCCAGTCCGGCGAAGATTGGCTTTTTACCTAAGGGAGCTGTCCAGATGGTTTCAATAGAGAGTCGGCGGCAGTTAGTCGGCAGGGTGGCTGCAGCACTTGCAGAACGAGTGGGCTGGACGCGGGACACTGACGTCGCCAAGAAAGATTTGGAAAGGATTCGGCGGTTGGTGGATCTTGGGGAGATACCCGATCAAGTCTACGAAAATGCACTCAGAGCCTTGAGGGACAATGATCAGCTATCTGACGAGATACACAAATGGGCCGCGACTGAAGCCAAAGTATATTCAGAACTGCCACGCGAGCCATTGGACGCAAGCAAGTTCGTCGATGTCGGAGACGCCTACAAAGCCGAACTGGTCGCTGTGCCCGCAGATGCAGCCCAGGAGAACATGGACGATCAGATATGGCATCGTATCGAAGGGGAATCCTTGAACGAGCTGGTCCGGCAAATCAATCCCGTTGATGGACGGCTAAGGGTCTCTGTCCAGTCGACGCATTTTCACTGGTGCAAATTACCCTGGTACGACAATGTTGCATTGTTGCGGCTTTATGATCCTGGCTGGAGCAAGAAGAATCTCGCTCTGCACTACCTGATAATGGGGCAGAATTTGTTTCGTCTGAATGGGGCATCCCCGCCCATTCACGAGGTGAACGCCAAGGCGCCACTCCGGCTCACGGAAGAGACTGCTGCAGACTATCTTCGCTTTTTCTGCTTGTTTGTGCACGGAGAGGATGGGCCTTTCTACTTGTTGGAGCGTCTTGATGACCCCTTTGTGGCTGACAATACCGCGCTGCAGCCTTTTGAAG
Organism: uncultured Hyphomonas sp.; assembly: GCF_963675305.1. Taxonomy (NCBI): domain Bacteria; kingdom Pseudomonadati; phylum Pseudomonadota; class Alphaproteobacteria; order Hyphomonadales; family Hyphomonadaceae; genus Hyphomonas; species uncultured Hyphomonas sp. The sequence continues at coordinate 3,040,644 of NZ_OY776147.1, read as the reverse complement.
AACACATTGGGCCTGTCCGCCATAAGGGGGTAAACGAGAAGGGACACTTCCTGATGAGCGGGCTCGTATGGTATTCAAACGCACTCTTCGTTACGAATTTTGCAGTCCAGCCAACAGGTATGGTTGAGATGCTTGACGACGAACCGGTGGCGGCTGACCTGCCGATCAGAATTTCGTTCCCGCTGAGCTGAAATCTTCCATACGCTGCGCATCAATTGTTATGCCGTGCAGCTTGGGACGGAAGTGTAGCGCGGGAGATCTCGGTGGTATTGTGTTTGCCCGCCGACCAGACTTGCCTCATCCACTCAATCCAATATCAGAGGTTCGGGCGCTGAATAAAGTCTCCGGGCCGAAGTATTCTCTTTGATGAACGGGATATCATTCTTGGGGGGGATCCTGCTAATTGGGTGGGATTGTCAAAGGAACCGACCTTGAGGTGACAAATCCATGAGCTTAGGCTCCAGATAAGAGCCAGAACCCATTCCGCAAATTCAAAACGCCGCCCGAGATCATTCAGCTTTCGGTAACTCTATAAAATCGAAATGTTCGATCAGAATGTCCGCTATCGGCGAGTACTTGCCTCTGACCCAACTGCTTCCGGACGCCACCTACTCCGCTTCTTGCCCTTCCGGAGCTTCCGCAAACATCTCGTTCAGATACGCCGCCAGGCGCACGCCGCCCTTCGAAAGTTGCTGGCGCAGGAAGCCGCGGGTTTTGTAGACATAGTTATAGGAGAGGATCTGGCTGTCCGGATAGATCTGGTCACGGATGGCTGCGCTTTCGTCGGCCCACTGGCCGGGCGTCGCAGCAGACCAGACGAGCACGTCTTCAGCGGTGATCTTGGAGGTCAGCCAGTCGGTCCACTCGGTGTAGGACAGCTCCTCATTGTTGATCAGCAGCTCGTCCCAGACCTCGTGCAAATTCGTCAGTTCTTCGAAGAAGTAGCAGGTGAAGAGGTTGCCGCCGCGATCCGTGCCATTGCCGGCGTGCAGGGGCTGTTGCAGGTCGCCCACCAGATGGATGATGAAGCGGAGCGCCAGCTGACGCTGTTCCAGCGGCTGGCTCTCGTCGAGCACGATGGCGCGGAAATGCTCCAGCGCCGTGATCGCATTGCCCTCCGGCGGCGGTGTGATGTCCGCATATTTCTCGCCTTCCGGGATGGTCACATAGTGCCAGGGACTGGACTCGCGGCGCCAGAACTCGTCCGGGTCGGAGCGCATGAAGTCCGGCCAGTCGGAGGCCTCGGCCATGCTTTCCGGCCCGAGGATTTCTTCGACAGCGGCAGCGGCCTCATCGGTCAGGTATTGGTCCGCCACGGCGGCGACGACGCGGTGCCCGGTCTTGCCCCAGGCAAAGGCCGGGGAGGCAATGGTGGCGGCGAGGGCGAGGCTGAGCAGCAGGCGGCGCATGGCGGGTCTCCGGCAGGGTACGGGGCAGGGAAAGCTTGCCAGACAGGTGCCGTCATTTCCCGCCAAGGGCAAGCGCGTCAACGTCGCGGCGATGCGGAAGGCTCGGCTGGGCGCCAGGCCGTGTGCAGGCGAGTGCCCCGGCGGTCACCGCGAAGGCAAGCGCGTCCTGCGGGGCCTTGCCCTCGATCAGGGCGACGGTGAGCGCGGCGGTGAATGTGTCTCCGGCGCCGACCGTGTCGACGACCTGCACCTTCGGCGGGGCGGCCCGGGCGATCTCCTTGCCGTCCTTGTAGAGCACCGCGCCCTCCGCACCGAGCGAGACGGCGACCAGTGCGCCGCACGTCATCAGGCGGTCACCATAAGTCTCCGCTTCGGTCTCGTTGACACTGAGAAGGTCCGCCAGGGTCATGAGCTGGTCCGGTATGGTCATGGCCGGGGCGAGGTTCAGGCTGACAAATCCGGTCGCCTTTTCCGCCGCCGCCAGCAGCACCGGCACCGGCACTTCCAGCACGCCCATCATGTGTTCAATCGGCAGATCGGCCACATCGTCGGGGCGCAGCACATTGTTGGCGCCGGGGCAGACGACGATCAGATTCTCGCCGGACGTCGCATCGACGGCGATCAGGGCTACGCCCGTCGTCTCGCCATTCACATGGGCGACCTGAGAGAGGTCGACGCCGCCTGACTGCAGCAGTTTCAGCGCTTCGTCGGCCATGTCGTCCGCGCCAACCGCGCCGACCAGCTTCACCTCCGCGCCGAGACGCCGGGCGGCCAGCGCCTGGTTCGCGCCCTTGCCACCGGGATGGCGGGCCAGCCGGGCTCCGCCAACCGTTTCGCCCGGCCGGGGTAGGGCGGGGCCGGTGGCCACGATGTCGAGATTGACGGAGCCGACAACGGTGATCATGCGCGCTCCATCAGCGAGGCGATGAGGTCGAAGAAGCCATCCGCATCGGCGGCGGTGACCCAGTCATGCGGGCCGCCGGGCTCTGCTGAGAGGCAGGTCTGGCCGAAGCGTTCGCCCTCTTCGGTCACCACGCTGACCGTCGCGTCCTTCGCCTCGAACAGGTGCGGGGCCAGCAGGAAGGCGACCGTAGACGGGTCGTGCATCGGCGACTTGCGGCCTTCCTTCCAGCGGCCTTCCAGCTCGTTTCCGGCTTCCAGCAACTGCACCATGATGGCGGCGCGTTCGGTCTGGACGGCTTTGAGGCGCTCGATCCGCGGCAGCTCTGCGCGCACCGTGTGAGTCACGTCGAGGCTCATCACCGTTGCCGGAATGCCGGACTGGAACACGATGGCCGCGGCGTGCGGATCCGCGAAGACATTGAACTCCGAGAAGGGGGTGATGTTACCGCCCTCGCTGTCGGCGCCCGCCATCAGGACGAGGCGGGAGATGCCCTTGGCAATCGATGGGTCCAGCACCAGCGCGGCGGCGACGTTGGTCATCGGGCCGGTCACGACGAGCGTGTACTCGCCCGGCGCGGCCGCTTTCAGCGTTTCGACGAGGAAGGGCACGGCATGGCCATCGGCGAGCGGCCGGTCGGGCTCAAATGGGGCGAGGCCGGCAATGCCGCTTTCCCCGTGAAAGTCTTCCGCCGTCACGGGCTGGCGCAGGATCGGGCGCGGGCATCCGGCATAGACCGGCACCTCGTTGCGCCCCATCAGCTGGCACATCATGCGGGCGTTCCGGCTGGTCAGGCTGAGCGGCACGTTTCCGGCGACCGTGGTGATCGCGCGCACGTCAAGCGCATCGCTCGCCAGCGCCATCATCAGCATCACGGCATCGTCGACGCCGGGATCGCAATCGATAATCAGGGGCAGGCTCATGCGTGTGAGGCCCGTTCTGCCCGCAGGTCTGCAATCGCATCCAGGAAAGGCTTGTCCAGCGGCGGACTTTCCATCGGCATGCCAAGTGCTTCGAGTGCCATGTCTGCTGTTACCCTCTCCCTTTTGCGTCCCCTGAGCCGGGCGATCATGCGGCTGGTGGCGACGGTGCGCCCCTTCGAGACGAATGTATGCCGGAAACACATATAGGTTCCGTCCCAGCCGACCATACGGGTCTGCAGTTCGAATTTCTGGGGAAACTTCATCGAGTGGAAGTAGGTGAGTGCTTCGTACTGGATGATGGGGATCCAGCCGCGCTTGCGGAACGTCTTCATCGTGCCGGTCCGGAACATGAAATTCATGATGCCGAGATCGGTGATCGAGGCGTAACGGGAATTGGTCATGTGCCCCATCGGGTCATGGTCGCCGATCCAGACGCCGGTGCGGATCGTGTGCACATCGAGGATGTGCGTTCGGGTCTTTGAAAACCATGCCCAGAGCATGATTCTGAGGAGCCGGAAAAACAGGTTCATCGGGGCGGAACGCCTCCTGGTGGCAGGTCCAGACATGACGGAAAGTTGCCGGGCCCTGCAGCTCCCGCTGCACAGTCCGGCGTCCTCCCAACTGCGACTATGAGGTGGATACCGCCGAATGCAAGTCCGGGCGGGGCGGGCCGCGCTGCGGTAACCATGCCAGAGCCCAAAAAAAGGGCCAGTTCGTTCTGAACTGGCCCGAAGAGCAGGTAAGATGGAGAAGCACCAGCATTGGGACTTCACAGGACTTATGCGCGCCCCGCGCAGACCGTTCCAAATCGTCTGGGAATTATGGTTAATAAAACAAGGGATTGGGTTAAGTTTGTTTGCGCCGCCCGTAGAGGATGAGCAGCGCAACCAGGCCGATTGAGGTGCCCTGGCTTGAGAACGCCTCCAGCATCAGGGCGAAGAACCAGGATGGCAGATTGGTACGTGTCTGTGCCTCTGTCAGGATGTTGCCTTCGCCCGAACCAAGCAGTTCCGCATTGGCGGCCTCGATCTTGGCCTGCAGTTCGTCGCGCCGCTTGGCGAGGCCGAGCTCGTTCTGCGCATCGCGATAGGGCTTCTGCTCGGTGCGTCCCACACGCTCAACCTCGGAGAGATAGGCTTCCAGGCCTTCGACCGAGCGGGTCTCCGGCGGAATGCCTTCCAGCTGGCGGCGCCAGTCGGCAATCTGCGATTCCAGCACGCTGCGATTTGCATCGGCCCGCACGACTTCTTCGGCCGCTGCCGTGTTGTTTGCCGCGATGAACCGCTCGGTCCCGATGATGGAGGTGCCCATGCCGGCCAGCGCGAAGATGAGGGCGCGCCAGCCTTCCTTCATGCGGTGATTGGCCGTGTGCCAGTAGAAGAAGGTGAAGCCGCCAAAGGAGATGACGGCGGCGATCACACCGGTCCAGCCCCAGATGCCGGATTGGAGCGGATCGGCGACCGAGCTGGAAAAGGCCTGGTAATTGGCAAAGCCGGACAGCGCTGCGGCCGCCAGACCGGCCGTCAGGAAAACCAGCGCCAGCAGGGAGATGATGAATTTCTCCCCATTGAAGGGCTTCTTTTCCTTCGGCTTCAGGTGCGGGAAGCGTTCTTCCAGCTTGTCGGCCTCGCCGAGCGTTCTGACTTTCGCTTCATGCCTGGCGAGATTGCGGCTGACCTTCGCCGGAGCCGGTGTGAACTCGCCATCACGGACCTGCGAGGCAACAGCCGGGACGAGGGCGCCGGTATCCTCGATCAGTTCAGCGTCAAGGGGGGGAGGCTGCATCTCCTGGATGCGCTGGCGGCGGACCTCTTCCTTCAGGCGGACCAGCTCCGCGAAACTGCCATGGCTTTCGCAGTTCGGGCAGTAGAACGTGCCTTGCCTGCGATTGAGAATAAGCGAGTTTTCACCTGCCTCACGGCAGTCCGGCGTGAGGTCACAAAGTGTGCGGACTTCGCTGTCATCCTGGCTCGACTCGAAGTCGACACCAAGTTCCTCAAGCTGCTGGATCGCCTGCAGGAGACGTTCATCCGCCATGAAATCTGACCCCGTTCGCATGGCGCGAAGGCGCCCCGGCACGGGGAATGTCTATCCGAATCCCTGCGTTCCAGTCACCCCCGGCTGTCACCCGGTCCGTGCAGGCCCCGCCGCCCGGTACGCGGGCGGGCAGAATAACGCATAAGTGACGCCTGATTCATCTTTACGGTAGCGGCACACCGCGTAAGAATGCCCTTAACCTGCCGGATGAATAGAGGTCCGGTGGAAGACCATCTGTCATCTGGAGGAACTGAATGACCCTGCCGCGCTCTCTGGCGATTCCAAAAAACTGGAAGACCTTCAATTACGCCAGTTTTTTCTCGGCTTTCGGCTATCCCGTTTTGGGCGTTGCGCTGTTTGTGACCATGATTCTACTGGGCATTTTCCTCAGCCATCTCACTTTCCACTGGTGGTACATGCTGATCGCCTTTGCCGTGATCGCGTTCACGATCTTTGTCTGCAATGCCGGCATCGGACCGCTGCACCGCATCCTGCAGCACCGGGCAGGGGAACTCGCCGTGCCGGGGCAGGTGCTGACCATGATCAACCTCGTCATCGCGATGCAGGGCAATGTGAAGGACTGGGTGAACTACCACTCCCAGCACCACCGCTTCTCCGACAAGCCGGGCGACCCGCACAACCCGTTCGAATCCAAGCGCTGGGCCTGGGTCGGCTGGATCCTGTGGCGTGACAAGAAGGATATGGAACGCCCGCTGGCGATGTGGCTGAAGAACCAGCCAGTCATCGTGTGGATGGACCGTTTCTATAATGAAATCAGTCTTGTGGTGCACCTCGTCATTCCGGCGGCGATCTATCTGATCGTCTGGGCAGCGGGCGGTTCGCTGGTGCTGACAGCGCTGCTGCATGCGAGCGTCGTGATCGGCCGGGCCATCCAGTTCCACGCGACCGTCTATGGCATCAACGTGCTGGGCCACCTGAAGACGCCGATCTGGGCGGACCATCTGATCGGACTGCTGACAGGCGGCGAGGCGTTCCATGACCACCACCATTCCGAGCCGACCAGCGCGCTGCACCGGCCGCGCAAGGGCGTGTGGAACCGGATCGTTGATTACAATGGCACGATCCTGCTCGCGATGGAGAAAATCGGCTGGGTCCGGAACCTGCGCATCGCGCCGCAATTTGCCTGACCGGCCGCCTGAAAAGGCAATCAAAAACACCGTCTATGGACCGTCTATAGACCATATATAGCGACCTGGTTTCGCCGGGTGCGGATCAAAAATGAGAGACCGGGAGCGCGCAAGCCTCCCGGTTTTTTGTTTTGCCACTTGTGCGGGCCGATCCTCTCCCCATCTCGTTTGACGGGCCGGGGGGCCAGCAGAGGAGGGACTCCCATGGCCCAGACAGACGACAAGACGCAATCCCCGGCCAAAATACACTCCTACATTCTTCTCGACCGCACCGGCTCGATGTCATCCATCTGGGATGAGGCGCTGAGCTCGGTGAATGCCTATGCCGCCAACATCGCCGGGCAGGCCGGGGATGTCGTGCCCCAGATCACGCTCGCCGTGTTTGATGCGCAGGACGGCCTCCAGTTCGATGTGCTGCGCCGCGCCGTGCCGCCGGAAGACTGGCAGAAGGTGACCGACAAGGAAGCAAGCCCACGCGGGATGACGCCGCTGTTCGACGCCATCGCGCGGCTCATTTCCATCGCGGAAGCCGACAGTCCGGAGAAGGCCGTCATCGTCATCATGACCGACGGGGCCGAGAATGCCTCCCGCGAAGTGACGAAAGCGGGCGTAAAGGCTGCGCTCGACCGGGCGGAAAAGCGCGGCTGGGAGATCGTCTTCCTCGGCGCGGAGTTTGCGAACTTCGCCGATGCCGACGCGGTCGGCATTTCGGCACGCAAATCCATGGCCATGGGCCGGGGCCGGATGTCGGAATCGATGACCCGGCTCGCCCGCAAGAGCCAGATCTATTACGCCTCGGAGGTCGGTGCGCCGGTCGAATTCGACGAAGCAGACCGCGAAGAGGCCGGCGAGGCGGATGTTCAGCAGAGAACCGGTGAGAAGCGGAAAGGCTTCTTCATACGGAAGAAATAAGCCGAAACTGAACGCCTGTTCAGACTGGAAGGCCCGCCGGCATCCCGGCGGGCCTTTTACCTTCCAAACGGCAACAAGCCGCCACGAACGCGCCTCAATCCTAACCGATCGTTTATCTCAATCGGGCCGTGGGGGCCTCAGACGCACGCGGCCGGCGGTTCCGGCCATAAAACTGGGCCATAAAACTGGAAGGGACGCCGGGATGAAATCCTTCATCGCAAAACTGACATTCGGAGCCGCCGCCATCGCACTGGCGGGAACGGCCAGCGCCAAGGTACAGCCGGAACCTCCGGAAGATCCGGGGGCGGTACATTCCTATATCCTGCTCGACCGGACAGGTTCCATGTCCGACATCTGGGAAGAGGCGCTTGGTTCCGTCAACGCCTATGCCGCAAGTGTCGGAGAGGCCGATGAAGGCGAGGTGGACGGCGAGGATATCGAGACCGATGTCACGCTCGCCGTCTTCGACTACCAGGACGGCATGCAGTTCGACGTGCTGCGCGACAGCGTGAAGGCCGAGGACTGGAACAATGTTACCGATGACGAAGCCAATCCGCGCGGCATGACGCCCCTGTTCGACGCAATCGGCCGGATGGTGAGCCTTGCCGAAGCCGACCAGCCGGAAAAGGCCGTGATCGTCATCATGACCGACGGGCTGGAAAATTCCTCCCGTGAGCTGACGAAAGACGGTGCCAAGGCGGCGCTGGCACGGGCAGAAGCGAAAGGCTGGGAAGTTGTCTTCCTCGGCGCCGAATTTGCCAGCTTCGACGATGCCGAAAGCGTTGGCATGGATGCCCGCAAAACGATGGCCGTCGGCCAGGGCAGCATGCAGGACAGCATGTCGGCGCTCGCCAAGAAATCCCGCGCCTATGGCAAGGGCGAAGAAGCCGAGATCGAGTTCAACGAGGAAGACCGCGCCCTCGCCGATGAGGAAGGCGTGAAGGAACGCCAGAACCGGTAAAGCCCGAACCTCCAACGGGCTGCACCGGCGACCCCCTGCAAACCGCGCGCCCGGAAAAGGAAGCCCGCCTCAGCAATGAGGCGGGCTGTTTGCTGTGCGGAGTTATCCGCCTCCGCCAAGTATCGCGCCCGCGATCACGCCGCCGCCGACAAAGACGGCAATGAGAACCAGGAACGCGAAACAGCCGAGGCCACCGGATTCATAATCGCCTGAGACCGCTTCCATCGGGGTCTTCGGCCCCTTGGTGAACACCGCTCCGACAATCCAGCCGGCAAACAGGCCGGCGACGGCTCCGATCCACATGCTGGGTGTCATTGGCTTTTCCCCGTCCTTCTGAAGATGACCGTGTGAAAGTCTAGCACGCGATACAAGGCGGGTCATGGACCGGGTCGGCCGCGCAGCGTTTGCCGGGAACAGGCGGTCACATGGACTTGGGCACCGTCGCCCCGGTATGTTCCTCCCATGACCGATAATTTCCTCGACAAAGTCTACCGCGTTTCCGGCAATGACGGGATGCGCGATCTCTACAATGCATGGGCTGGCAAATACGATCAGGACATCCTGAAAACCGGCTACGCCACGCCCCGGCGCGTCGCCGAAGCGCTTGCAGCTGTCCTGCCGGACAAGGACGCGCCGATCCTGGATTTCGGATGCGGCACCGGCCTGTCGGGCGCGGCCCTGGCGGAGGCGGGCTTCACGCGGATCGACGGCACGGACCTGTCAGGCGAAATGCTCGCCGTGGCGCGCAATAAAGGCATCTACAACAGGTTGTGGGAAACGGACCCGTCCGTGCCCCTGCCGGTCAAGCCGGGCGACTACCGGGCTGTCACGGCGATCGGTGTGATCAGCGTGGGCGGTGCGCCGGCATCCGTTTATGACGACCTGCTTGCCATTCTTGCGCCGGGTGACTTGCTGGCGTTCTCGCTGAATGACCAGAGCATGGCGATGGACGAATATGGCGGGCGGCTCCAACGAAGCGTGTCCGATGGAGCCGTGGCGATCCGGTCTGAGGCCTACGGTCCGCACCTGCAGGCGCATGGCGAAAATTCAGGCTCGACGGTCTACGTGCTGGAGCGGCTTTGAGCTGCGCCCGGCCGGTGCGGCAGGCCAGTCGCCTGACAAAACGGGCCAGACCCGTTAGGCTGCCGGGAAGGAGATATTCATGACCGATCTGACCGCGCCGCCGTTTTCCGCCACGCATATACTTGTCCCCGTGGACATGCGGCACAGGGAGGCGTCGCAACTGGCCGTGGAATCTGCGGTTTATCTTGCCCGACGGGCCGGAGCGAAAGTGTCGATCCTGACGGTCATCAATCCGCTGGGCACGCATCTGACGGAAATGCCGGAAGCGCGGAAACCGGACTTCGAGGCCTTTGTCGCAGCAGAGGCGGAACGGCTGAGCCATGCCATCACGCCGCTGTTCGAAAGCCATGAGGCCGTGAACGAGACGATCCAGAAAGTGATCGCAAAGCAGGGCGTGGATTTTGTCGTCATGGCCACGCACCATCCGAAGCTGAGCGACCATCTGTTCGGCTCGCACGCCTCGCAGACCGCGCTGCATGCCAATTGCTCCGTGCTGATCCTGAGGGGATAGGCCGCGGTCAAGGCACTTTACTTCTGCCCACCATGACCGTATTCAGCCCGCCATGCTGAAGACACAGATCATTATTACCACCAAGACGATCCGCCTTTGCGGGACGTTGCGGGTGCGTGCGATCTGAAGCCAGCCACCTTCACCAACGTCCCGCCAAGGCGCGGGACGGCCAATTCCTGACAATGGCTCTCCCGCTCCAAAGGCTCCAAACCGGAGAATGCCATGTCCCCTCGTTTTTCAAGATCCAGTCCGCCGCGTGTCGGCGTCGTCGGCGCCACAGGCCTTGTCGGCAGCCTGATGCGCACGCTGCTGGAAGAGCGGGACTTTCCGCTCGCCTCGCTGCGCCTGTTCGCCTCCGCCCGGTCGGCGGGAAAGACCGTCCCCTTCCGCGGCACGGACATTGTGGTCGAGGACGTCGCGGCAGCAGATCTCTCCGGGTTGGACATTGTGTTCTTCTCGGCAGGCGGGGACACCTCGCGCGTGTACGCACCGAAATTCGCTGACGCCGGCGCGCTGGTGATCGACAATTCCTCCGCCTGGCGGAAGGACCCCGACGTGCCGCTGGTGGTGCCGGAGGTGAACGCCGATGCGCTGGCGGACATTCCGAAAGGCATCATCGCCAACCCGAACTGCACGACCATGGCGGCGATGCCCGTGCTGAAAGTGCTGCACGATGCCTGGGGGCTGACGCGCCTGTTCGCCTCGACCTATCAGGCGGCGTCCGGGGCAGGGGTGGCCGGGTCGGAAGAACTGACCCGGCAGGTCGCTGCGGCCGCTGCCGGGGACATGGCAGGCCTTGCAGACAATCCGGCGGCGGTGGACTTCCCCGCGCCGCAGAAATGGGCCGTGCCGCTCGCCTTCAATGTCGTGCCGATGAACTATGTTCTGGGGGAAGATGGCTACACAGACGAAGAACTGAAACTGCGCGACGAGAGCCGGAAGATCATGGGACTTCCGGACCTGAAAGTCTCCGGCACCTGCGTGCGTGTACCGGTGATGACCGGGCACAGCCTGTCGATCCATGCGGAGTTCGAACGGCCGGTCTCTGCCGAAGCGGCCGAAGCCATGTTGGCGAAGGCGCCGGGCGTTCAGCTGGACGCTGTGCCGAACCCGCTCGCCATGACGGGTAAGGACAATGTCAGTGTCGGGCGTATCCGCAAGGACAGCGCACTGGACAATGGCCTCGTCCTGTTCGTGGTTGGCGACAATCTGCGCAAGGGCGCCGCGCTGAACGCCGTGCATATCGCCGAAGCCCTGCTTGACCGTGCAGGCTGAGCCCAATGAAAAACGCCGGACCTGTGAAGGTCCGGCGTTTGCCAATTCAGTCTGAAGGCCTGTCTTACAGGGCTTCAATGATGGTGACGTTGGCGATGCCGCCGCCTTCACACATGGTCTGCAGGCCATACTTCTTGCCGCGGGCGCGCAGGGCGTAGATCAGCGTGGTCATCAGCTTGGTGCCGGATGCGCCGAGCGGGTGGCCGAGCGCGATGGCGCCGCCATTGACGTTCAGCTTCGCCGGGTCAGCCCCATGATGCTTCAGCCAGGCGATCGGAACGGGCGCGAAGGCCTCGTTCACTTCGTACAGGTCGATGTCGTCGATCTTCATGCCGGCCCGCTGCAGGGCGCGGTCGGTGGCGAAGAGCGGCTCTTCCAGCATGATCACGGGGTCACCCGCGGTGACGGTGAGGTTATGGATGCGGGCCAGCGGGGTGAGGTTGTGCGCCTTGATGGCAGCCTCGGAGGCAACCATGACGCCGGACGAGCCATCGCAGATCTGGCTGGCATTGGCGGCGGTCATGATGCCGTCATCCATCAGGATCTTCAGCTTCGCCATGCCTTCCATTGAGGCGTCGTAGCGGATGCCCTCATCCTTGTCGTGCATCACTTCATTGCCTTCCGGGTCGCGGCCCTTGAGGGCGACGATCTCGTCCTTGAAGGCCCCGGCCTTGGTGGCCTCGGCGCCGCGCCTGTGGCTTTCCACGGAGAAAGCGTCGAGCTCTTCCTTGGTGTGGCCATGTTTCTTGGCGATCATTTCGGCACCAACGAACTGGCTGAACTGCTTGATGCCGAACTTCTCTTTCACCGATTGCGGGGTGGGATCGGTCGGGACTTCGAACAGCTTGCCGGCGCGGGCGTTGATGCCCATCGGGCAGCGGGTCATGCTTTCGACACCGGCTGCGATGACAAGGTCCTGCGTGCCGGACATCACGGCCTGAGCTGCGAACTGGAGGCTCTGCTGGGACGAGCCGCACTGGCGGTCGATCGTGACGGCCGGAACGCTCTGGGGAAGTTTCGAGGCCAGGACAGCCGTCCGGCCGATCTGGGCGGCCTGCTCACCGGCCTGCGAGACGCAGCCCATGATCACGTCTTCGATGGCGGCCGGGTCGATGCCGGTTTCGTCCACGAGCGCGTTCAGGACCTGCGCGCCCAGATCGCCCGGGTGCCATTCGGCGAGGGCGCCGCCGCGGCGGCCGCCGGCGGTACGTTTTGCTGCTACGATATATGCGTCTGCCATGTTGCGCGTTCCTCTTCCTGTATTTCCGGCACATTTATACGCCCCGGTTTCGGCTGCGCCAGCACTCCCCCAACGGAACCTGCCGCAAGGTAGACTGTCAGTTCCGGATCTCTGCAAACACGGGAAGGGATTTGCCGAACGGGGCATGCGCCGCATTGGCGTACTGGCTTTCCACATCCGACAGGCGCAGCAGCGGTTCGAGGACCCCGGTGGACTGCAGGACGGGATCGAGTGTCTCGCGCGTCGTTTCATCCAGGGCGCGATAGCGGGCCTGCAGCATTTCAAGGCACCAGACCCGGTACTGCGACGTCTGGATGTCCCGATAGGCCGTTCCCTGAAGGGTCATGCCGTGGCGGGCTTCGCCAGCCTGCCAGGCAAGCGCATTGGCGTTCAGCGCTTCAAGATGCGTCTCCGCCACTTCGCGCAACAATGGAAGGAGATCGTCCGGAATCCCGCTGACGAGGTCACCGCCGGTGCGGGAGGCGCGGGCATTCCAGACACGGTAGACCCAGGCCATAACGCCGGGGGCGGTTTCCCGCATGAGAATGCCGGGCACAGGATCCATCGCGAAGTGGCGGAAGAGGGGGCCCATCAGGCCGATATCGGCCAGCGTCGGCCGATCACCCAGCAGGAAGGGGCGGGCCTGAAAGACGGGTTCCAGCAGGTCGAGCAGCTTGAGGTAGCTGCCTTCCACATGTGCGCGGGTGTCTGGCGTGACGCCGTCGCGATCCACGAAATTATGCTTCTGACGCTTCTCGGTCCGCCGGCGCTTCAGGAAACCGGGCGCCTTGATGTCCCGGCCCATGGCATCGGCAATCTGGCGGGCGAGCAGTTTCGACGAAAGCGGATAACTCCAACGGTAATGCATGGCCGGGCGCCAAAGCCATTCGTCGGCATAGTCTTCGATAAGGCGGCAGAGAAAGGCCTGCGCCGGGTCTTCCGGCAGGATCGATGGGTCAGGATGCTGTGTTTCGAACCAGTCGATCATCGGGCTGGAATCGGTCATCCAGCGTCCGTCCGGCAGTTCCACGGCGGGCATCTGCATGGCGCCGGTCTTTTCCGGAATGGTGCGCATGAATTCGCGCCCCGTCATTTCATGGAAATCGTAGGGAATTTCCTTGTAGCGCAGATAGGCTTCCAGCTTGCCCGTGAAATAGGAAACCTTGAGCCCGTAGACCTTCAGCATGATGCCCTCCCCGGCCGCTTATAACGGCACTTGAACTGTCAATAGTTGCATCATCTGCCAAAAAGCTGGCGGACTCAAGCGCCTGTAACAAACAGACGGCGGGCGGTGGCGGTGATGTGTTTCAGATACTGCTTCTGCGACCAGCCGCAGATCTGCGTGAGGTGTTCCCAGTTGGGCAGCAGAAGCAGCGTCCAGAGGAGGTCAGTTGCCTGCGGTGCCGGCATACCGGGGGCGAGGTCGCCGTCACGCTTCAGGGCGTTGATGGCCGCTTCGCAGCCTTCCCGCATGTCCTGCATGCGCTGGGCCCAGGCACGGCGGGCTTCTTCATCCGTGGGGCTCATATCTATGAGCGCCCTGCCGATAGGATAAATTTCGGGCAGGTAACCGGCCCATGCCTCGATAAAGGCATCGAGGCGTTCCCGGCCGGTTTTTGCGGCGCGGCTGGGCGCAAGGCGTGCGTCGGAGTCCTTCAGTTCATCCACATAAAACGTCGCGCCGATCAGCAGGTCTGCCCGGTTGGCGAAGTGGAGGTAGACCGCCTGCCGGCTGATACCGGCGCGTTTTGCGATGTCTGACATGCGCACGCCTGCGCCGCTGCCTTCTGACAGGAGGTCGGCTGTGGCTTGCAGGATTCTTTTGCGGGTATCGGGATTTGGACTTGACATAGTGTCAAGTGATCACCTATTTGACGCCGTGTCAATTGACATCGTGTCAAGTTAAAGGAGGTCATCATGCGAATTGCCGTTTTTGGATCAACTGGCGGTGTGGGCCGCCATTTCGTGAACCAGGCCCTGGAAAAGGGGATGGCGGTCACGGCGCTCGTCAGGTCCTCCGGCAAGCTGGCGGACCTGCCGGAGGGTCTGACACTGGTGCCGGGCGATATGTCGGATGAAGAGGCGGTCTATTACACAGTCGCCGGAGCGGATGCGGTGGTCTGCGCGCTTGGCGCGCCGCTGCAGGACAAGAGCGGTATCCGGGCCACCGGGACGGCCACCATCATCCGGGCGATGAAGGATGCCTGTGTCGGCAGGCTGGTTTGCCTGTCTTCCATCGGGGCAGGGGACAGCTATCCCCTGATCCCGGCGCTCTACCGATACTTCCTCGGCCCCTTGATAATGGAGCACATGTTCGCCGATCATGAGGCGCAGGAAGCAGAGATTGCCGCCTCGGGACTCGACTGGATCATCGCGCGGCCCGGTCCCTACCGGGATGGCGACCGCACCGGCGCCTATGCCCACGGCGTCTCAGCTGACGTGCCCGACCGAAAACTGAAGTTTCACATCAACCGCGCCGACGTGGCGGATTTCCTGATCCGTCAGCTTTCGGACAATACCTATCTGCACAAACCGGCCTGGCTGACCAGCTGACCGGCCCCCCCCCAAATTCCGCAAAGGAGACTGATATGACCCCGCAATGGATGCTGCTTGCCAGCGAATTTTCCGTGATCGCTTTTGCCCTCGTGGCCGGCGTGTTCCTCACCTTTTCCGATTTCGTGATGCGCTCACTGGCGGCAACCCAGCCTGCTGGCGGGATCGAGGCGATGCAGCAGATCAACCGCAAGGTTTTCCGCACGCTGTTCATGGTCCTGCTGATCGGTATGGCCATGGTCTCGCCCCTGATGGCGGTGTGGGCCATCCTGCAGGGGAGCGGGGCGGCGACGATCTGGATCGTCGCGGCAGCGGTCACCTATGTAATCGGCACGTTCGGTGTGACGGTGGTCTTCAACGTGCCCATGAACGAACGCCTCGACCGGATGAACTACGACAGTGCCGTCGCGGCGGCCTACTGGCACCGTTACGTTCCGGCGTGGAGTTTCTGGAACACCGTCCGCACACTCGCCTCTGCAGCATCTGCCATCTTGATGCTGATGGCTGTGGTGGAACTTGCCTGATCGGAGACTTTGCCCCGCTGAAAGGAATATCCCATGTCCCGTATCAATTTCCGCCTTGTAACATTGTTTGTTTCCGGCCTAATCGCTGTCCTGATCGGCGCAGCTATCGTTGTGGACCCGGTTGGCTTCCATGCGACATCAGGCATTCATCTCGGTGTGGCCGATGCTGCGCTACTCAATGAGATGCGCGCCGCTGGTGGACCGATTCTCGCTGTTGGCCTGATGGCGCTGACCGGTCTGTTTCTTCGCCGATTGCAGATGCTGGCGCTGTCCGCCAGTGCGGTTTTTTATACCGGGTACGGTGTGGCTCGGCTCGCCAGCCTTATGGTGGACGGGATTCCGGATCAGGCGATGGTGTGGATCACACTGTTGGAGCTTGTCATCGGGGCGGCATGCTTCGTGGCGGTTGCCTTGTCTTCAGCCCCCAAAGGGCCGGACGCTGTGTCAGCCTAGCGGCCTTCCACCTGCCGGGCATAATCCTCGGCATCGTACCAGCCGAGGGAGGATTGGACTTTGCCATCAACGTCCAGGGTCCACTCCTCCCAGCCATGGATCTCAAGCGGGTTGTTGGTGCCGGCGTCGTGCCCGGTGAAAGTCCAGAGGTAGACGACATGAGTCCCGGCGGCCCGGATGCCGTCACAGCTGAGTACAAGGTCCGGGACATCCGCGAAGAAGCCCGCGGCCATGTCCCGCACACCTGTGCGGCCCAGCCAGGGATCTCCGCCATTGATCGTGATCTGTCCGTCTTCGGCGTAAAAGCCAGCAACTGCGTCAGCCGAGCCGGTATTCCAGGCCGCGGTATAGCCATCTGCCAGTTTTGCCAGGTCGTCAGCGGTGAGAGACATGTGCCGGGCTCCTTTGTTGCGGGATCAGTCCTCGAAGCCGAGGAACGTGGCCGCTTCGTCCACGGACTTTCGTTTTGACACGACAGCGTTCGCCGGGAACGTCTCGTCCGGCCAGCCCATGGCGACGCAGGTCTGGATCACCTGATCGTCCGGGATGCCGGCTTCTTCGCGCACGACCGGGCTCTGCATGATGCCCTGGGAGTTGATCACGCAGCCAAGCCCCCGGTTCCACGCGGCATTGACGATGCCATTGACAACGCCGCCGCAATCGAAGGGCGGGATGTCGCCGCCGGCCAGCACCTTGTCATAGGTCACCACGATGGAGACCGGTGCGTCGAACTGGCGGAAGCCGCGCAGCACCCAGTCCATGCGCGCCTCCTTGTCGTGGCGCTCGATTCCCATGGCCTGAAACAGCTGGATGGCGATCTCGACCTGGCGTTCGCGGTGCACGCCTTCATAGGGCGGACCCATGCGGAATTCGCGGCTGTCGGGCACGCCGGCAACATTGCGCTCGACATTGCCCTTGCGGATGCGGTCCAGCACCTCGCCGGAGACGACATAGAAATTCCAGGGCTGGGAGTTCAGCGAGGTCGGCGCGCGCATGGCGATTTCCAGAATTTCCCGGACCAGCGCCTTCGGGACCGGCTTCTTCAGGAAGCCCCGGATACTGCGCCGGCCGCGCACAACATCATCATATTCCACTGGTGTCTCTCCCAATCTCTTATCGGAACCCTTGTAGCGCACCCGCCGCGCCTGACATCCCCTGCCGTTGCGGCAAAGAAAAAGGCCCGCCCCCTGGGGCAGGCCTTGTTTTTCCATTGCTCGCGGCTGTTCCCTCGCCTCTCGCTCGGGGCCGCTGCGCATTCGCTTCGCTCGTGATGGCGTTCCACCACAAGCAACGCGCAGGCGCAGGTGCCGCGGGCGTTAGCCCGCGAACAGCACCGAGCAATCCTTATCTCGGCGCCATGCGGATTGCGCCGTCGAGGCGGACGTCTTCGCCGTTGAAGTAGCCGTTGCGGCACATTTCGGTGGCCAGCGAGGCATACTCTTCCGGATTGCCGAGGCGGGCCGGGTGCGGCACCTGCGCGCCGAGGGCCTGCTTGACCGGTTCCGGGGCACCCTGCAGCAGCGGCGTATTGAAGATGCCCGGCAGGATCGTGTTGACGCGGATCAGCTCACGGGAAAGGTCGCGGGCGATCGGCAGGGTCATGCCGACAACGCCGCCCTTGGAAGCGGAGTAGGCGGCCTGGCCGATCTGGCCATCTTCAGCAGCCACCGAAGCGGTGTTGACGATTGCGCCGCGCTCGCCGTCGATCGGGTCAAGCGTCATCATGCCGGCAGCGGATTTCGCGATGCAGCGGAACGTGCCGACCAGGTTGATCTGGATGATCAGGTCGAATTTATCGAGCGGGAAGTGGCTGATTTCGCCGGTTTCCTTGTTGCGGCTGGCCGTCTTGATGGCGTTGCCGGTGCCGGCGCAGTTGATCAGGATGCGCTCCTGGCCGTTTGCGGCGCGGGCTTTTTCGAACGCGGCATCGACGCTGGCGTCGTCGGTGACGTTACATTGGCAGAACACGCCGCCCAGTTCCTTGGCGAGGGCTTCGCCTTTTTCCGCGTTGAGGTCGAACAGGGCAACCTTCACGCCATAGCTGGCCAGTTTCGTCGCCGTTGCAGCGCCGAGTCCGGAGGCGCCACCGGTGATGACAGCCGAAATATTCGAATTGAGTTCCATGGGCCGCGGCCCTCCCTTGTTTCTGACAACTTTTCAGATGATCTATAGGTCTCACAGGAGGACGCAATGTCTGACGCAGCGGAAGTCATCAACACCGTCCTGAACGAGGACGGGCGCTATATACCGAAGTCGATCGAGCGGGATGCGCGCACCTCGCGCGGCTTGATTCCCAAGCTGATGCGCGTGGTGGGCAAGATCCCCTTCGCGGACGACCTCGTGGCGGCCTGGTATGCCGCGCATGACCCGCACACGCCGATGCGGGCCAAGGCTGTGCTGTTTGCAGCGGTGGCTTATTTCGTCACGCCGATGGACATGCTGCCTGATTTCATCACCGGCCTCGGTTTCACCGATGATGCCACCGTGCTGGCGACGGCGCTTGGCCTGGTGGGCATGCATGTGAAAGAAACTCACCGGACGGCCGCCCGGCGCCTGTTGCGGGTGCCGGAGCCGGTGAAAGAAGACTAGAAAACACAAAAGGGGAGGTTGCCGGATGGCTGGGGAAACCGCCGCGCTTGCGGGCGCGATTGTCTTGGGCGTTCTTTACTGGGCCGGATGGTGCTGGCGTGAGGGCGGAGGCCTGCCGGGCCTGATCGTGAAAACCGGCTCGACCGCGCTGCTGGCCCTGTTTGCCTATCTGGCCGGCGGGCCATGGCTGCTGGTGGCGGGCCTCGCCCTGTCTTCGGCTGGCGATGCCTTTCTGGCAATGGACAAGCCGGGCGAGGACAAATGGCTGAAGCCCGGCATGGCGGCCTTCTTCCTGGCCCATGTCGCCTATATCGCCCTGTTCTGGGCGCTGCCGCAGACGGACCGGACCCTGCTGAACCTTGCCGCGCAGACCGTGCTGGTTCTTGGCGGCGTTGTCTTTGTGCGCTGGCTCGCGCCATCCCTGGGGCCGATGCGGATACCGGTCTTTGCCTATACGGCGGTCATCCTTGTGATGGGGGCCGCTGCGTTGCGGTTGCAGCCGCCCTTCCTTCTGGTGACGCTGGGCGCGGTGATGTTCGTCGCATCCGACATGATCCTGTCGCTGCAGCTGTTCGCCCGGCCGGAAGGGGCGCCAAAGCGGGTGGCACCATCGCTGGCTGTGTGGGGGCTCTATTTCTTCGGGCAGGCCCTGATTGCGTGGGGCGGGGCTTATCCGTTCCTGCCGTCACCCGTTTAGCGCGGCCGGTCACCGTCGACGGTGGCGCGGCGCATGTGGCGGCGGTGGCCGTGATAATCGTTGAGGGCATAGTGCCAGACGCAGCGATTGTCCCACATGGTCACGTCGCCTGCCTGCCAGCGCACGCGGCAGGTGTTGCGCTCCTCGCGTGAAAGATCGAACAGATAGTTCAGCAGGGGACGGCTTTCCTTCCGGCTCCACCCGGCAAAGCGCAGCGTGAAGGCGGGGTTGATGAACAGGCCCTTGCGGCCCGTTTCCGGATGCGTACGGATGACCGGGTGTTCGTACTCCGGCGCGTCCGGGGCGGACTTTGCATCCATCGACTGGCGCACGGCAGCGGAATAGCCATCGGCGCCATATTCCTTGCTGGCGGTATGCACGGCGGTCATGCCTTCCAGCGTTTTCTTCAGCCCTGCGGAGAGCCGGTCATAAGCGGCCTGTTGGTCGGCGAACAGCGTGTCTCCGCCATAGGGCGGCACTTCGATGGCGTGCAGTATGGAGCCAAGGGCGGGTTCTTCCAGGAAGCTCATGTCGGAATGCCAGCCGCCGCCGAAATTGGTCTTTTCGTCCGGCTCCTTGATGATCTCCAGCAGTTCCGGATGCCCGTCCATCCCCTTTACGTAAGGGTGAATGTTCAACGTACCGAAGCGGCGGGCGAAGGCTTTTTGCTGGTCCGGCGTCAGGCCCTGCTGGCCGCGCAGGACGATCACCTTGTAGTCGAGAAAGGCCTGGTGCACGGCATCGAATTCGGCGTTCGACAAATCCTGCTTCAGATCCACGCCATGGATCTCCGCGCCAAGCGTGCCGGTCAGCGGCTGGATGGTCATGCTCACGGGTGTTCCTCCACTTTTTTGCCAGCTTAGCAGGTTGCCGTTTCGCGTCACCTGTCGATCCCGTCACAGAAATGCCGTTTGCGCACGCCTCCGAAATATGAGACAGACGCGGCGGGCCAGCATCCCCCAACGGGTGCCAGCCTATCTGTAAGGATAGGAGTACAAACAGATGACGACCGTCGCCAAACCCGGCGTGCTGCCAGCATGCCCGCATTTTTCCTCGGGCCCGACTGCCAAGCGCCCAGGATTTTCCCTCGAAAAACTGAACACTGCCACGCTCGGCCGTTCGCACCGCTCCGGTGATGCGAAGAAGAAGCTGAAAGCGGCGATTGAGCGGACCAAGACCATTCTCGGCCTGCCGGACGGCTATCGCGTGGCCATTGTGCCCGCGTCCGATACCGGCGCCGTGGAGATGTGCATGTGGTCCATGCTGGGCGCGAAGCCTGTGGACGTCTTTGCCTGGGAAAGCTTCGGGCAGGACTGGGTCACCGACGCGACCAAGCAGCTGAAGCTGGCCGACTGCAACACCCATGTCGGCGACTATGGCGAGCTGCCGCCTTTCGAAAAGGCGCGCGACGATGCCGACATCATCTTCACTTGGAACGGCACCACATCCGGTGTCCGCGTGCCGAACGCCGACTGGATCAAGCCGAACCCGGACCGGATCGTGATTTGCGATGCGACCTCGGCTGCCTTCGCACAGGACATCGAGTGGGAGAAGCTCGATGTGGTGACCTATTCCTGGCAGAAAATCCTCGGCGGGGAGGCGGCCCACGGCATGCTGATCCTCAGCCCGAATGCCGTGAAGCGCCTTGAATCCTACACGCCGGACCGGCCGCTGCCGAAACTGTTCCGAATGACGAAAGGCGGAAAGCTGAACGAGGACCTGTTCGAAGGTTCCACGATCAACACGCCATCCATGCTGTGCGTCGAAGATTACCTGCAGGCGCTCGACTGGTGTGAGGAACTTGGCGGATGGACGGCCCTGAAGGCCCGTTCCGACGAAAGCCTCGGCATTCTCACCGACTGGGTCGCGAAAACGGACTGGGTCGACTTCCTTTGTCCGGATGCAGACGTACGCTCCAATACCGGCGTGACGTTCAAGATTGTCGATCCGCGGGTTGCAGGCCTCGACGAGGCCGGTCAGCGCGCCTTTGTGAAGGCAATGATGAAGCGCCTCGAAACGGAAAAGGCCTGCTTTGACGCAGCTGGTTACGCGAAAGCCCCTCCGGGGCTGCGCATCTGGTGCGGCGGTACGGTTGAGCCGTCCGATGTAGCCAAGCTGACGCCATGGCTCGACTGGGCCTTCGCTGAAGAAGCGGCCTCTCTCTAGCAACGAAATCTGCAAAGCGCGCCTTCACGAGCAAGGCGAAGGCGCAGCGGCGCGGGTGACAGCCCGCATCAGCCGCGAGCAAAGGAAAAGACAATGCCTAAAGTCCTTATCGGAGACAAACTCTCCCCCGCCGCCGTGGAAATCTTCCATGCCCGCGGCATCGAAACGGTCACCAAGACCGGTCTGAACACGGAAGAACTGATTGCGGAGATTCCGGAATATGACGGCCTCGTCGTCCGCTCGGCTTGCAAGCCGAACGCCGATGTCATTGCCGCCGCGACCAATCTGAAAGTCATCGGCCGGGCCGGTATCGGTGTCGATAATATCGACATCAAGGCTGCGACGGCCAAAGGCGTCGTGGTCATGAATACGCCGTTCGGCAACGCCATCACGACGGCAGAGCACGCCATCGCGCTGATGTTCGCAGCGGCCCGCCAGATCCCGGCAGCCAATGCCGAGACCCAGGAAGGCAAATGGCCGAAGTCCGGCTATATGGGGACCGAAGTCTCCTACAAGACGCTGGGTCTGATCGGTTGCGGCAATATCGGCAGCCGCGTTGCCGAGCGTGCCATCGGCCTGAAAATGAAAGTCGCCGCCTATGATCCGTTCCTCACCGAGGAACGCGCTGTGGAACTTGGCGTCGAGAAGGTCGAGCTGGATGAGCTGCTGAAACGGGCAGACATCATCACGCTGCACGTTCCGCTGACGGAGCAGACCAAGAATGTCCTCAGCCGCGAAAATCTGCAGAAGACCAAACCCGGCCTTATCCTCGTCAACTGCGCCCGTGGTGGCCTTGTCGACGAAGCGGCCGTGAAGGATCTGCTGGAGAGCGGTCACATCAAGGCAGCCGCTTTCGACGTGTTCGCGGTCGAGCCGGCCAAGGAGAACGTTCTGTTCGGCACGCCGAACTTCATCGCCACGCCGCACCTCGGCGCAGCGACCACCGAGGCACAGGAAAATGTCGCCCTTCAGGTGGCTGAGCAGATGTCGGACTATCTCCTATCCGGTGCGGTGACCAATGCCCTCAACATGCCGTCGATCACGGCGGAGGAAGCTCCGCGGATCAAGCCGTTCGCCGAACTGGCCGAGAAGCTCGGCTCCTTCGCCGGCCAGATTTCCGACTTCGGTTATGAAGAGGTCGTGATCGAATATGAAGGCGAGGTCGCAGACCTGAACCGCAAGCCGCTGACGGCGGCGCTGCTGGCGGGCCTGCTGCGGGCTTCGCGCGGGGATGTGAACATGGTCTCGGCGCCGGCGATCCTTGCCGACAGCGGTGTGAAGCTGACCGAAACCAAGACCGAAGACAGCCCGGTCTATGACAGCCTTGTCCGCATCAAGGTGAAAACCAAGGCAACCCAGAATGCGCCGGAAGGCGGCTGGCGCACGCTGGCGGGCACGCTGATCGCCGGCAAGCCGCGCATTGTCGAGGTGAAGGGCATGGCGTTGGAAGGCGATTTCGCGCCGGTCATGCTTTACGTGAACAACCTCGACCAGCCAGGCTTCATCGGCGCCCTCGGTCAGATGCTGGGCGAAGAGGCGATCAACATCGCCACCTTCCACCTTGGCCGCACGACGGCAGGGGACGAGGCGATTGCCCTGATCGGCATCGATTCTACACCCAGCGGCGCCCTGGTCGAGAAACTGAGCGCCCTGCCGCAGGTCCGGTACGCAAAAGTGCTGACCTTCTAAACCGGTTTCAGGCGATTGGCCTGATTCTGTTCAACAAGGCGGGCGGTCCTCGCAGGCCGCCCGTTTTCTATTGGGAGTAGGGGGGCTTTGTTGGTTTGGTTACCTGTCCCTGCAAATTGACGTGAACGGCCTGTTTCACGCTTGACGGGCGAGTCCGGAGTTCCTTACTCGCCTGTAATATTACAGGGAGTCTCCATGCGCCGTTACCTTTTTGCCAGTGTCGCTGCTGTTGCTTCTGCGACCGCATTCGCCGGTTCTGCCTCCGCCGACCTCGTCAGCGAAGTCCGCCTCGGCATCATGCAGGAGAACATCTGCGTGCTCGATTGCGACAATGCCAATAAGGAGCCCGGCCAGAGCCTGAATGGCGACGTCCTCTTCCATTCCCCCGATTTCCTGGGATTTATCTGGAGCCCGAAGCCCTATGTCATGGGCAGCGTCAATTTTCAGGGCGAGACGAGCTTCGGCGGCGTGGGTCTGCACTGGTCTTTCCCGGTCGCGAAAAGTTGGCAATTCGAGCCGAGCTTTGGTTATGTGATCCATGACGGGGAGTTGGCGAGCCCGTATCCGGACGGGGATCCGCGGAGCCTCGCTTTCACGGAAAAGCATGTCCTGCTCGGCTCACGCGACCTTTTCCGCACGACTTTCGGCCTGCACCATGACATCAACGAGACTTGGGGCGTCGAGCTCATGTACGAGCATCTGAGCCACGGACAGGTTCTCGGAAACGGGCGCAACCAGGGCCTCGACAATTTCGGGGTTCGCTTCAGCTATAGTTTCGATTAACGGCGCGGCCAAAGGCCCCTTGCTTTTCTGCGCTGAATCCTGCCCTTGTCGCCGCGGACTGAACAGGAGCGGCACATGGCTGGCGTAGTGGTCGTAGGGGCCCAATGGGGCGACGAAGGCAAGGGCAAGATCGTCGACTGGCTGTCGAGCCGGGCGGATGTGGTTGTCCGGTTCCAGGGCGGGCACAATGCCGGCCACACGCTGGTGATCGACGGCAAGGTCTTCAAGCTGGCGCTGTTGCCGTCGGGCCTCGTCCGGGGCGGCAAGCTCTCCGTCATCGGCAACGGGGTCGTGGTCGACCCGTGGCACATGCTGACCGAGATTGAAGGCATTCAGGGGCAGGGGGTGGAAGTCTCCCCCGAAACGCTGGTGCTGGCCGATAATGCCGCCCTGATCCTGCCCTGGCACAAGGACATCGATGCCGCCCGTGAGGGCGCCCTCGGCGCCGCGCAGATCGGCACGACAAAACGCGGTATCGGCCCGGCCTATGAAGACCGCGTCGGCCGCCGGGCGATCCGGGTGGCTGATCTTGCCGATCCGGCTGCGCTCGACATGAAGATCGAACGCCTGCTGGCCCACCACCGGCCGCTGCGCGCAGGGCTCGACCTGCCGGAGCCGGATGGTGCCAAGCTGAAAGCGGACCTGCTGGACATCGCGCCGAAAGTTCTGGCCTATGCCCAGCCGGTCTGGAAGCTGCTGGACGAGCAGGTGAAGGCTGGCAAGCGCATCCTGTTCGAAGGCGCGCAGGGCGTGATGCTGGACGTCGATCACGGCACCTATCCGTTCGTGACCTCTTCCAATGTCGTGGCAGGGAATGCGTCGGCTGGCTCGGGTGTCGGTCCGGGCGCAATCTCTTATGTGCTTGGCCTCGCGAAGGCTTATACGACGCGCGTCGGTGCAGGGCCCTTCCCGACCGAGCAGGACAATGAGATCGGCGAACGCCTCGGCACGGTTGGCCGGGAAGTGGGTGTGAACACCGGCCGGGCGCGCCGCTGCGGCTGGTTCGACAGCGTCATGGTGCGGCAGGCTTGCGCGACCTCGGGCGTCAACGGCCTCGCCCTGACCAAGCTGGATGTTCTGGACGGGTTCGACGAGATCAAGGTCTGTGTAGCCTACAGGCTGAACGGGCAGGAGATCGATCATTATCCCGCAGGCCTGACAGACCAGGCAGCGGTCGAGCCGGTCTACGAAACCATGGAGGGCTGGAAAGGCTCCACGGCTGGGGCACGCTCCTGGGCGGACCTGCCGGCTGAGGCCGTGAAATATGTCCGCCGCCTTGAGGAACTGGTCGGTAAGCCTTGTGCGCTTGTCTCCACCAGCCCGGAACGCGAAGACGTCATCCTGATGCGCGACCCATTCGAGGGCTAAGCCGGACCGTACGCCGCGATTGAGACGCCGACTTCGCCATCTTCGTTGAAGATGAAGGTTTCTGCGACCTTCTCTTCACGGTGGTTCGTGTAGAGAATGGTCACAGCGTCGGAGCTGACAAGCACATTGTCGATCGCAAAGAACAGGGACCGGGCCCGTGAAAGGGCCTCGGTCCAATAGGTTTGCAGCGCTTTCTTTCCGTGAACGGTGGTCGCGTCATTGCCCATCACCAGCGCGATGCGCGGGCTGTGGAAGACGACGTCGTCGGCATAGTGCGACAGGATACGGTCGATATCCCTGTCGTTCCATGCCGACAGCCAGTCATTGGCAAATTCTTCCGCGAAAGCGCGGCTCAGCATGATCAGCTGGCCTGCCCGTTCACGGCGAGGACGTCTTCCACGGTGCGCAGGCCCGGCTTCGGAGAGGTCACCAGCACAGCCATGTTGCCCGGCAGGTGCTTGTTATCCAGCATCTTCTCGTGCGCAGCCGGAATGTCTTCCCACGGGAAGACCTCGGACATGCCGGGGTCGATACGGCGGTTGATGACCAGGTCATTGGCGGCAGAGGCTTGCTTCAGGTTGGCGAAGTGGCTGCCCTGTACGCGCTTCTGGCGCATCCACAGGAAGCGGGCGTCCATGGTCAGGTTGAAGCCAGTCGTCCCGGCACAGATCACCACCATGCCGCCGCGTTTCACCACGAAGACGGAGACCGGGAAGGTCGATTCGCCAGGGTGTTCGAACACGATGTCGACATCCTTGTTGCCGGTGATCTCCCAGAGCGCTTTCCCGAACTTGCGGCTCTCGCGCATATAGTCTTTGAACTCCGGCCCGTTCACCGTGGGCAGCTGGCCCCAGCAATTGAAGTCTTTCCGGTTCAGCACGCCCTTGGCGCCGAGGCTGAGCACGTGTTCCTTTTTGTCGTCACTGGACACAACGCCGATGGCATTGGCGCCGGTCACGGCGCAGAGCTGGACACCGAAACTGCCGAGGCCGCCGGAAGCGCCCCAGACGAGGACGTTGTCCGCCGGCTTCACGATGTGCGGGCGGTGGCCGAACAGCATGCGGTAGGCGGTGGCCAGCGTCAGCGTGTAGCAGGCGCTCTCTTCCCAGGTCAGGTGTTTCGGACGCGGCATGCACTGGCGAGCCTGAACGCGGCAGAACTGCGCGAAAGAGCCGTCCGGCGTCTCATATCCCCAAATGCGCTGGGACGGCGAGAACATCGGATCGCCGCCATTGCACTCCTCGTCGTCGCCATCATCCTGG
Organism: uncultured Hyphomonas sp.; assembly: GCF_963675305.1. Taxonomy (NCBI): domain Bacteria; kingdom Pseudomonadati; phylum Pseudomonadota; class Alphaproteobacteria; order Hyphomonadales; family Hyphomonadaceae; genus Hyphomonas; species uncultured Hyphomonas sp. The sequence continues at coordinate 3,014,160 of NZ_OY776147.1, read as the reverse complement.
TTGCAGTGAATGACAACTTCGTCGCCGGGCTTCACGCGTTTCACCTTGCGGCCAACGGCCCAGACGATGCCGGCGGCGTCGGAGCCGGCAATGTGATAGTCCTGTTTGTGGACGTCAAAGACGGACACAGGCTCGCCCAGGGCAGCCCAGATGCCATTATAGTTCACGCCAGCGGCCATCACGAGCACCAGCACTTCATCGGAATCGATTTCCGGTACCGGCACCTGTTCCAGCTGCATGGCGGTGGCCGGACGGCCATGACGTTCCCGGCGGATCGCCCAGGCGTACATCATTTTCGGAACGTGAAATTCGGGCGGTATTTCGCCCAACTCGTAAATGTCTTTGACTTCCCGGCTCATGGCGGAATGCCCTCCTCCTTTGTACTTTCTGCAAAAAACCCGGTGGTGCGATCTTGGCGCAACTTCACAAGGCCCTCGGCGCGCGCCACCTTGGCGTCATGGATGCCCCGATGCAAGTTGTTTTGTTGCGGTGCACAATATCAAGCGTCAGGAGCGTGACAAAAATGACAATCGGCCGGACTGTCTATCTCAACGGAAAATTCTGTCCTGTTGAGGATGCAACGATTTCTCCGTTCGACCGGGGGTTTCTGTTCGCCCATGCCGCCTATGAGGTAACCTCGGTATATGATGGCCGTTTCATCGACCTTGAAGGGCATCTTTCTCGTCTCCGGCGCACTCTGGAGGGCATATCCATCCCCAATCCATATAGTGACGAGAAATGGGCTGAAATCCACTCAGACCTGGTCGACCGGAATGGCGTGGAAGAGGGGCTTGTCTATCTGGAGGTGACGGCTGGAGACTACGGCCTGCGCGATTTCGCCGGGCCTAAGACCTTCACGCCAACTGTATTTGTTTACGCCGATGCCCGTCCGCTGATCGGTGATCTCGCCCGGGACGGGATAAGAGCGATCACGCTGGGCGATACGCGCTGGAAACGCCGGGACATGAAGACGGTGCAGCTCCTCTCTCAGGCGCTGGCTTATCGCGCGGCCCGGCAGAAAGGCGCGGAAACGGCCTTCATGATCGAAGACGGGCTGGTGACCGAGGCAGCATCGGCCAATGCCTGGATCGTCGATGCGGATGGCAAGCTGATCACGCGCGAGCTCTCGCACGCCATCCTGCCGGGCATCACCCGCGCCGGGGTTGTCTCATTGCTCAAAAGGGAAGGTCTGGAAGTCATCGAGCGCGCCTTCACGCCGGAAGAGGCGGCCTCCGCCAAAGAAGTTTTCACGACATCATCTGGTGCGATCGTGGCGCCGGTCGTCGCCATCGATGGCAAGCCGGTGGGTGATGGCAAGCCGGGGCCTGTCACACGGCGGATCCAGCGCCTTTATTATGAGGCGATGGGAGCTGATGTGGCTGAAGTGGCGCCCTGGGCGCTTGGCTAAGCGCGGAAAACCGAGCGCACGCCAGAGAATCTGTGGCGCGGGCGTGTGGTTCAGCGCTCGTCCGGGGACGTGAATTCGCCTTCGATAATGTCGTCTGGCCCGTCGCCCGGGCGGCTTGCTGAATGGAAAGAAGCGTTCAGCTGGCTCGCCACGATGTTCGCCTGTCCGGCCGCCAGGCGGGCGCTGGCGAGGTTCATCAGATAAACTGCCAGCGTCGTGCCGCCCGCGATCAAAAGGTCCGGCCAGCCGAAGCTGCGGGCGAGCGACGTGTCGCGGAAGAGCGCCAACACACCCAGCGTGATGATGAATATTCCCAGCAACAATCCTGTCCGCGCGGCAAAGCCCGGCCAGAAAGCGCCGGGATGGGGCATGCGCGTTTCGCCTGCAGCGCGCAGGAGCCGTATGCGCTCAATCCACGACACGACCATCATGCCGCCTGCCAGCAGCAGAAGGATCAGGAAGCTGCGCTGGGTAATGGCGGCCAGCATGGCAGCCGCCGGAAACGCGACCAATGACGCCAATCGAAGGCGGAGCGCCAGCTGCAACGAGCCGGGGGACAATCCATTTGTCGGCCCGCCTGTCTGGCCACCGGAAGAAATATGTATCATGGAGCGAATGTGGCCCTGCCCGCCTGCGGCCGCAAGACGCTTCATCCTGCGGCTTGTCAGCCCGGTTTCCGGAGGGCATGTTGCGCCGCAACAAAATCTCTGCGTTGGGAGGCGCATGCCCCATGGCCGACAGCCAAACTTCATTCCAGCATAATCCCGACCGGCCCTGGATCTTCCGGACCTATGCCGGCCACTCGACGGCAAAAAAGTCGAACGAACTTTACCGGATGAATCTGGGCAAGGGCCAGACGGGCCTGTCGATCGCCTTCGACCTGCCCACGCAGACGGCCTATGACGCCGACCACATCCTCGCGCGCGGCGAAGTCGGCAAGGTCGGCGTGCCGGTGAAGCATCTCGGCGACATGCGCGAGCTGATGGCCGAGCTGCCGCTGGAGCAGATGAACACGTCTATGACGATCAATGCGCCGGCCTCCTGGATGCTGGCGCTCTATGTCGCGCTGGCAGATGAGCGCGGCGATGATCGCAAGAAACTGCGCGGCACGACCCAGAACGACATCGTCAAGGAATACCTCTCACGCGGGACCTATGTGTTCCCGCCCGAGCCATCGATGAAGCTGATCTCGGACATGGTCACCTGGTGCTATACTGAAGTGCCGAAGTGGAATCCGATGAATGTCTGCTCCTACCATTTGCAGGAAGCAGGTGCGACGCCGGAACAGGAACTGGCCTACGCCCTCGCGACGGCGATTGCTGTGCTTGATACGGTAAAAGCCGGCGGCAAAGTTCCAGAAGAAGACTTTGAGACGGTTTTCGGTCGGATCTCATTCTTCGTGAATGCTGGGGTGCGTTTCGTTACGGAACTTTGTAAAATGCGTGCCTTTGTGGAACTCTGGGAAGAGATCGGCCGCGAACGGTATGGCGTGTCCGATCCAAAAGCCCTGCTGTTCCGCTATGGCGTGCAGGTAAACTCGCTCGGCCTCACAGAGCCGCAGCCTGAGAACAATGTCTATCGCATCCTGATCGAAGCCCTGGCCGTGACGCTGTCCAAGAAGGCCCGCTGCCGCGCGCTGCAGCTTCCGGCGTGGAACGAAGCGCTCGGCCTGCCGCGTCCATGGGACCAGCAATGGTCGCTGCGCCTGCAGCAGATACTCGCCTACGAGACGGACCTTCTGGAATATGAAGACCTGTTCGACGGCAGCCATGTGGTCGAAAGCAAGACCGACGAGCTGAAGGAGCTGGCCCGAACAACGCTCGCCGAGATCGATGCGCGCGGCGGCGCGACAAAGTCGATCGACTTCATGAAGGAGAGCCTTGTCGGCGCGCACATTGAGCGCGTGAAGGCCATCGAATCCGGCGATCTCACCGTTGTGGGCGTGAACCGCTACACCGAAACGGAAGAGAGCCCGCTGGGCGGCGGTGATGGCGCGATCCAGACGGTCGATCCGGCCGAGGAGATGATGCAGGTCCGTGAACTGACGGCCTGGCGTGCGAACCGCGACAATACAGCGGCCGACGCTGCGATTGCCGGCCTGAAGGAAGCCGCGAAATCGGGAACCAATATCATGGAGCCCTCCATCGCTTGCGCAAAGGCAGGCGTCACCACGGGTGAGTGGGGTGAAGCCATGCGCGAAGTGTTCGGCGAGTATCGCGGGCCCACGGGTGTGGCTGTCGTGATCAATTCCGACAGCAATGAAGACACAGATGCCGTCCGCAAGGAAGTCGACCGCGTGTCAGACGCCCTCGGCCGCCGCCTGACCTATGTGCTGGGCAAGCCGGGCCTTGATGGGCACTCGAATGGCGCCGAACAGATCGCCGCGCGCGGACGTGAGGTCGGCATGGATGTGGTCTATGAAGGCATTCGCTTTGCGCCGAACGAAATCGCCGCGCAGGCCAAGGAAGCCAATGCGCATGTCGTCGGCCTGTCGATCCTCTCGGGCAGCCACCTGGATCTTGTTCGCGAGACGCTGGCGGAATTGCGCAAGGTCGGCCTCGACAATGTGCCGGTCGTCGTCGGCGGCATCATCCCGCCGGAAGATGCCCAGGCCCTGCGCCAGATGGGTGTTGCCCGCATCTACACGCCGAAGGATTTCAAGATCACCGGCATTATGGGCGACGTTGTCGGCATCGTTGAAAAGGCCTGGCTCGTCGAGGGCTGAGTGCCGTAATGTTCTTGCCGCTTGTGCTTGTCTGCAGGCAGGCATAAGCGGCGGAAAATTTTCGACTGAGGCGTCCGGACCATGCCCCACTCCAATCCTTTTGAACTCGGTTGGGAAGAATGGCTGTCCCTGCCGGATCTTGGCCTGCCCGCCATCAAGGCGAAGATCGATACAGGCGCAAAGACGTCGGCCCTTCATGCCAGCGTGATCGAGCCGTTCGGTCCGGTGACCCGCCCGCAGGTCCGTTTCCTGATCCAGCCGGACCCCAATAATCCGTCCCTTGAAGTCACCTGTTCTGCGCCGGTGGTCGACCGCCGTGAAGTGACGAGTTCCAATGGCGAAACAGAGCTGCGCTACGTGATCGAGACGGATGTCGCGATGGGGGATCGGCGCTGGCCGATCCAGCTGACGCTGACCAACCGCGAGAACATGATGTACCGCATGCTTTTCGGACGCGGTGCCATGCAGCCGGACATGGTGGTGGACCCGAACGAATCCTTTCGCATGCCGGAGCTTTCCTACAGTCTGTACAAGGGCTTGCCGAAAAAGAAGCCGGTGAAGCGCCCGCTACGCATCGCATTGCTGACGCGGGAGCCGCACAATTATTCCAGCCAGCGCCTTGTCGAAGCGGCCCTGAAACGCGGTCATGTCATCGAGATGATCGACACCGCCCGTTGCTACATGCAGATCGGCACGCTGGACCCGCAGGTGCATTATGATGGTAAGGCCCTGCCGCGCTATGACGCTGTCATCCCGCGGATCGGTGCGAAAATTACCGACTATGGAATGGCGGTGCTGCGGCAATTCTCGAATACGGGCGCGGTCTGCCTGAATGGTGCCGGCGCCATCGGCCGTTCGCGTGACAAGCTGCTGGCACAGCAGCTGCTGGCCCGGGCGAAGATCGCCATGCCGGTGACGGCTTTTGCGCACAGCCCGAAAGATACCAAGGACCTGATTGGCCTGGTCGACGGAGCACCAGTCGTCCTGAAACTGCTGACATCGACCCAGGGCAGGGGCGTGGTGCTGGCGGAAACCCGCAAAGCCGCCGAAAGCCTCGTGGACGCGTTCCGGGGGCTCGATGCAAACTTCCTGGTCCAGGAATTCGTGGAAGAGGCCGCAGGCGCCGATGTGCGGGTGCTGGTCATCGGAAACAAGGTCGTCGGGGCCATGAAGCGGCAGGCGCAGAAGGGCGAGTTTCGTTCAAACCTGCACCGTGGCGGTACGGCTTCCAGCATCCGTCTGACGGCAGAGGAACGCGAAACCGCCCGGGCCGCTGCGAGGGTTTTGGGGCTGAATGTGGCGGGTGTTGACCTGTTGCAGACAAAGGACGGGCCGAAAGTCCTGGAGGTCAATTCCTCTCCGGGCCTCGAGGGGATCGAAAGTGCGACGGGCAAGGACATTGCCGGAAAGGTGATTGAACACCTCGAGCGTCAGGTGCGTCCGCTTTCCAGTGACCGGGAATCGGCGACACGGAGCAAGCGCCGCATCAACGTGAGCTGAACAGTTTGCCCTTTTCCGTGATCAGGATGATCACGAGAGACGAGGCACCCAGGCAAACGAAGCCGAGCATCAGAGGGATGGTGGAGCCATTATACTGGCTGCCGATCAACATGCCGATCAGGCTGGAGACGGTCGTCGTGGCAAAGCCATAAGCTGCCGAAGCTGTGCCGGCGATCGCGCCAAGCGGCTCCATGGCCAAGGCTGAAAAGTTCGAGCCCAGCAGGCCGAAACAGGCAAACGTCAGAATGAACAGCGGATAGAACCAGAGCAGGCTCTCGCCGAGAGAAAAGGTGATGAGTGCCGAAAGCGCAGACAGGCCGGTAAAAAGCAGCAAGGCGGCATGGCTGATCCGGCGCATGCCGATCTTCTCAACCAGCCGAGAATTGGTGAAATTCGCCACTGCCAGCATGCCAGCGATCCCGGAGAACCAGAGGACGAAGTCTTCTCCCCGGCCGAACACTTCGCGGAAAACCTGTTCGGACGTTGCGATGAAAGAGAACAGGGCACCAAACACGATGCCGGATGCACACATATAGCCGAATGTGATGGGGGTCCGGACCACTTGTGCATATGCCCCAAGCGCATTGCCCAGATTCAGAGGGCGGCGCTGGTCTGCCGGCAGGGTTTCGGGCAGGCGGAGCCACGTCCAGCCGAGCATGACCAGGCCGAACGCGACCAGTGTGCCGAATATCCACTCCCAGGGTGCCACAAGAAGAATGATCTGGCCGACGCCCGGGGCGACAATCGGAACGATCATGAAAATGGTCATGACGAGCGACATGAAACGCGCCATCTGCCGTCCGGCGAAGAGATCGCGGACGACGGATACGGCTACCAGCCGGGCACCGGATGAGAAGACGCCCTGGATAAAGCGGGCGGCCAGCAGGGCGTGGAATTCCCGGAGTGTGACGCAAAGGCCGGCCATCAATATGTAGCCGGTCAGACTGATGAAGAGTGGGCCGCGGCGTCCGAACCGGTCGGTGATCGGGCCCCACAGGAGTTGCGGGGCGCCAAACCCGAGGATGTAGGCGAAGATAATCAGCTGCTGGCGGTTATCGCTTTCAACGCCTTCGGCCGTCAGACCGACATCATGCGCAATCTGGTTCAGCGCGGGCAGCATGATGTCGATGGCGAGTGCGTTCAGCGCCATGAGCCCGGCGACCATTACCACCATTTCCGAACGGCCGGGAACAGAGGCCCCGGTCTGCGTCGCAGGTGTGGGTGCTTTGGATTCGGTATCGGGCACCGTGGGCACCTTTCGAGCGGGCAGGTTTCTGGAAAGGCTATCTGGACCTGTCAGGCTGGCATTACCAGACCTGCGGGCAGAAAACTGTCAGCAGGTTGGGGACAGCGTCCGGGTCAGAGGACGTGCACACCTTGCGGGCCTGTATGAAACAGACTGCGCCTGGAATCAGGGCTGCGGCCGCACAATGCTTCCGGACAGATTCATGAGAACCTGATCGGCATCGAAATAGGCTGCATCATCCGGTTTCGGACCCTTGCCCATCAGGATTTCAGCAGACGCGATGTAGCGGGTGGACTCCCGGTATTCCGCCCCGCCCCAATAGGGATCGTAATAGCCCCAGCGCGGCCAGAATGGATCATAGGCGTAGGGCCGGGTCCGGTAATAGGCAGACCGAGGTCCATAGTAGTAATAATCAAGATAGAAATGATCATAGAAGGGGGAGTAGGGGCCGCCGCCAATCGGAACCATCCGGCTCTTCGCATCCGTGTCGCGGTGAACGACGCGGAAATGATCATACCCGTTCAGCTTCGTCAGCTCCGCTGCCCGGTAGAGCAGGTAGGTCTCCACCGTCTTGCGGTCCGTCAGGCTGTTGCCGGCAAACTGAACCCGGAACCGGTTATTTTCGATCTGCTGTTCGGAATAGCCGCGGCTGGAGGCGTCGATGGCTGCCTGATACGGCGTTGCGGTCGCGCAGGCACCGAGCAGCGCGAGGGCTGCAATGGCAACGGGGAGAACAAGTTTCCGCATCCTGGATGACCTCCGGCTCACAGTAGTTCCTGCAGATTATATCGGTGAGGTTGGATGAACGCCAGTTGAACCATGCGCTGAACGGCGGCCTGGCGGATGACGTTATTGTTACTTTTTGCATCTGATCTGGCTCGACAGCGCCATTCGTGTACGCTTCCGAACAGGGAAAGGGAGGGGCAAGGAGGCTTGATATGAAAAGCTCGTCCGAGCCCGTGCGCTGGTGTGCCGGTCTATGCCTGCTGGCCGTTGCAGCCTGTGGAGGGGGCAGCGGCAATGGCGGATCGCCTCAGCCAGCCCCCAATCAGCCACCTGTTTTTTCAGGTCCGGCCAGTGTCAGCGTTGCCGAGAATTCCGCCGGAACCTTCTACACGATCAGCGTTTCCGATCCGGATGGCGACGCCGTGACGCTGAGTGTGGTGCCGGGCGGGGATGAGGGTGCCTTTGATTTCGACTTTTCCGCGCAAACCATCGCCTTTGCCTCGCCTCCCAATTTTGAAGCACCGGCCGACGGCAATGCAGACAATGTCTACGAGGTCACCCTCGAGGCGCGCGATGGCGGAGGCCTGACAGATACGCTCAGCCTGGCTGTAACCGTGACGGACGTTTCCGAACAGGTCGCCCTTCAGCGGGTTGGAGCCGGCTTTTCCGCGCCCCTTTATGTCACGGGCCTGCCGGGCAGCGGACAGCTTGTCGTCCTGCAGAAGGGCGGGCTGGCCAGATTGCTCAATCCGCAGAATGGCGCGATTGGCAGCGTCGACTTTCTGAACGTCTCCGGCTCCATTTCCACGGATGGGGAGCGAGGCCTGTTGGGCATTGCCTTCTCGCCGGACTTTGCGACTGACCGGACTCTTTTCGTGAATGTAACAAACCCGGCGGGTGACACGGAAATACGCCGCTACCAGACGTTTTCCGGATCGTCAGAACAGGTCGACCCAACATCGGAAGACGTTATCCTGACGGTGCCTCAGGAGCGGGCAAACCATAATGGGGGCTGGCTGGGCTTTGGTCCGGATGGCTTGCTCTACATTGCCATGGGAGATGGCGGGGGCAGCGGAGATCCGCTGGAGCGGGCGCAGGACCCGGACTATCTGCTTGGCAAGATACTCCGAATTGATGTGACTGCGGACGATTTCCCGGCAGACCCGGCGCGAGACTATGCTATCCCGGCCGGGAATGCGTTTCCTGGCGGGGCGGGTGGCCGACCGGAAATCTATGCGCTCGGCCTGCGTAATCCCTTCAGGTGCAGTTTCGATGCGGCCACGGGTGATCTGTTTATTGCCGACGTCGGGCAGGGGGCGGTCGAAGAAGTGAACCGGCTGGGAACGAGCGAAGGCGGGGTGAATTTCGGTTGGGACAATCTGGAGGGAACCCAGATCTATGAGGGGCCGGATGATCCGTCTTTCCGGGATCCCGTAGCGCAGTATTTCCACGGCAGCGCAGCCAACGAGGGTAATTCGATTACGGGCGGCTATGTCTATCGCGGCAATATCGAGCCGATCCGGAACCATTATGTCTTCGCGGATTTCGTGAACAGCAATGTCTGGTCGATACCGGAAACGAGCCTGGTGAACGGCGCGACCGTTGATGTGACAGCCGGCATGCGACTGAACGACCAGCTGGTGCCGGATCAGGGAAGTCTCTCCAACGTTTCGAGCTTTGGAGAAGATTCCGACGGCAACCTCTACATCGTGTCATACGGATCCGGCGATATTTTCCGTTTCGTCGGTGTGCCGTGACCTGATCTGAAACAAAAAGGGCGGCTCGAAAGCCGCCCTCATGATAAATGGTTCCAGCCGGATCAGGCGGCTTTATAGCCGATCACGGCTTTCACTTCGAGGAACTCTTCAAAGCCTTCTTCGCCCCATTCCCGTCCGTTGCCGGACTGGCCATAACCGCCGAACGGCGCCGTGAAGTCGGGCCGGGCGCCATTGACCTGAATCTGGCCTGCGCGGATGCGGTTGGCGACCTTGTTGGCTTCTTCCTCAGGACCCTGCACATAACCGGCGAGGCCGTACACCGTATCGTTCGCCATCTTCACGGCATCGTCCACGTCTTCATACGGGATCATCACCAGCACCGGCCCGAAAATCTCCTCACGTGCGATGGTCATGTCATTGGTGACATTCGCGAACACGGTCGGACGGGCGAAGTAGCCTTTGTTGAAGCCTTCCGGACGGCCCGGGCCGCCGGCGACGAGTGTCGCGCCTTCTTCGATGCCCTTCTGAATGAGATCCTGTACTTTCTGGTACTGGTTGGCATTCGAGATCGGGCCGATCGCACCGGGCTCGGCTTCGGCCGGCATCATCACTTTCACGGATTCGGCAGTTGCCTTGGCGATTGCGATCGCTTCGTCCTGCTGATCCTTCTGCACGAACATGCGGGACGGCGCGTTACAGGACTGGCCGGAATTGGTCATCATCTGGATGATGCCGCCAGAAACAGCCTTTTTCAGGTCTGCGCCCGGCAGGACGATGTTCGGGCTCTTGCCGCCAAGCTCCTGGGCAACACGCTTCACGGTTGGAGCTGCAGCCTGAGCGACCAGAACACCGGCACGCGTGGATCCGGTGAAGGACATCATGTCGACGTCCGGATGTGCGGACAGCGTTGCGCCGACACCCGGGCCGTCACCGTTGACGAGGTTGAAGACACCCTTCGGCACGCCGGCTTCGTGGATGATCTCAGTCAGGATCATGGCGTCGATCGGAGCGATCTCGGACGGTTTCAGCACCATGGTGCAGCCAGCTGCGATGGCCGGAGCCACTTTGCAGGCGATCTGATTGATCGGCCAGTTCCACGGCGTGATGAAGCCGCAAACCCCGATCGGTTCTTTGCGAAGCAGGGTCGTGCCCTTCACTTCTTCCCATTTGTAGTTCCGCAGTATGGCAGCGGTCGTGCCAAAATGGCCCATGCCGGCCGGCACCTGGGCTGCGTTGGCCAGCCACATCGGCGCGCCCATTTCCGTCGAAACGGCTTCGGCCAGTTCCGGCAAGCGGGCCTGGATGCCTGCGGCGATCTTTTCGAGCAGTTCGGCGCGGTATTCCACCGTCGTCTGCGAGAAAGCCGGGAATGCAGCCTTTGCGGCGGCGACAGCCTTGTCGACGTCTGCTTGCGAACCGAGCGAGATGACCGCGAAGTTTTCTTCGGTGGCCGGGTTTTCGACTTCAAGCGTCTTCGGCGTTACGGGATCGACCCATTCACCGTTGATGTAGAATTTCAGGTACTCTTTCATGCCGCTCGGGCCTCCCTGCAGGTGTCTGACTAAGACAAATATAGGGGAAGGGCCCGCCAGTCGCGAGTCCTGCCCCGACGATATGTGTGCCGCATCCGGCCATCAGCCGTGGACATCATCCACGTCATAGGCCGCGATGGTCGCCAGATTGACGATGTCGCCAACGGTAGCGCCCAGTGAGGCAATCTGGACCGGTTTTTCGAGTCCGAGCAGCATCGGGCCGATGACGGTCGCCCGGCTCATCGATTCCAGCAGCTTGGTCGAGATCGATGCCGCATGGATGGCCGGCATGACCAGCACATTGGCCGGGCCGCTGAGGCGTGAGAAGGGGTAGAGCATCCAGTGGTTCGGGTTGAGTGCCACATCCGCTGCCATATCGCCTTCATATTCGAATTCGATGTCATCCATCTTGTCGAGAATGGCGACCGCTTCGCGGACTTTCTCACCCCGTTCGCCCATCGGATTGCCAAAGGTCGAGTAGGAAAGGAAGGCCACGCGGGGGACAAAGCCGACCGACTGGACTGCGCGGGCGGCTTCGATGGCAATGTTGGCAAGCTCCGGACCGCCCGGCAGTTCGGTTACACTGGTGTCGGCGATGAAAACCGTCTTGCCGCGATTGATCACCATCGACATCCCGATAACGGCCTGGCCCGGAATCGGATCCAGAACCATCTGGGCATCTTTCAGGGCGACGTCGTAGTTTCGGGTGACACCTGTGACCATGCCATCGGCGTCGCCATTCTTCAGCATGCATGAGCCGAACACGTTCCGGTCGTTATTGACGAGGCGCTGAACGTCCCGCTTGAGGTAGCCTTCCCGCTGCAGCCGGGCATAGAGCATGTCCGTATAGACCGGGTTGTTGTCGGACAGGCGGGCGTTGATGATCTCCAGCGAACCGGCCGGGACACCCATCATTTCCATGGTCTGCTCCACCTGCGCTTCCCGCCCGATGAGGATCGGATGGCCGAGGCCCTGGTTCTTGAAGCTGTAGGCGGCACGGACAACGGACGGTTCCTCACCCTCAGCGAAGACGATCCGGCGCTGCACTTCCTTGCAGCGTGCCTGCACGCCTTCGAGGAATGCTGCGGCAGGATCCGACCGGCGCTTGAGCTGGGCGCGGTAGGCGTCCATGTCCGGGATGGGCTTGCGGGCTACACCTGTGTCCATGGCGGCCTGCGCCACGAAGGGCGGGACGTGTGAGATGAGGCGCGGATCAAACGGGGTGGGGATAATGTAGTCCCGTCCGAAGGTTGGGCGCGAGCCGTGATAGGCGGCGGCCACTTCGTCCGGCACATCCTCGCGGGCCAGTTCGGCCAAGGCGTAGGCCGCGGCAACTTTCATTTCTTCATTGATGCTGCGCGCCCGGACATCCAGTGCGCCGCGGAAAATGTATGGGAAGCCCAGCACATTGTTGACCTGGTTCGGATAGTCCGAACGGCCCGTCGCGATGATGGCGTCGTCGCGCACGGCCTTGATTTCTTCCGGCGTAATTTCCGGGTCCGGATTGGCCATAGCGAAGATGATCGGGTTTGGCGCCATCGCCTTGACCATATCCTGCGTCACCGCGCCCTTGGCGGACAGGCCGAGGAAAATGTCTGCACCTTCCATGGCTTCGGTCAGGGTCCGCTTGGCGGTCTTCACGGCGAAGGCGGATTTGAACTGGTCCATCCGTTCGGTGCGGCCTTCATAGACGACACCGGTGGAGTCGCACATGAGGATGTTTTCCGCTGGCACGCCGAGATGGCGGATCAGGCCGGCGCAGGAGAGGCCGGCGGCGCCCGCGCCGGAGACGGCGACTTTCACGTCTTTCAGGTCACGTCCGGTGATGTGGCAGGCATTGATCAGGCCGGCGGCTGCGATGATGGCCGTGCCGTGCTGGTCGTCATGGAAGACCGGAATGTCGAGCTCTTCCCGGAGACGGCTTTCGATGATGAAGCAGTCCGGCGACCCGATGTCTTCCAGGTTGATGCCGCCCCAGGTGTCGCCGATGTTGCGGACCGTCCGGATAAAATCGTCCGCATCCTTCGTGTTCACCTCGATATCGATGCTGTCGATGTCGGCAAAACGCTTGAAGAGGACCGACTTGCCTTCCATCACCGGTTTCGACGCCATCGGGCCCAAGTCGCCAAGGCCGAGAATGGCCGTGCCGTTGGATATCACGGCGACCATGTTGCCCTTGGACGTATAGTCATAGGCCTTGTCTTCATCCTCGGCGATGGCAAGCACCGGGACAGCCACGCCAGGGCTGTATGCCAGCGACAGGTCCCGCTGCGTGCCCATGGGCTTGGTCGGCGCCATGGAGATCTTGCCGGCGGTCGGCTTGGAATGGAAATCAAGGGCTTCCTGATCGGTGAAGCTGGGGCGCTTTGACGTCATGACTTGGGGTCTGTTCTACGGGTCTGTTTCGGTTCTCGTTTGGGGCGGGACCCTAGGCCGCGCCGAGGGGGCTGCCAACTGCCTAAATGACCGAAAAGCATGCGATTTCGGTATGGCTGGCCAGATGCTTTGCGAATCCCCAGACAAACGGCTAGCGTCCGCGCGACATGGCTGACACTGCAACCTCCTCCGCTGCGAGCAAGACTTCCGCGCCGACCCCGTTCATGGCGCAATATCTTTCCATAAAGAAGCAACAGCCCGACGCGTTGTTGTTCTTTCGCATGGGGGATTTCTACGAACTCTTCTTTGATGACGCCGTGGAGGCGGCAAAGATCCTCGACATCACGCTCACCTCGCGCGGGGAACATGAAGGCAAGCCGATTCCCATGGCCGGTGTGCCCTATCATGCGGCGGAAGGATACCTCGCCCGTCTGATCAAGGCCGGGTGCCGTGTGGCGGTGTGCGAACAGACCGAAAGTCCGGCTGAAGCAAAGAAGCGCGGCTCCAAGGCAATTGTGAACCGCGAGATCGTGCGGATCGTGACGCCCGGGACACTCACCGAAGAAGCCTTGCTGCCTGCCCGGCAAGGACAGGCACTGGCGGCCATCGCCCTCGGGGCAGGGGGCGCGGAAGGCGCCATTGCGGTTTGTGACGTTTCAACCGGGAAGTTCGATGTCGCCGGCGTCGACCCGGCTGCCCTGGCAGACATGTTGCTGGCCTGGCCCTTGTCGGAGCTGCTGGCGGCGGATGCCGACAGCGGAAAGCCGCCCATCATTTCGGCAACCGCTGCATCCACTGCGCCGGTCACCTGGCGTCCGGCCCGGGCCGCGACCCACAAGACCGGCGAAGCCCTTCTTAAAGAAGCGTTCGATCTCGCCGCGATTGACGCCCTTGGAGATTTCAGCCGGACCGAACTCTCCGCCATTGGCCTGCTGCTTGATTATGTGAAGCTGACCCAGGCAGGCAGCGAGATCCGTCTCGATCCGCCGCGCCGGCCGGATCCGTCGGGACATCTCGCGATTGATCCGGCAACCCGCGCCAGTCTTGAGATCGACCGGGCGATGAATGGCGGGCGCGATGGGTCGCTTCTGGGTACGATCGACCGGACGGTCACCGCACCCGGCGCCCGGCTGCTGGCAGCGCGGCTGGCACGCCCTTCATTGGATGTTTCGGAGATTGAAGCGCGGCTTGATGCTGCGGCATGGTTCGTGGACGACACATCCGCGCTGGAAGACCTCCGGGCCCGCTTACGGCAGGCGCCGGATCTCGAACGCGCCCGCACGCGGCTCAACCTTGGCCGGGGCGGCCCGCGTGACCTGCTGGCGATCGCAAATGCCCTTCATGCTGCCAGCGATGCGGCCGGACTTTTGAAACAATCCGGGGAGCTCCCGGCACAGCTGGCGGCAGCCTGTGAACAGCTGACCCTGTCGGGCCAGCCAGACCTGCAGGCATTGGCCGACGACATGGGCAGGGCGATCACGGAAAGCCCGCCGACGCTTGCCCGGGATGGCGGGTTCGTCGCTGCCGGATGGGACAAGGCGCTGGATGAGGTGCGCGGCCTGCGGGACGACAGCCGGAAGATCATCGCCGAGATGCAGGCGCGTTATGCTGCAGACACGGGCATTTCCGCGCTCAAGGTCAAATTCAACAATGTGCTCGGCTACTTCGTCGATGTCCCGGCGAAGCACGGCGATACGCTCATGGCGCCGCCTTTTTCGGAAACCTTCATTCATCGGCAGACGCTTGCCGGCAATGTCCGCTTCTCGACCAGCGAACTGGCAGAACTTGCCGGACGCATTTCCCGAGCAGAAGAGGAAGCCAAGGCGCGGGAACTGGCGGTCTTCGACGATCTGTCCGCGCGCGTGTCAGCCGCAAGTGCCAGCCTCTCGGCGAGCGCCGAGGCCATCGCGTGTCTGGACGTTGCCGCAGCGACGGCCGCCTGGGCGCTGGAAGTTGACGCCATCCGTCCCCGGATCGAGTCCGATCCTGTCTTCGAAGCCGAAGCTCTGCGCCATCCGGTGGTCGAGGCGGCACTGAAAAAAGACGGGCAGGGGTTTACTGCGAATGCGCTGAAGCTGGATGCCGGAAGCAAAGAAGCGCCGCGCCTGCTGCTGGTCACCGGACCGAACATGGCGGGTAAATCGACATATCTGCGTCAGTCGGCACTTGCGGTCATTCTGGCGCAGGCAGGATATTTTGTGCCGGCACGGAGTATTCGCGTAGGACTCGCGGATCGCGTCTTTTCCCGGGTCGGTGCCTCCGACGACCTCGCGCGCGGCCGCTCCACGTTCATGGTGGAGATGGTCGAGACTGCGGCGATCCTGACACAGGCAACCCGCCGCAGCTTTGTCATCCTCGATGAGGTCGGCAGGGGAACCTCGACCTGGGACGGGCTGGCGATCGCGTGGGCGGCTGTCGAGCATCTTCACTCGACCAATGGCTGCCGCGCCTTGTTCGCGACGCATTACCACGAGCTGACCGGACTGGCGGATGATCTTTCCGGGGCAGCCAATGCGTCCCTGCGGGCGCGGGAGTGGAAGAACGACCTCGTCTTCCTGCACGAAGTACAGCCCGGGCCGGCCGACAAATCCTACGGGGTTCAGGTCGCGCGTCTGGCGGGCCTGCCGAAGAAAGCAGTCTCCCGCGCCGCACAGATACTGAAACGGCTGGAAACAGACCCCTCGTCGGCGGAGACTTTGCCGCTGTTCGCTTCGGCGCCTCTTGCGGTTGCGGAGGATGCTGCCGACGCGCCGGTTCACTCTATTGCGGAAGACAGGCTGATCGCGCTTCTGGATGAGGTCGATCCGGACTCACTGACGCCAAGAGAGGCGCTGGATCTGGTCTATCGTCTGAAAACCGAAGCCCGGAATGCGGACTGAGCCTCAGGGCGATTTGTCCAGCGCTGCCAGAATGTGAATGGCAGCCCGCAGGGAGCGGTCGTCTTCGATCCGGTCAATCAGGCGTTTGCCGTCACGGCGCAGTTCCTGGATCCTGGCCTCCTGTTCGGCACGGCCAGATGCAGGCGTGGCAATCACGAATGGCTCGTAGAAAAAGTCGATGGGCTTGCGCACCGCGATGGCGACGGATCGCAGCCGGCCCGCCGAGAGCCGGGTCTGCCCGGATTCATACTTCTGCACCTGTTGGAAAGTGATGCCCAGCAGGGACGCGAGCGCCTCCTGCGTCAGCCCCAGTTCGCGCCGTGCCTGCCGCACTTTCTGGCCGACAAAACGGTCCGCATCGGTCGGCTTGCGCGTCTCATGGCTGCTGGAGTGGGGCGGACGGGGCATATCTGTCTTCCCGGATTCAAGGCAGGAACCAGAAGCAGTATGCAAACACAGGACCAAATACAACCTGTGCGGGCAAAAAATGATCAAAAGTGGAACAAGAAGGCGCGCCCGGATGCCAGCGGGCTGCATGCCGTGCCGCGTTCCGGGTAGTGCCGGGGCTTACGTTCTGTATCGGTCAGTTCGGATCGAGACGGATGATGTCATCGTCCGGGTCGCCAGTGGCCGGCTGAGCGGTGCCGTCTGTGAACACCGGCGCAGGCACGTCCTGATTGAAATCGACTGAGCCGAGTTGATCTGAACCGATGAGCCGCGGCTGGTCCGAGGCCCCGCCAATGTTCAGGTTCAGCGTGCCGCCCGCGGCTTGCGTCTCGCTGACCGAGTTCCCGAGGGACAAGTTCAGCGTGCCGGAAGGCGCTTCAACGGCAACCTGGTCCGTGTTTTCGGAAGAAGCTTTCGTCGTCGATTCTGAACAGGCAGCACCAGCGAAGGCGACGGAGGCAACAGCGAGGACGGTCATAAGTTTCATGTTCATGTCCCTGATCTTGTCCCTGAGACTAGCGGCCTGCAAGTCTCTCCTGCACAGAGTCCCAGAAAATGGCAGGTATATCAATGCCGCTGAGTTTCTTGATGGCCTGAACGCCGGTCGGTGAGGTCACATTGATCTCGGTGAGGCGGCCGCCGATCACGTCGATACCGGTCAGAACCAGGCCGCGCTTGCGCAGTTCCGGGCCAATCGCCTCGCAGATATGCTTATCGGCATCGCTGAGGTCAGACTTTTCAGCCGTTCCACCGACAACCAGATTTGAACGCACCTGACCGGATTTCGGGCGCCGGTTAAGCGCGCCCACGGCCTTCCCGTCGACCAGCATGATTCGCTTGTCGCCTTCGCTGACCGCAGGCAGGAAGGCCTGCACCATGACCGGCTCGCGGGAGTTCGAGAAGAAGAGCTCCAGCAGGGAGTCGAGGTTGGAATCCTCCTCCTTCAACCGGAACACACCGGCGCCGCCATGTCCGTAGATCGGCTTCACAATGATGTCCTTGTGGCGCGCGCGGAAATCGTCGATGGCCTCCGGATCGCGGCTGATCAGCGTCGGTGGCATCAGTTCCGGGAACATCAGCGGCAGAATTTTCTCCGGGCTTGAGCGCACACCTGCCGGATCGTTCAGGACCAGGGTCTCGCCGGCGATCAGTTCCAGCATATGGCAGGCTGTGATGTAGGACAGGTCGAATGGCGGATCCTGCCGCATCAGGACAACATCGACATCCTTCGCCAAGTCGAGCGTCACGGCTTTCCCGAAAATGCCCGGCTGGCCGGGGATTCTCTGAACCTTTGCCGGGCGCACGCGCGCCGTCACCCGTTTGCCTTCCAGGCTCATGTCCTGCGGCTGGTAGACAAAAATCTCCATGCCGCGGGCCTGGGCCGTTTCGGCCAGGGCAAATGTGGTATCGCCATCAATATTGACGTGTTCAAGCGGATCCATCTGGATCGCGACGCGAAGGCTCATGGGGCGCTCCCGGTTGCAGGAACGCGGGCAGGGCGTCCCGTCAGTAATTCGCGCCGATCAGTTCGGCGTCCGACCCATATGAGGTATCGGAGCCGTTTTGGTAAGAGGTGGGTTCGCCCTGCAGTGCCGGTTCCGGTTCATGAACGGCTGGCTGGTGGATCCTGACATAGGACACGACCTGTTTGACGCCTGCGACAATGCTCGCTTCTTCCGCGGCCTTTTTGAGCTCCTTGGCGGAACGGGCCGTGCCCATGAGGTAAACGATGCCGTCATAGGTCTCGACATTGAAATTGAGACTTTTCACGGTTTTTGAGCCTATCAGGCGTGCCCGCACCCGGCCGGTGATCACCTCGTCTGAAATATTGGCGATAAAGCCGCCGGGCGGTTCGATCTTGATTTCGTTCGCGACATCCTGGGTCAGTGCGGCACTCCAGGCGATGCCTTCGGCCTTAACGCGGTCTTCCGGATTGTTCACCCTGCCGCTCAGCAGCACCAGTCCGTTGGATACTTCCACATCCACTTCCGCGAACTTCTCGGAATTTTCCGTGAGCAGCTTCGCTTTGATCTGGTTGGACACGTTCGCATCATCCAGCGCCTGGCCCATCGTCTTGTCCTGGGCGGCGGTGAGCCCCACCGCGCCTGCAGTTCCAACCGCAGCAACCACGCAGCCGCCCAGCGGCAGCAGCAAGGTCATGGACAGGGCGAGGGCGGTGAGAGGCGACTTCATGGGCAACTCCGGTCGGCGGTCGGGTACGGTCGCGGCTTGTAACACGCGGGTTGGGGCAAAATTCTGGCAACGCGCCGCGCTGCAGCCCGTGAGCTGCAACAGACGCACCGATGACAGACAATACGGGTTTCTTCTGGTTGTGAAGCGTCCGCCATGGTAATATGTGAAGATGAGTAACCAGAAGGAACGAAAACCCTGACTTCCAGCGCTCCGCGGCTGCAGGCCGCAAAGCAGGCCACCGTTGAGGACATTCGCGCCGTGGCCGAGTCTCTCGCAAAGTCCCTTGAAGACGACAAAGCTGAAGATCTCCTCTTCATCGACCTTCAGGGCAAATCCTCGCTTGCCGATTTCATGATCATCGCGTCTGGCCGTTCTGGCCGGCACGTGGCCGCGCTTGCGGATCACATTTCCCAGGAAGCGAAGAAGCTCACCGGACGTCCGGCGAGCATCGAAGGCATGCCGAATGCAGACTGGGTCCTGATCGATACAGGCGACGTGATCGTTCACCTGTTCCGTCCGGAAGTCCGTGAATTCTATAATCTGGAAAAGATCTGGGCGTCTGACACGACCCCTGCGCACCGCAAGGCCCATTAGGCGATATGCGCCTGACTTTCCTGGTGGTCGGCAAGATGAAGTCCGGCCCGGAACGTGACCTCGTCGACGAGTACCTGAAGCGTGCGCGCCCTGTGGCGCGTGGTCTCGGTTTTCGCGGAATCGAGGAAATTGAAGTCGCCAGCGGCGGCGGCCTGGATGCCGAAGCCGGGCGCATTCTCGAAAAAATCCCGGCGGGGGCCCGCATCCTCCGGCTGGATGAATTCGGCCCGACCATGGGCTCGGCTGACTTTGCAGACAAACTTGCGGCCTGGCGGGACCAGGGCACACCGGATCTCGTTTTCCTTATCGGTGGCGCCGAAGGTTATGGGGACGCAGTCCGGCAGGCGGCATCGGACACACTTGCTTTCGGGCCGCAAACCTGGCCGCATCGGTTCGTGCGCGCCATGCTGGCTGAACAGGTTTATCGTGCAATGTCTATTCTGGCGGGCACGCCGTATCACAAGGCCTGATCTCGTCTGGCGGTCTGATGAAATCAGCCTGCGTAAAGCGACGGTTCCGGCGCGAAGGCCATTACGAACAGCAGGCCCGCAATCGCGGCAAATGTCGCGAGCGTTATCCATCTGGACAAGGCGGGCTGGGCGTTCATCGGTGGCGTCCTTCTGGCCGGTTTCTCTGTGGCACCCGATATGGGGGCGCGCTTTCAAGATGAACACTTTCCAAACGGAATGGGTTCCATGCGCGGCTTGAATAAGGCAATTTCCGGGCCAGCGGTGACGCTTCGTTCATCTTGTTGATCCCGCCCGGTTCCCGGCCTAGACCAGAAGCGGACACGCAGACGGCGCGGGAGACGAAGCAATGTCAGGTTGGCGGGATTTCCTGAAAGTGTACTGGCCGCTGATTGCGATTGTCGCCGTCGGCCTGATTGCGGCCCTGATGGTGATGGACCCGGCGCCGCCGAAAAAGATCCGCTTTGCCGCCGGCGCGCCGGGCGGAGCTTATCATGTCTATGCGGAACGGTATCAGCGTCTGATGCAGGCGCAGGGGGTCGAGGTTGCCCTGGTCGATACGGCCGGGTCGATCGAGAATTTGCGGCTCCTGGATGAGGGGGAAGTGGATGTGGCCCTCGTTCAGGGCGGGCTTGCCTCAGGGCAGGACCGCGAACGGCTCAACTCGCTGGGCGGGCTTTTCCCCGAGCCATTCTGGGTCTTTATCCGGGCAGGCAATGGCATCAATGCCTTCGGAGACCTGCGCGGCTATCGCTTCGCCATTGGGCCGGACGGGTCCGGTACGCGCGCGCTTGCGCTGTCCCTGCAGTCTGAATTCGGCGGCACATGGCCGGCCAGCGCCCAGATGACCCTGTCAGGCAGCGAGGCCGCTGACGCCCTGCGGGCCGGCACGGTGGACGCGGTGGCTTTCGCGGCGTCGGTGGAGGCGCCCTATGTGCAGGACATGCTTCGCGACCCGGCCGTGCAATTGCTGCCTTTTGAACGCGCGCCCGCCCTGGCGCGGCGCCAGGATGCGTTGTCGGCCGTCACGCTCCTTCGCGGCGTCGTCGACATCGGTGCCGACATTCCGGCAACCGACGTGCCGCTGGTGGCACCCGTGGCGCAGCTGGCCATCCGCAATGACATCCACCCGGCGATCGAGGCGCTCCTGATCGATTCCGCCATGGCCATTCATGGCGACGGCTCGCTCCTGTCAGCGGCCGGCAGCTGGCCGGACCCTGACGCGACGGACCTGCCGGTTTCCAACCAGGCCCGCCGGTATTACCGCAATGGGCCGTCCTTCCTGCGCCGGTATTTCTCTTTCGATGTGGCGAATTTCCTCGACCGCGCCTGGGTGCTTGCGATTCCGTTGCTCACGCTTCTGTTCCCGCTGGTCCGGGCCGCCCCGCCCATCTATCGCTGGCGCGTGCGGCGCAAGATCTATGTCTGGTACAAGGATATCCGGGAACTGGAAGCACGTGGCCGGGCATCTCCGACCCCTGAAGAACGCGCCCGGATCGTCAAGGAGCTGCAGGACCTGCAGGAAGAAATCGGCGCGGTGGACGTGCCGCTCTCTTACACCGACGACCTCTATCGCCTCCGCAGCCATGTCGAGTTCGTCAAACAGCTGGTGCTGAACCCGAAAGGGGCGGTGTCAGCCCCGGCGCTCGGGGCGTAAGGCTTACCAGGGCTCGCACCAGGGCCGTAGATCCAGCTCGTGTGTCCAGGCAGAGCGATGCTGGTTGTGCAGCCAGACATAGTTCTTCGCGATCTCGTCAGGGATCAGCAGTCCATCCCGCTCGCGACGTTCGGCGGCGTCCGGCAGCATGTCCCGGATGAAAGCGGAATCGATTGCGCCATCGATCACGACATGGGCAACGTGGATGCCCTTGGGGCCGAGTTCCCGCGCCATGGACTGGGCAAGCGCGCGGAGCGCATGCTTGGCGCCAGCAAAAGCGGAAAAGCCCGCGCCGCCCCGAATGGCAGCTGTGGCGCCGGTGAAAATGATCGTCCCGCGTCCACGCGGGCTCATCACCCGCGCCGCTTCGCGGCCGGCGAGAAAACCTGCAAACGCGGCCATCTCCCAGACCTTCTGGTAGACGCGGCTTGTCATCTCCGTGATGGGGAAGCGGACATTTGCGCCGATATTGAAGACGCAGGCCTCTATCGGGCCGATGTCGGCCTCCACCTGGTCGAACAAGGCAATCGTCTCGTCTTCGCTGCGGGCATCGACGCCAAAGGCGTGCGCCGTACCGCCCTCAGCCTCGATCGACCCGACCAGCGCATCGAGGTCGGACAGGTTGCGCGGGCGGCGCGTGACGCAGGCCGTCAGGCCGTCGCGGGCGAAAGCCTTTGCGATTGCGCCGCCAGTTGCATCGCCTGCGCCAATGATCAGAGCTGCCCCATTTGCCATGTTTCAGGCCTCCTCCAGTGTTTTCCAGACGCTCGCCGATCGAAGTGAGTTTGTAAAGAGAACTCACTATTGAGGCAGGCTAAACAAGGGGCCATCAGCGCTGGCAGGAGGGGCAGTAGAAAGTCGACCGGCCGGACTGGACGAGGCGTTTGATGATTGTGCCGCAAGCCGGGCAGGGCTGGCCCTCGCGGTCATAGACGGCGAAGCGGTGCTGAAAATAGCCGAGTTCGCCGCTGGCGCTGGCAAAGTCCGAAATGGAAGATCCGCCAGCCTCTATGGCTTCTGCAATCACATCATTTATTGCAGGAGCAAGCCGGGCGGCGCGCTGGCCGGGGATGCTCTGAGACAGGCGTTTCGGCGAGATTTTCGCCCGCCAGAGCGCCTCGCAAACATAAATGTTTCCAAGGCCTGCGATGACCGACTGGTCCAGCAGCGCTGCCTTGATCGGGGCTTTCTTGCCCTTCAGGGCAGTGTCCAGATACGCGGCCGAGAAATGGTTGCTGAGCGGTTCCGGTCCCATGGCCATTAACCGTGGATAAGCCTGGAATTGCTCGGCAGGCCAGAGCTCCATGAAACCGAACCTGCGGGGGTCATTGTAGGTGACTATATCATGACTATCCAGGACTATAACGACATGATCATGGGCCGGATCTGTGCCTGTCTCGTGCTTGTAGCGGGCTGTCGCATGACCGCTCACGGTGAAGCGTCCGGTCATGCCGAGATGCATCACCAGGATCTCGCCGGATGACAGTTCCACCGTCAGGAATTTCGCCCGCCGTCCAAGCCGCACAATTTTCTGCCCTGAGACTCGCTCAGCGAAGCGTTCGGGGAAGGGGAAGCGCAGGTCGGCGCGGTTCTGGGTCAGCGACACAATCGTCCGCCCCTCCATGACGGGGGCGAGGCCGCGGCGAACTGTCTCGACTTCGGGTAATTCAGGCATGGTTATGGCATATAGCCTAGGGCTTACGGGGTAACTATGGTGGCGCGCATGTCTGCTGAACCTGAAACAGAGCGCAAGGTTTCCTTCGGTTTCGAAGAAGTGACCGAAAGCGAAAAAGTGGCGCGCGTCAAAACCGTGTTCCGCTCCGTTGCGTCGCGCTACGACCTGATGAACGATCTCATGTCCGCCGGTGTGCACCGCCTGTGGAAACATGATGCGATGAACCGCGTGAACCCTCAGCCGGGCGAGCGCCACCTCGATGTGGCGGGCGGCACGGGTGAGCTGGCCCGGGCTTTCCTGGAACTGGCCGACAAGGCCGGCAAGCGCCGCGGCATCGACAAGCCGGCAACGGCGATTGTCTCAGACATCAATGACGCCATGCTGGAAGCGGGCAAGGCACGCGCCGACAATGCGAAATGGGAAGGCCGGCTGGACTGGGTCTGCGCCGACGGCCAGAATCTGCCCTGGGCCGACAACAGTTTCGATGTGGTCACAGTATCATTCGGCATCCGCAATTTTGCCGACCGCGTCGCTGGCCTGAAGGAATTTCGCCGCGTGCTGAAGCCGGGTGGCCGTCTTGCCGTGCTGGAGTTCAGCCACATGACGGCGCCCGCCCTGCAGGCGGCGTATGACAAGTACAGCTTCAACGTGATCCCGCAGCTCGGCAGCCTCGTCGCGGGCGACAAGGAAAGCTATCAGTATCTCGTGGAATCGATCCGGAAATTCCCCGATCAGGAGACCTTCCGTGCGGAGATCGAAAGCGCCGGGTTCTCGAACGTTTCCGTTACGAACTATTCAGGCGGTATTGCGGCCCTGCACTTCGGCTGGGCCGTCTGATGCGGCTCCTGTCAGTTTTCGTCGACGCGGATCCCGTCTTCACTGATCGAGATTTCGACACCGGCAGAGGTGTCGGCGCCGGGTGCCTCCATAAAATGGTAGAGCGTAAAGCCGATCGGGCCGGCGACCAGGGCGCCTGCAATGAAATAGAGCCACTTGGTGACACTCGAACCAGCGGGCTTGGCCATGATGACCTCCTTTCAGATTGTTTCGTGATTTATCAACGCACTGCGGCTATGTCCGGTTCCAGTGAATTCAGGAGCACGGTTTGGGGCTGATCGGAGACTACAGGCGGCTGATGCGTGCCGGCATCGCGCTGGCGCGGCATGACGTCATCCTGCCGGCGGACTATCAGTCCCGCCTGCCGCTGTCGGCGCGGGTTGCGGGCGGTACGCTGCGCCTGTTCACGGGCGGCGCCCGCGGGCGGCCCGGCCAGCGCCTGGCGCGTGCCCTTGAAGGGCTGGGCCCGGCCTATATCAAGCTCGGCCAGTTCCTCGCCACGCGTCCGGACGTTTTCGGCACGGAAGTCACCTCCGACCTCGACCATCTGAAAGACAAGCTGCCGCCTTTCTCCATGAAAGCTGCCCGCGCGGCTCTGGTAACGGAATTCGGCGCGGCCGAGGCAGACCGTCTGTTTGCAGACCTTTCCGAACCTGTCGCCGCAGCCTCCCTGGCGCAGGTTCACCGTATGGACCTGCCGGATGGACAGCGGGCCGTGAAGATCCTGCGCCCTAAGATCGAGGAACAGCTGTCCAAAGAGCTCTCGGCGATGAAGCGAGCCGCGCGGACCATTGAGGGCATTTCGGTCGAGAGCCGGCGCCTGAAGCCGGTCGCCTTCACTGAAACCATCGCCACGGCCATGATGCGCGAGACAGACCTCCGCCTAGAAGCAGGCGGGGCGGACGAGATGCGCGCGCTCAGCGAGAAGAACGGCTATTTCCAGGTCCCGAAAGTCGACTGGGACCGGACCGGCCGCCGTGTGCTGACCATCGACTGGGTCGATGGCAAACCGCTGACCGACCCGACCGCGCTGGACCAGCCGGGCATCGACCGCAAGGCGCTGGCAAACGACATCACCCGCGGCTTCCTGACCAATGCCATCGAGCACGGCGTTTTTCATGCCGACATGCATGAAGGCAATCTGATCCTGACACCGGAGGGCAAGATCGCCCTGATCGATTTCGGCATTATCGGCCGGATCGGCATGACGGAACGGCGTTTCCTGGCGGAGATCCTCTGGGGCTTTCTGAAGCGGGATTATGTCCGCGTTGCCGAAGTGCATTTCGAGGCAGGCTATGTGCCGGCTTCGCAGTCGGTGGGTGAGTTCGCGCAGGCGCTGCGTACGATCGGCGAGCCGATCCATGGCAAGCCGGCCGAGGAAGTCTCCATGGGCCGGGTGCTGCTGCAGCTGTTCGATTACACGCACACGTTCGGCATGTCCCTGCGCCCGGAACTTGTTCTCCTGCAGAAGACGATGGTGCAGGTGGAAGGCGTCGCGCGTGCTATCGATCCGACCCACAATATCTGGAACGCCTCCGAGCCCGTTGTCGAAAGCTGGATCCGCCGCAGTTTCGGCCCGCAGGGCGCCGCGAAGCTTGTGTCCGACAATGTCCGTGAAGTGACGAACCGGCTGAAACGCCTACCGGAAGTCATGGACCGGTTCGAAGCCTTCATGGCGCATGAACTGGAAGATGCGCCGCCGCCGGCGAAGAAATCATTTGCGCCCTGGTGGGGCTGGTTCGGGCTTGTCGTCGCGCTGGCGGGCCTCGCCGTCTGGGCCTTCAAATAGGCAGGACGCGAATTTCTCGCGAGTGTGACGACCCGGACGCGGGAAACTCCCCTTAATGGAGTAAAGTGTTAACGCGCCTTAAGCATCGCCTTACAGTCACGGCAGCTCCCGAGGAAAGGACCTGCCATGAAAGGCTATATTGCCTCAGCCCTGCTTGGTGTCTTGCTGGCGTCGCCCGTGGCCGCCCAGATTGCCGGGTCAGGCCAGCCCACGCCGGAGGCGGTCGCGCAGCTGGAGCAAGTGCGCAAAACGCCGCCGAAGCCCCGTTCTTCCCCCGATGCCGTGCCGAAGCTCAGCGGCGCGCCGGTGACCGGAAAGCGCGCCAGCCCAATGGTTTTCGTGGATGTCCGCGCGGCGCGAGGGATTCCCGGCACGTCCGGGATCCGGGTGTTCCGTGGCAATCGCGTATCCATCGTACAGCCGGGCGTGCGCAAGCTAAAGGAGACGGCGCAAACCGGGCCCCACCGCAGCCAGATGAAACTGATCCGCATCGGGGCGAGCCCTCGCGTCTCGTACACCGCTTACGGGATCGACCTGGCCGAGCGGCATGAGGAAACGCCGGTTCGCCCGCCGACGATCCGGGTGAATCCTTAACGCGCACTGTGTTTTCACGCGAATTTCATGGCGGTAACGCAAGGATTCTGGGTTAAGACAGGGCCGGAAAGACGACCCGGGACCCATGAGTGACAAACGTATCCTGCTGATCATTGGCGGCGGTATCGCTGCCTATAAGAGCCTTGAACTGATCCGAGAGCTGGGCCGGCGCGGCATTGCCTGCCGTTGCATCCTCACTTCCGGCGGGTCGCAATTTGTGACGCCGCTGTCTGTCTCGGCTTTGTCGGGCGAGAAGGTTTTCACCGAGCTTTTCGATTTGGATGACGAGGCGGAGATGGGACACATCCAGCTGTCGCGTTCGGCTGACCTTGTTGTCGTTTGCCCGGCCACAGCGGACCTGATGGCGAAGGCCGTGCATGGCCATGCCAATGATCTTGCCTCCACTACGCTGCTCGCGACCGACACGCCTGTGCTAATGGTGCCCGCGATGAATGTGCGCATGTGGCAGCATGCGGCGACAGAAAGGAATGTGGCCCAGCTGCGTGCCGATGGCGTCACCGTCATGGAGCCGGACGAAGGCGCAATGGCCTGCGGAGAGTTCGGCCCCGGCCGTTTGCCGCAGGTGCCGGCCATTGTCGCCGAGATTGAACGCCAGCTGGCAGGCAACGGGCAGGGCGCTCTCGAAGGCACGCACTGTGTCGTCACCGCCGGGCCGACGCGTGAACCGCTGGACCCGGTCCGCTTCCTGTCGAACCATTCTTCCGGCCGGCAGGGCTATGCCATTGCCGGGGCGCTCGCCGCTGAGGGCGCGCGGGTGACGCTGGTCTCAGGGCCAGTCGCACTTGAAGCGCCGCGCGGTGTGGACCTGGTAAAGGTCGAGACGGCCCGCCAGATGCTGAAAGCCGTCGAGGAGGCCCTGCCTGCAGATGTCTTCGTCAGCGTTGCCGCCGTTGCTGACTGGCGCCCGGCGCGTGCCGCCACGAAGAAGCTGAAGATCAAGGGCGCCGGCAGTGCGACGCCGTCCATGGAACTCGCCGAGAACCCGGACATCCTCCGCACCATCTCCAACAAGCGCAAGCATCGCCCTGCGCTGGTGATCGGCTTTGCCGCCGAGACCAATGATGTCGAAGACCACGCTGCCGCCAAGTTGAAGCGCAAGGGCTGTGACTGGATTGTCGCCAATGACGTCTCCGGCGATGTCATGGGCGGCACCGAAAACGAGATCGCGCTGGTGACGCAGGGCGGCATCGACCGCTGGCCCCGTATGGGCAAGGATGCCGTCGCTCGCCGCCTCGCGCAGAAGATTGCCGAAGCGCTAGACGGCTCAGGCGACGAAGCGAAACTCGCGGCAGAATAGGCCGCCTCTGCCTGCTTGACTTGATCTGCCGACTCCCGCACCGCTGCGGGCATGAACGAGGTTAATGTCGCGGTCCTGCCGCTCCCGCATTTCGAAGGGCTTCAGCTGCCCGCTTATGAAACCGCCGGTTCTGCCGGGATGGATGTGCGCGCGGCCGTGCCCGAAGGCGAGCCGATGGTGCTGGCGCCCGGGGAACGGGCCATGGTGCCGACAGGGCTCAGCGTCGCGATCCCGCAGGGCTATGAGATTCAGGTGCGTCCGCGCTCCGGTCTTGCCGCCAAGCACGGCCTGACCTGCCTCAACACGCCGGGCACGATCGACAGCGATTATCGCGGTGAGATCAAGGTGATCCTTGTCAATCTCGGACAGGATGCCTTCACCATCCAGCGCGGTGAGCGGATCGCCCAGCTGGTGCTGGCCCCGGTCACACGCCTTGCCTGGCAAGCCGTCGACAGCCTCGACGAGACCGAACGCGGGGCAGGAGGCTTCGGCTCCACCGGCCGCTAGTTCCCGGCCCATCCTTCCCGTTTTTCCGATTTCATACGATTTTCCTTGAACAGGTGTTCAGGGAACACCATATATCGTTTGTCGATATGAATTAGGAGGATGGGGTCTATGGATCCGTTTCAGATGGTTGTCGTCATCGTGGCGATTGTTTTCGGTACGAAAGCTTGGCGCGACCACATGCGTTTCAAGGAAATGCGAGCCAATGACCGTGCGTCCGATGTCGAATTCGACCGCATGACCCAGGAAGTCGCCCGCCTGAAGGAGCGTGTCCGCGTCCTCGAGAAAATCGTCACCGACGGTGACAAGCATCTCAGTGAGGAGATTTCCCGACTCGCCTGAACCTTTCCCGTCATGAGCCAGTCCCCGCCGCGCCATCCCACCCATTGAACAGGAGATAAGACAATGCCCTTGCTGTACCCTTTTGTGATCTTTCTCCTGTTGCTGATCCTCGCCACGCTCATCCGCGGGCCGGAGCGCCCGAAAGCGTCCAGCCGCAAGGATGAGGAGCTTTCCCGCCTGCGTGACCGGGTTGAGGTTCTGGAACGCGCCGTCCTAGATCAGGACCGCGATCTGCGCCGGAAGTTCGACGGGCTCTGAGGCAATCGAAGTCCTTAACGGCGCCGGAAAAAATTGAACGCCCCTTTTTGAAAAATCTCCAGAGGATTGTGATCCAATCAACTCAGGAGTGAAGGGGATCCCATGACCACGCAGAAACCGGTTTTCGGAAAGAAGTCTTCAGGCGCTGCCAGCCGGCGCACGACCCGGCCAGCCCAATCGCAGGCTTTGTCCTCACAGGCTGAAGCCTTTCTTCAGCGCGAACGCGAGGCGGCCGGAGACCGCGCACCTTCCGGCGGCGGTATCCCGTTTCCCTCGACAGACAGCAGCACGGTCGGCGGCAAGCCTGTCTGGGGCCGCCGCGTGATCGCCCGGATCGTGGATGAACTGCTCGTCTGGGGACTGGTCTTCCTGATGTTCCACGAAGACATCGGTCGGCAGCTGTCCATTTACATCGAAGCCCCGATGGACAGCGCGGAAGAGAATGCAGCCGGTGTTGTCCTGTTCGGCTATGCGCTTCTCTGGGGGTGTCTTGAAAGCTTCTACAATATTGCCATGGAGGCATCCCGCCTTCAGGCCACGCTTGGCAAGATGTTGGTCGGCGCTGTCGTGACGGACCGGGACGGCGGCAAGCCGGGCCTTGGCGGTGTCATCATGCGGAATACGCTGGGGCGTTTCGTCGTCAATATGGTGCCGCTCTGTGCCGGCTATGTCATGGGCCTGTTCCGCAAAGACCGCCGCTGCCTTCACGACATCATGTCCGGCACCATGGTGCGCAAGCGCGTGCCGGCGGCTCTGTCAGCGGGTTATGGCGAGGTGTTTGCCTGAGCGGCTTTCAAGGCCAGGTGTCAGAGAAGGACTGTGTCATCCCGGGCGAACTTCGCCAGCAGGTAGGCATCTGTGTCCTCGATCGTTTCGAGCTTCCCGAAAGCGAATGCTTCTCGATCGAACACCAGGTCGCGCGGACGCAGCGGGCGGCTGATTTCCAGCCCTTCCAGCGTGCGCGCGCGTGAAAAGGCCACGTATGTCTGTCCATGCGCGAACATGCCGTGGTCGAAATCGATATAGACCTTGTCCAGCGTCAGACCCTGCGCCTTGTGGATCGTGACGGCATAGGCGAGCCGTAGGGGCATCTGTTTGAACGTGCCGACGACTTCGCGTTTCACCTTCTTGGATTCCGGGTCGAGTTCGTAGCGGTATTTCTCCCACGCCGCAGGCTCGATTTCATAAGCGTGTCCGTCAATGTCGACGATCACGCTCTTGCTTGTGAACCCGGCCACGACCGCGAGGGAGCCGTTCACCCAGCGGCCTTCGGGGTCGTTGCGGATCAGCATGACCCGCGCGCCTTCTTTCAGTTCCAGTTCGGCCTCGGTGGGGTAGGCCTTTTCATCGAATTGTCCCTGAACGTCGGCATAGAAGGGGTGGGGCTTGCCCGGCAGATCGTCCAGACGGGCCTGGTTGATGCGAAAGGCATTCGCATTGTTCGGCGTCAGCACGACATGGGTTTCGGAGGCATCGGCCGCAGAGCGGTGGGACACGAGGCCATGCAGGGTGGCTTCATCCGCCGGGGTCACCCGACCGGTGCGCAGCGCCCCCAGCAGGGCCAGGAAGCGCGGGTCTTCCTGACGGAACACATGTTTCAATGCCAGCAGCGCAAACTCGGCTTCGCGGAACGCGGCGCAATTGAAGAAGTATTGCCCGCCATGGCGCTCCTTCAGGATCGGGGCTTCCTGGTTCGACACGACAGGCGGTAGCTGGTGAAGGTCACCGGACAGGATCATCCGTACCCCGCCAAACGGGCGTTTGGAGGCCCGGTTCAGCTTCAGGGATTTGTCGATTGCATCCAGCATGTCGGACCGGACCATCGAAATCTCGTCGATGATCATTGTGTCGATGGCCTTGATCAGGCGGGTCGAGCGTAGGCGCTTGATGTCCGTGGGTTCGATCAGGCGCGGCGGGAACTTGAAGAAGGAATGGATGGTCTGCCCGCCGGCATTCATGGCCGCCACACCGGTCGGGGCCAGGACAATGGCGCTGTCGCCGGCCTGGGACAGGAATTTGCGCAGCATCGTGGTTTTCCCGGTGCCGGCGCGTCCTGTCAGGAACAGGTTCCCCTGCGCGCCCGCGCCGCTCGCCACCCAGCGGGCCGGTGCGGCGTAGATATTGTCTGGAGTGTTGTCAGCAGGGCCAGCCATCATGCGGGCTTAGCGGTCTTTGCCGGGCAAGGCGAGGCCCGCCGGCCGCCTCTAGTGCGGTTCTTCCAGATAGGCCGCCATCACGGCCTGCTCCACCATGGCGCGCACCTGCCGGGGCAGGAAGGGTTTGGGGATCAGGAAGGCCGGTTCACTGGGTTCCCCGGTCAGCAGACGCTTTGGAAAAGCCGTGATGTAGATGACGGGAACAGGCCGCGGCAGGCTCGCCTGGATTTCCTGCACGGCTTCAGCCCCGGACGAGCCATCGGCTAGGGCGATGTCTGCCAGGATCAGACCAAACTCTGCCGAGCCGGCAAGCTCCACGGCCTGACGATGGGTTGTGGCGATGCCCAGGACCGAATGGCCGGCTTCCAGTACGATCCCGGCCAGCATTTCAGCGATCAGGATTTCATCCTCAATTACGAGAACCGTGGTTGCCAGCGCCGACTTCAGCGATGTTTCTGCATCGGTGAGGGCTTCTTCGACAAAGCCTGTCGAAGTGCACAGGATTTCGGCTGTTTCAAAAATGCTGAACCCCTCGACCGCTGTCAGCATCACGGCGCGGCGTTCATCCGTTGTCATGGTGCGCAGGATCTTGGCTACTTCCTGGTTGAGCTTCCCGTCCGAAAGCTCCTCCATGATGGTTTCATCAAGGGCGCGGAAGAGGTCCTTGCGCTGTGTGGAGGTCTGCTGCTTGCTCAGGAAGACCATCATTTTGGTTTCCAGCATCGTTTCGACTGCAGCGTCGCCGGCACTGCGGGTGCCAAGCAGCGCGCGGGCGTATCGACGCAGATATGGCAACTCACCCGAGATAAGATCAGCCAGCAATGTAGGTTCCCCCGAACCGCGATTTCATCAAGAATCAAACTCTACACAGCGAAGCGCCCAAGTGAAACACGGCAACGAGCGTGTTCTCTGCTTACTGTTATTTTTGCAACAGATTCAGGCATTCAGTCTGCGCGAATTATAGCATGCTTCGCGCCACTGATCACTTGTTCATTCCTGAAGGGCAAGCCGGGGTTTGCGGCTCGTTGTCTTGCAACCTGCGGTCACCGCAGGCGGATAACGACGTCATATCCCGCGATGGTCCGGCCTTCCGGCGCAGCGGGCAGGGCGTCGATAGACAGGGCGCCGTCCGGAATGTCGGTCAGCTCGCCGGTTTTCTCATCCAGGAAATGGTGGTGTGGCCGGGTGTAGGTGTCGAAGACGATATTGTCCTGGCCCGTGCCGCGCACCATGCGCAGGGCGCCGGCATCCGCCAGGCTGTGGAGGGTGTTGTAGATTGTCGCCAGCGCCACGGGTTCGCCCTGCTGGTTGACCTCTTCCGCCAGCCATTCTGCGGTGACGTGCCGGTTTTGCCCGTCGGCGAACAGGATACGCGCGATCGCCTGCCGGGGGCGCGTGGCGCGCAGGCCCAGCTTTTCCAGGAAGGAGGTGGCGTTGAAATCCGGCATGCAGGCAAACTAATTCCGGGGCTGGCGTCCTGCAAGAAGGTGTCGGCAGCAATAAAAAAGCCCCCGGAAATCATCCGGGGGCTTTCCGTTCGCCGTCGCGGCCGGGGCTGATCAGCCGGCGATGCGGCGGACGTAATCGTATTCACCGCGCTTGGAATCCCGCTTGCGGGCGGGCTGGAAGGCGACTTTCGCATGCTCTGCGCAGTACGGGCCGCAGTCGGCCTTGCGGCCGCAGAAGGCAAATTTGGGATCGGCCGGGTCGCCGATCGGCCACTTGCACATGGAATCCCGCAGCGTCAGGATCGTGGCCGGCTCGCCATCGGCCATGGTCAGCGGCGGCAGAGGCGCCAGCGGTTCCTGGCGCTCGATGGCCGTCCGCGGGGCTTCTGCAGGCCGTTCCGGAGCCTGCGGCGCGGCCACCTTGACCGAACCGTCCGGCAGCACGCGGGGCTTCGGCCGGGCCAGGCGCGGCGGGCGTTTGACCGGCCGGGAAGGTGTGGCGCGGCCCGACAGGCCAAGACGGTGGACCTTGCCGATCACGGCATTACGGGTCACGCCGCCAAGCTGCTTTGCGATCTGAGAGGCCGAATGGCCTTCTGCCCAGAGTTTTTTAAGCGTACTCACGCGTTCGTCAGTCCAGGACATGTATTCACCTTCCTGCTTGGTACAGACCCGACACCCAGGTCCGTCAGCCCCTATATGTTGAGATGGCAATCAGGCGCCACCCCGCTCAGCACCTATATATCGTATCCATGGCGAAACGAAACACAACATGCGGGACGGCCTTTCCACAGGCTTTCTACATATTGTGGTTAAAAAGTTGACGCCTGTGGAATTCTCCTTCCGACACCGCACTCATGGCTGGGTTCAGAAAAACTCCGTATTTCAGGCCTCGCACAGCGCTTGAAATACGCCTACATACGTCGCCATGACTTCGACCGACTCCTCCGCCGCATCGGCGCCCGCACCGGACGTTTCCGTTTCTGCCAGCCTCAATGTCCGCCAGTATGGCGCAGTGAACGGGCTTGGCCTCTGGACGCTTTTCAAACGGGAAGTGGGCAGATTTATGAAGGTGTGGATGCAAACCATCCTGGCGCCTGTGGTCACCACGCTCCTCTTCATGACCGTGTTCAAGCTGGCTTTCGGGGACCGGGGCAACCTGACCGGTGACTTCGAGGGTCTGAACTACAATGACTTCCTGGCCCCCGGCCTGATCGTCATGGCGATCCTGCAGAATGCCTTCCAGAATACGAGCTCCAGCCTGGTGCAGGCCAAATTCAACGCGACCTATGTCGACTTCCTGATGCCGCCGCTGTCGCCGCTTGAGCTGACGGCAGGCTTCCTCGGCGGATCGATCGTGCGCGGCCTGCTCGTGGCACTCATTTCCGCAATTGGCATTCAGCTGAGCGGCCTGGCGAACCTGTCTGTGGCCCATGTCTGGCCGATTGTCTGGTTCAGCCTGACCTCTGCCATCGTGCTCGGCGGGCTCGGCGCGATAGGGGGTATCTGGGCCGACAAGTTCGACCACCTCTCCGCCGTCACCAATTTCGTAATCGTGCCGCTGACTTTCCTGTCGGGCACATTCTACGACATCAAGGTGATGACGCCGCCGTTCCAGTTCCTGGCCCATATGGACCCGTTCTTCTACATGATTGACGGCTTCCGCTACGGCTTCCTCGGCGTGTCCAACTCGTCCGTCTGGACGGGCATGGCCTATACCGGGGCCCTCTCCGCCATATCGGTTCTGGCGGTCTGGTGGCTGTTCCGTTCAGGTTACAAACTCAAGGCCTGAGACTCGCCTTAGCCGCGAGTGAGGTTGACCCTCCTGCTGTCAAAAGCCCAAAGTCCCGACCGGGCTGGACAGCATGGAGGCCTCGAATGGCTAAATCAGGACTTATCGCCGCCGTGGCGCTCGCAGCTGGAGTGGCTGCCTGCCAGGGTATTCCGAAGGAACAGACGGTCGCGCAATACTGCGCCGTGCCGGACCATCAGGACGAAGGCGTCTGCAAGCTGAAAGTCGAAATCGACGGGCAATCCGTTGCGCTGGCTGATACCGACATGCGCCTGTCCCAGGCGCGCAACGTCGCCGATGGGGCGGCAACCGCAGCTGCAGAGGCGAAGGAACTCGCCGCCGCCGCCATGGCGCGGGCCGAGGAAGCCGCCAACAAGACAGACGATGTCGTCTGCGAAACCCGCACCATCCAGAATTCCGCCATCGGCACCTGCCGTCCGGGCTTCACGCTGACCAGCTGCACCCAGACGCGCTACACCTATCGCGCCGGCGGCATGTCGATCATGCGCGAAATCAACGACCAGCAATGCCGCTTCAACAGCAAGGTGCTGGAGATGCAGGTGCGTTGCTGCGCGGCGGCCAGCTCCGGCGTGACGCCGGAAGACACGCTGATCAAGGGCACGCCCGATCCAGTGCCGGCACCGGAAGAGCCAGCGAAGGAAGAGTCGCCGCTGCGTTACTGATCGCTGCGCCCAGGGGGCTGGGACTGACAGCGGAAACCGCCTGCGCCGGAGGGGGGAGCAGGCGGTTTCTTCGTTTCCGGAACGCTTATTCAGGCTGGAAGTAAAAGTCTCCGCCGGTCGTCAGGTCGATATAGTTCGGGTGCTGCTGTTCATTGGTGCGGCGGGCGACGGCGTCCTGCACACGCTTGAACAGGACGTTCGCTGGCAAGCCGGCGACGGGCAGGCGCTGGGCCAGTTCTTCGGAATAGGCCCCGTCATCGGCGGCCGTCTTGCCGGGCTCGGTCGCATAGGCCTGGAACACGCCGGTCGACCAGGTGACCGGCTGGTAACTGCGCAGCATGCCGCGGCTTTCATCGTCCATGACCGTCCGGCAGGCATCGAACACGATAAAGCTGGTCGAGGCGACCGTGGTCGAAACGATGTTGAAGATCTGCTCGAAGCTGACCGCACCATCCTCAATCTCCGCCGTGCTGGCGCCCGGCAGGTCGACGGGCAGGACATAATTGGTCCCGTCGATGTTCACGCCGTGTCCGGAGTAATAGAAGAAGGTTGCCGGATGGGCGCCGGCTTGTTTGCGGGCAAGCGATTTGCGGCCCACTTCGCGCAGGGCGCTGAGTGTTGCGCTGCGCCCGGTGTCCCGGCAGCGCTGGACGCTGAAGCCCGTTTCCAGCAGGGCATCGGTGATCCGGTCGCCGTCTGCATGAGTCACAGCCAGGCGGCTGATTGGCGGTGAATAGGCAAGGTTCGACAGGACCATGGCAAACCGGTCCGGATCGCTGCCCTGGATGAAGTTGCATCCGGCATCTGCCGCGGCAGACGCGATCTCCGGCCCGCCATTATTGGCAGGGGCGGCCAGCGTACTCGCCATGACAGACGTATCGCGTGCGGCAGGCGGCGGGTCGTCTGCCAGCAAATCGTCGATGGTGGAAATCTCGACATCCTGCCAGATCGTCTTCACCGACCGGTCGAACCGTTCGCCGTCGACCTCCAGGCTCTGGGACAGGTTGTAGCGGAGCGCGCCATAACCGTCCTCCTTCGGAACAACCCGCCATTTCCACACCGTCGGCGCATCCGGCAGGACGGCCTGCTGTTCCGGCGTCATGGCGCGGATCTCGAATTCGTCGTCACCCTCCAGCGTGGCTGACATGATCTTCGACGCCTTCACCGTATCGAACTCGATGGCGAAAGGCGTTTCCGTGCTGCCGGACGCCAGGCCCGTGCCGAGCGTGCTGGTCAGCATCGTGTCGGCGGCTTCAACCGAGATGTTCTGCGTCAGCGGCTGAATGGCGATTTCGAGGAAATAGGCCTGGTCGACCACCATTTCGTTCGGGGCCTGATGAGCGACCCGGCCGGTATTGAAATTCCCCGCACCCGCCTCGACCAGCTTGCTGAGCGGTTCCGTCCAGAGGCCGCAATCGCCGAAATACATGTAGTTTTCTTCGGTGACCACGTCGTCCATGTTCCAGACGCAAAGCCGTGCCTCCGGCATGCCCAGCTCCATGCGGTCCATGCCGCCGCTCACCTGAACGGCAATCCGTCTCAGAGTGGCGGCCAGATCATCTCCAACCGGGATCTTCGCAGTCTTGAGCTGGCTGTTGGCCCCGATCTGGTCGTACATTTCACAGATCAGGCTGATCGTGTCCGGATCTTCCAGTTCGGCCTGGCATTGTGAGGAATTGCCTGGACCCGCAGCGGCAGGTTCCAGCGCTTCCAGGTCCATTGCTTCGTAGAGAAGCGCTTCCAGTTCTTCTGGTGTCGCGTCTTCCGGTACCTCTATCCCACTCATGCGCAGGAACTCGATGATGTTGTCGTCCACCATCACCGCTTCTTCTTCCAAGGGCGGATAGTCGACGGGGTCCTCCAGTGGCGGATAATCCCTGTCATAGGCTTCGTATTCGCTGTCGCCGGGCTCGCCATACCCGTCGCCGTAGCCGGCATCGCTCCGGTCTCTGCCGGACGAGCTGCTGCTCCCTGAAGATGAAGCGACCGGGCTCGTCGGCGCGCCGGGATTAATTCCGAAATAGCGGAAGACATCATCCGTTTTTTCATACGCGACGCCGTGCGCGAGCAGGTAGGCGCGGACCACCTCCCGATTGCCCGGGTCGTACGGGTCCACACCGCTCGACTGCATCACCGCGGAGAGTTCCCCCGGCGGGAACCCGGCCACCGTCTCCGTCACAATCGGAGGGGGAGGTGGCGGCGGCGGAGGCGGTGGCGGAGGTGGCGGAGGAGGAGGTGGTGGAGGTGGAGGGGGTGGCGGAGGCGCTTCCGGCGGGAACACCCAGTGCCAGGCGGCTTCCAGCCAGTTGTCGCTTGCGGCGTCATCGCTGCCGCTTGGGGAATTCGGTGTGCTGGCACAGGCGGCAGCCAGAACCAGCGTGCTCGCGGCAAGCCATGCGCGGGAACGGCGTGTCATCCCTTTTCCTCCTCCACGAAACTGGAGAAAAGTTAAGCACAGCCCAGCCCGTGCTGCCAGCAGAACCGGGATTGCAGCCGATTGCCCGTTAAGGATGCGGGAAAGGCATGTGCCTGCTTCTTCCACCCGGGCCTCTTGCCAGCTGCAACAGGTCTGGGTGAGGGTGCTGCGTGGAAGGCTGAATCGGAAAGGGGCGCGCCCTGGAAATCCTGACCCTGTTGCCGCCAGTGCTGGCGATCGTCGTGGCAGCGCTATGGCGCAATGTCTATGTCGCGCTTGGCCTCGGCCTGATCGCGTCCGAAACCCTGATTGCGGGCGGCAATCCGGTGCTGGGCTCGCTGATGTCGGCCGAGCGGTCGGTGCAGGTGCTGACCGATGCGGGCAATGCCCGCGTTCTGGTTTTCTGCCTGCTCATCGGTGCGCTCATCGTGTTCATGCGGGAGTCCGGCGGCGTCGATGCCACCGTCGGCCTGCTGGACCGCAAGGGCCTGACCTCCACGCCGCGCCGCGCGGGCCTCGCGCCCGCCATCGCCGGTACGCTGGTCTTCGTGGAGACCAATGTCAGCCTGCTCAGCTCCGGCGTGCTGGGGCGTCGCCTGTTCGATACGCACGGTCTGTCCCGCGAGCGGCTGGCCTATGTGATCGACTCCACCTCGGCGCCGGTCTCTGCCCTGATCCTGCTGAACGGCTGGGGCGCCTATGTGCTGTCGCTGGTGCAGCCCTATTATGGAGAGGAGAGCCTCGGCGTCGTGGCAGGCACGGTGATGTGGAACGCCTATGCCATCCTGACGGTCCTGGGCGTCTTTGCGACCGTGCTCCTCAACCGGACCTTTGGCCCCATGCGCACAGCAGATCTGGAGGCGCGGCCGGGCGCGGCGGAGCTGGAAACCGTGGACCATACGCCGGCAAACCGGGCCATTCACATGTGGCTGCCTTTGCTGGTG
This sequence comes from uncultured Hyphomonas sp., assembly GCF_963675305.1. NCBI lineage: Bacteria > Pseudomonadati > Pseudomonadota > Alphaproteobacteria > Hyphomonadales > Hyphomonadaceae > Hyphomonas > uncultured Hyphomonas sp. The sequence goes on along the minus strand of NZ_OY776147.1, from coordinate 2,975,936 downwards.
ATGGTCGCCGGGTCCATCGGGTTCATGGCCTGGACGGGGAAGGGCAACATGCTGGCCGGGAATGGCAGCCTGTCGATCCTGTGGGGCGTGTGCGTCGCCATCGCGCTGGCGGCCGTGATGCTCCGCGTCAGCAAGGTTTTCACCAGCGCGGAAATCCAGGAGCGCTTCTTCCGCGGCATCGGCGAGATGGTGCCGCCGGTGACCGTCCTGCTGCTGGCCATCGCCTTCGGGGCGAGCCTCAAGGCGCTCGGCACAGGCACCTACATGGCTGGAATCGTTTCGGATTATCTGCCGGCGGCCATGGTGCCGATGGCGGTTTTTCTCGTCGCCGGGGTGACCGCGTTCATGACCGGGACGAGCTGGGGGACGTTCGGGATCATGGTGCCGATCGCGATGCCCGTGGCGCAGGCCGTGGGCTTTCCGCCGGAGCTGATGCTGGCAGCCGTCATCGGGGGCGGGGTGTTTGGCGATCATTGCTCGCCCATTTCCGATACGACCGTGATCGCAAGTCTTGCTGCAGGATGCGACCATGTTCGCCATGTCGCGACGCAGCTGCCTTATGCCGTGGCGGCGGGCGCGGCGGCTTCGCTGATCTATCTGTTCGCAGGCCTCGCCCTCAGCTGATCCGTACACAGCAAGCCGCCCGGACCCCCAAACACAAAAAAGGCGCCCTCCCAGGGGAGAACGCCTTTCCTGGTGTTTCGAATCGGACTACCGAGACACTGTGCTAGCACTCGTTGTCGGTCTTCTGACACCGGAGTGTTTCGGGCTCGCTTGCACGGGCCTGTCTTCACCCCTGTCGGACCCGGCCGGTCGCCTGCTCGTCTTGGGAACGGGCTGGCGCCCTTAGCCTCTAAAGGCGGCCGTTAAAGTCCGCGGTTCCGCAGCACCTCGGGCGGTGCCTCACGCAACCTGCACGCCGCTGATTTCCTTCAGGTCTTTCTCCAGGTTGCCCTGTCGGATTTCCATCCGTGCTTCAGCTTTGCCACCATGTTTCGGATCGCGCTCCGGTCATGGCCTACAGCCTTTCCTTGCGGGGTCTAGCTCCCCTCCGGAATACGCCGCCTGCTTTGTCCCTTCATCCCGCCGGGCCCTTTGCGCCGCTGCTCTCACAGCCTTGCTCCTGACCCGGATCGATCCGGGGGCGACGTGCTCTGCCTTCGTCCGTTGGCGGGTCTGCTCCCGCCGGGTTTCGTTGGCTTAACGAAACGATCTCACCAAAGCTCGCCTGAGTCGAGTCCTTGTCAAAAAATTTTCATGCAGCACGCGAAGAATTCCACAGGTTTCGAATCGCCTGTGAATTTGTTGCGCTGCACACGGAGTAAGTGGGAGGATAGCGCGCCCCCGGGCACACTCACGAACACACTCTATACGCCGTCTATACACCCTCTATGGCAGCTGGCCGGGCCCTGCGAATTCGTCTGATAAGGCGCCGTGGCACTCTCTGCCCCATGACAGAGCACATGACGACCCGGCCGCAAGCGCCGCCGAAACAGACCCGCCACCGCCGCACCCGGGCGGAGCTTGACGCCCTGCGCACCCTGGCCCGGGCGGCGGCCCTTGGCGGCGAAAGCCTCGCCAGCCTCCGCGTCCGCCTTCAGATTCCGGAGGCGACGCTCACCCGCTGGGCCCGGCTGGACGGCTACCGGCAAACAGACATCCGGGCGCGGGAAGAGGCAGACGCCGCCGCGCGCGGGGCAGGGGCGGACGCCATCGAGGCCATCCGCGAGCAGGCCGAGGAGCTGTGGGAACTCTGCGAGGAGATGCAGGACCGGCCTTCAATGGGCGCCCGGCGTCAGGTGGACCTTGCCCGCGCCCGCACGCTCGCCCTGGCCGAGGCAGGGCATCTCGAGGCGGCGGAGGAAGAGATGGCCTCTGTCCGCCGCCTCGCGCGCCTCCTCGCCTTTGGCCGCGCGGGCACGGGCGAGATGGAAAAGTTCCAGAACCAGGCCGCAATCATCGTGCGCCAGAAAGACATCGAGCAGTCGCTGGCCTATGTGCAACGCCTCAATGAAGAGGCCGAAGCCGAAGCGGCCGCCCGCGCCGCCGCCGGCCTGCCGCCGCTGCCCCCGCCTCCGGAGCCCGAGCCCTGGTCAAAGGAAGAGGTCGACGCTTTCTACGCAGAGATCCGCGAGAAGGGGCGTAATCGTGACTATTGGGCGGAACTGGTGGAACTCAGGCGGCAGGAGCGGGAGGAGGCGGCGTCGCAGGATGGAGACGCTGGCGCCTCCCGCGCCCATGCTTCGACGCCGCTCAGCATGAGCGCTCCGAATGTTCCGTCCGCCCCGGACTCATCCTGAGCGAAGTCGAAGGATGAAGCGGGAGAGCGCGAAACCCCGTAGGGTGGGCCCACGCAAAGGGATGCCCACCAACACACCCCGCCGCACACCCGAACGGTGGGTATCGTCTTCGCCTACACCACACTTGTTCGCTCAGCTCAATCTTGGATTTGAGCGATCTACCAATTGGCAGCCACATTTTCTGCAAAGTGCAAAAATGTCGCCTCGAGAATTTCTGATAATGAATGATCGGTGTTGAACTGGTGCGCTGCAATCTGGACAGGGCACAGTGCTGGCCTCAGGTAGGGTTCTGATGGAAACGGCCTTGGGGGTTCCCTTTTGATGAGAGAGAATTATTCTCTTGTCGAAATCATATTGGATCAGTTCGTCACATTCGAAGCACGTCACTTGGTGAACGCCGGTTTTGGAAGGTAGGTGCAGTGTCCCTCCGCAGCTGCCTTTCGGGCTGCTTCCAGGACAATTTACGTCTAGTTTTTTGGCTGTTTGATCAGATGGCAGAGCAATTCCGGTTGCTCTCGATGGCAGTTTCGATGCGATAGGAGAAGCGGTGCTCGGTGTTGTGACGGGCCGAATGAGAACGCCTTCTGCAGCTTTGTGGACGTTAAATTTTGCTCGACAGGATCTGCATTCCCTTGTGTTTGTAGTCTTACCTTCTTGAAACACATGGGTGTCTCGTGCTCCGCAATTGGGACAATATATTATGTTTGCGTTTTGAGGCGTTTCGGCAGAGGTGATCAGTAGAATGTCAGCGGTGCTTTCATCTGCATCTTCTGATAGTCTGTATATGGCGTTCGCGGATGTTTGGCTGACAGGCAGGACTTCCTGAGCGATCTGTCTCAGATTGGAGGCTAGTCTCGCAATGCGCCTTGAGGTGATGTCACCTAAGCGGTGAAGCTCTTTTTGATATTCTTCCCTAGATAACGCGCTGGCGATCAAATAAGAAATGAACGTACTAGACCCGAGAAACAGCAAATCTTTGGCGGCAGAAAGTTCTTGGGAAGGTGATGATTGAGAGTAGTAGAGGAATGTCACATATCCCGTTGCAGCGATCGCAAGCAGTCCCAAGATCCAGCGAGTCATGGCGGTAAATCAACCTCTGAGCAAATTGCAACATTAAGATAATGTTAAGCAATAGAAAACCCCCGCCCATTTATTTGGTCGGGGGCTATCACCCTCACAAAGGAGGGGTCACTCTCGTGATATATCAAAGCAACTTTTAGCGTTGCATACTTAGCTAACACCAAGTGCGGCTTTCGCCGCTTATGGCTTTTTGGCCGACAACAGTTGAAATGTCAAGTGTAAATGCACGCGAGTCAAAAGTTCTAATCTAGGGAATTAGCAAACGATATTGGGCAATAGTGAACGCGCGGTCTGGCCGGTCATGTTCAAGTGGGAATTGGCTTGTGCAATTTACCCGGCATAAGGCTCCCTACCTTACAAACCCAATTCCTCTTCCCTCAGCCGCTTCACCTCGTCCCGCAGGCGGGCGGCTTCTTCGAATTCCAGGTTTGCGGCGGCTTCGCGCATTTGCTTCTCATAGTCGGCGATGACGGCCTTGAGGTTGTGGCCGCTGGCCCCGGCGAGGGCGGGGGCCTTGTCCTCCGCCACGGCGCGGGTGCGGCCGCGGGACTTGCCGCCATCCTTGCCGCGGCCCCGGCCTTTCGCGCCGCCGTCTTTCTTCTCGCCCAGTTCGCCGAGGATGTCGGCGACGTCGCGCTTGATCGTGGTCGGCGTGATGCCGTGTTCCTCATTATAGGCCATCTGCTTGGCGCGGCGGCGGTCGGTCTCGTCCATGGCGCGCTGCATGGAGCCGGTGATCTTGTCCGCATAGAGAACAACCCGCGCCTCGGCGTTCCGCGCCGCGCGGCCGATGGTCTGCACGAGGCTGGTCTCCGAGCGCAGGAAGCCTTCCTTGTCCGCATCGAGAATGCCGACAAAGCCGCACTCCGGAATGTCGAGCCCCTCGCGTAGCAAATTGATGCCGACCAGCACGTCGAACACGCCGAGGCGCAGGTCGCGGATGATCTCGATCCGCTCGATCGTGTCGATGTCGGAGTGCATGTAGCGCACGCGCACGCCGTTCTCGTGCAGGAAGTCCGTCAGGTCTTCCGACATCTTCTTGGTCAGCGTCGTGATCAGCGAGCGGTAGCCCTTGGCGGCAACGGCCTTCACCTCGGCCATGACATCGTCGACCTGGTTGGCGCCATCATTGGAGACGGGGCGCACTTCCACCGGCGGGTCGAGCAGGCCGGTGGGGCGGATGACCTGTTCGGTGAACACGCCGCCGGTGCGGTCCAGCTCCCACGGGCCGGGCGTGGCGGAGACGTGCACCGTCTGCGGGCGCATGGCGTCCCATTCCTCGAATTTCAGCGGCCGGTTGTCGAGGCAGGAGGGCAGGCGGAAGCCGTATTCGGCCAGCGTCGACTTGCGGCTGAAGTCGCCTTTGAACATGGCGCCGATCTGCGGCACGGTCTGGTGGCTCTCGTCGCAGAAGACGAGGGCATTGTCGGGCAGGTATTCGAACATGGTCGGCGGCGGCTCGCCCGGCTTGCGGCCGGTGAGGTAGCGCGAATAGTTCTCGATGCCGTTGCAGCTGCCCGTGGCGGCCAGCATCTCGATGTCATACTGCACGCGCTGTTCGATGCGCTGGGCCTCCAGCAGTTTCCCGTGCTTCTGGAAGTGCGCGATGGTGGATTTCAGTTCCGCCTTGATCTGCTCGATGGCCTGGTTCAGCGTCGGGCGCGGCGTGACATAGTGGCTGTTGGCGTAGATCTTCACGGCGGGCAGCTTCTGCTGCGTGCGGCCGGTGAGGGGGTCGAACTCGGTGATGCTCTCCAGCTCGTCGCCGAAGAAGGACAGCTTCCAGGCGCGGTCCTCATAGTGGGCGGGGAAGATGTCCATCACGTCGCCCTTGATGCGGAACGAGCCGCGGGTGAAGTTGATGTCGTTGCGCGTGTACTGGTTCGCCACCAGGCGCTCTGCCACGGCGCGCGGGTCGATGCGCTGGCCCTCTTCCAGCTTGAACGTCATCGAGGTGTAGGTCTCGACCGAGCCGATGCCGTAGATGCACGACACCGAGGCGACGATGATCACGTCGTCGCGCTCCAGGATGGCGCGGGTGGCCGAGTGGCGCATCCGGTCGATCGCCTCGTTGATGGAGGATTCCTTCTCGATATAGAGGTCCGACCGCGGCACATAGGCCTCCGGCTGGTAGTAGTCGTAATAGGAAACGAAATACTCCACCGCATTGTCGGGGAAGAAGGATTTGAACTCGCCATAGAGCTGCGCGGCGAGCGTCTTGTTCGGCGCGAGGATCAGGGCCGGGCGCTGGGTCGCCTCGATGATCTTGGCCATGGTGAAGGTCTTGCCCGTGCCGGTGGCGCCGAGCAGCACCTGGTCGCGCTCGCCGGCCTGGATGCCCTCGACCAGTTCCGGAATGGCCGTGCGCTGGTCGCCCGCCGGCTCATAGGGGGAGGCGACGCGCAGCGGCCGGGAATCGTCGACGCTGACCCAGTTGCGGTCCGGCCGGTGGGGCGTCCAGTTGTCCGACGGCAGCGCCCCCGCCGCATCACGCGCGAAGCCATCTGCCCCGAAAATCGCCGGGGCTTCCGAAACACCTTTAGAGGGAGACCGAGCCATAGGGCGAGATATGGAGCGGGGGAGGGAGCCTGTCTAGGGTGTTCTTGTTGTGTTCGGTGAACGCATTGACGGAATATTCATGGCAGAGTTGAACATTACAACAGAATTGATTTGAGGGGCCACCGGTGAGGCTTAGTTGGAACGAAGTGAGGGCTCGTGCAGCCGCGTTCGCTGCTGAATGGGCGGACGCCTATTACGAAAATGGCGAAACTCAGAGCTTCTACAATCACTTCTTCTACGTGTTTGGTGTCAAACGGCGTAGCGTGTCGGTCTACGAGCAACGGGTTCAAAGACTATCCGGCAACACGGGCTTCATCGACTTGTTCTGGCCTCAGGTTTTGCTGGTAGAGCAGAAGAGTGCAGGTCGGGACCTGAATGCCGCCCGAGTGCAGGCTGAAGACTACTATCTGGCGCTAAAGGAGAATGAACGGCCAAGGTACATTCTGGCATGCGATTTCCAGACATTCGAACTTTATGATCTATCGGAACGCACGAAGATAAGCTTCAAACTTGAAGACCTGCCTGACCATGTCGAACGCTTCGGTTTCATCATGGGCGTTCAGAAAGTTGCGTTTAAGGATCAAGACCCCGTCAACATTGAAGCTGCAGAACTGGTTGGACAGCTGCATGATCAATTGGAAGCGGGTGGTGATATTGAAGGCGAGGACCTGGAAAAGTTCCTTGTACGAATAGTATTTTGTCTATTTGCAGATGATACGGGCGTGTTTCAGCCGCGGAACTTGTTCCTGAGCTGGCTTGAAGATCGTACATCGGAGGATGGGGCCGATCTGGGAGCGAAGCTGGCTGAGCTTTTCCAGACGCTGGATACACCAGAAGATAGGCGCGGTAAGCATCTGGACGAAGATTTGGCTGCGTTTCCCTACATAAATGGTGATCTCTTCAAAGGCGCTACTCGAATTCCCTCTTTCGACGCTTCCATGCGGGACGCTTTGATAGCTGCTTCACGGTTCGACTGGTCACCTATTTCGCCCGCGATATTCGGCAGCCTGTTTCAGTCAGTGATGGAACCTGCAGAGCGGAGGGCGCAAGGCGCACACTATACGACCGAAAAAAACATCATGAAAGTGATCGGTCCACTGTTCCTTGAGCGGCTGTGGGCTGATTTTGAGAAGGCACTAGCACTCAAGCGCGGACGCAAAAAGGCGTTAGAGGACCTTCACCAGAAGCTAGCTGAATTGCAATTCTTTGATCCCGCGTGCGGTTGCGGGAACTTCCTGATCATTTCGTACCGCGAACTCAGGCGACTTGAGATCGCAATCCTGAAGGCGGCGGATGAAGGTAAGGAAAGTGGCGAGCGCAAGCGCTATCTTGACATAAATGATGTCTCCAAGGTCGACGTAGACCAGTTCCACGGCATCGAAATCGGGGAATTCCCGGCTGAGATTGCCCGCGCCGCCATGTGGATGATGGACCACATCATGAATGTGGAACTTAGCCTCGCCTTTGGGGAAAATTATGCCCGCATTCCTTTGGTGAAGTCAGCGAACATTGTGCATGGTGATGCGCTTGAGATCGATTGGACCGATGTGATCCCGCCGGAGCATTGCAGTTATGTGTTGGGAAACCCGCCCTTTATTGGGGCCAAGATGCAAAGTGCAGAGCAACGCCAGCAAGTGCGCAAACTCGCGCAATTGGGCGGGTCAGGAGGGACGCTCGACTATGTCGGCGCCTGGTTTCTAAAGGCTGGTGACTACGTTAATCGCATTGAGTGCGGCATTGGCATTGCATTTGTGGCAACAAATTCGATCACGCAAGGCGAACAGGTAGCACAACTCTGGCCGCTGTTGTTTGAACGGTACAGGCTTGAGATTGCATTCGCTCACCGTACCTTTGCATGGGGCAGTGATGCGCGTGGTAGGGCGCATGTTCATGTCGTGATAATCGGCCTTACAATGTGTGCAGACGAGCCGGATGAGAAGCGGCTGTTCTCTTATCAGGACACCAATGGCGAGCCTGAGGAAACGCGGCACAAGGCACTTTCGCCATACTTAATAGACGCCAGCACGCTTTTAAACAGACATACCATAATTGACGAAACCCCTAATCAGGCTGACCGTCCCAGAGTCGTTGCGGGTAGCCAACCTATAGATTTTGGTCAGTTCGTGATGAGTTCGGAAGATCGTGCAGCCCTGCTAGCTGCGGAGCCAAATGCTGCTGACCTAATTGTTCCATATTTCGGAGCGCACGAGTTTTTGAATGGTGGAGAGAAGTGGGTTCTTACACCTTTTAGGGCTTCTCCTTCTAGAATTAGGCAGCTTCCAATCGTTTTGGAGCGCATTTCGGCTGTTCGAAAGAAGCGTGCCGAAAGCAAAAGAAAAAGTACTCAAGCAGCAGCAGACAGACCCGCAGAATTCGGCACCACAGTGGTTCCTGATCGAGATTTTTTAGTAATCCCAAAAGTTAGCTCAGAGCGCCGATTATATGCGCCAGTTGGCTACGCTCGTCCGCCAGCGATTCCATCAGACTTGGTGTACGTGGCTTTAGACGCCTCCAAAGCCGACTTTTCCATCTTGCAGAGTACGATGCACATGGCGTGGCTACGGACCGTCGGCGGACGTCTCAAGAGTGACTATCGTTACTCAATTGGAATGGTCTACAATACGTTCCCGTGGCCCGCGCTTGATGAAAAATCGAAAGCGAAACTCACTGACGCAGGTCAAGGCATTCTTGACGCGCGAGCCAATCATTCGAATGCGACATTGGCCGACCTATATGATCCCGACACAATGCCGTCGGACCTGCGCAAGGCGCACAGGGTGAATGACCTGGCCGTTGACAGGCTGTATCGTAAACGGCCCTTTGAAAGTGAGCGCGAACGCGTTGAGTATCTATTCCAGCTCTACGATGAATTGCGAGCGCCCCTATAAAAAATAGTTTGAAAATTGGGAACACGCCATGACCCAACTCACCGAAGCCCGCATCGCAAACGTCCGTAACCACATGGCCCTTGAGGTCACGCATGATTGGGATGCGGTGATCGCGACGTTTGAGCATCCGCGGTACGAGATGCATGGCGGCGGGCAGGTGTTTGACGGAGAGGAGGCCGTGCGGCGCTATTTCGAGCTGTCGCGCACGCCGTTCCCGGACCAGGACAATGAGATCATTTCCATCGCGGTCGATGAAGCGGCCGACACGCTGCTGGTCGAGTTCTGGCTGACCGGCACGCATACCGGGCCGCTGCGTGTGGGCGACAAGGTGATCGAGCCGACGGGGCGGAGTTTCCGGGTGCGGATGGCGGCGACGTTCGAGTTCGCCCCGGGCAGCGATCGCATCATCTGCGAGCGGCCCTATTTCGACCAGGGCGCCGTACTGCGCGCGCTGGATCTTGCCTGAGGCTAGCTGACCACGCCGAACAGGTGTTCCAGCGCGAAGAAGATCGCGGCGGCCAGAATGGCGGAGGCCGGGACGGTGATGACCCAGGCAGCCACAATCGTGTTCACATGCGCGCGGCGCACCAGCTTGCGGGCGGCGCGGCGGCGCTGGACACCCGCATACTGGGTCTTGGCCGCGTTCGGCGCATAGGCGTGGATGTAGCGCAGGCGCGTCCGCGAGTTCGCGGTGAACCATTCCCGGAAGAAGCCGACGCCGAACACGGCGCCTACGGCGATGTGCGTGGAGGAGACCGGTAGGCCCAGCCAGCTGGCGATGATCACGGTCACGGCGGCGGCGAGCGCGACGCAGAAAGCGCGCATCGGGTTCAGCTTGGTGATCGACTGGCCGACCATGCGGATCAGCTTCGGCCCGAACAGGACGAGGCCGAAGGAGATGCCGGCAGCGCCGATCAGCATCACCCAGATCGGGATGTGGACCTTGGAGGCGACTTCACCGGCTTCCACTGCGTGCACGATGGCGGCCAGCGGGCCGATGGCATTGGCGACATCATTGGCGCCGTGCGCGAAGGAGAGCAGGGCGGCGGAGAAGATCAGCGGCCACACGAAGAGCTGGCGCAGCGACTGGTTGCGGTTGGGCATGCCGCGCGACTGGCGCTTGATCAGCGGATGGGTGATCAGCCAGGCGAGCACGGCGACACCGGCGCCGATCATCAGCGCGTGCGGCATGTCGATATGGACCAGCTTCTTCACGCCCTTCAGCGCCATGTAGGTGCCGAAGGCGCCGGCCATGATGGCGATCAGCACGGGCACCCAGCGGCGCGCGGCGGCGATCTTGTCTTCGCGGTAGATGATGAAAATCTTGATGAAGGCCAGCACAGCCGCGGCGATGATGCCGCCGAGAATGGGGGAGATCACCCAGCTGGCGGCAATCGAGCCCATGGTGGGCCAGTGAACCGCGGCGAAGCCGGCGGCGGCGATGCCGGCGCCCATCACGCCGCCGACCACGGCATGGGTGGTCGAGACCGGCGCGTTCAGCACGGTGGCGAGGTTTACCCAGAGGGCCGAGGAGATCAGCGCCGCCATCATCAGCCAGACAAAGGTCTCGGTCGTCGGCACGGTGGCGGGATCGATGATGCCTTTGGAAATGGTGGAGACGACGTCGCCGCCGGCCAGCAGGGCGCCGGCGCTTTCGCAGATGGCGGCGATGACGAGGGCGCCGCCAATGGTCAGCGCCTTGGAGCCAACCGCCGGGCCGACATTGTTGGCCACGTCATTGGCGCCGATATTGAGGGCCATATAACCGCCGATGGCGGCTGCGGCGATGATCAGGAGGCCGTTGTCCTGTCCGCCGAGCAGGGCCCCGCCGATGACGACGATGGCAGCCAGGAACAGGAAGGCGAGACCGGGGGCAACTACACTGCGCGCGGTGGCCTGGACGGCGGCCTCGGCCCTGCCGATCTTGGCAAGGTCCTTATCGAGGGTTTCCTTGACGAGTGTCGGATCCTTGCCGTCAGCCATGAGAGCCCCTTCGCTTGCAGGCGATGAGCCGCATCAGCCGCATGCAGCCGGAATTTTCAACTGGATTCGAAATATCCGGCTGTAGATGTCACAAGACTGTCATGAAACTCATGCGTTCAGCGCGAAGATCATGGCCTTGAAATTCCGGCCGATCATGTTCGCGCGGTCGTAGAAGAAGTCGGCCGCGGCGGGATTCGGCATCAGCGCGTCGACGGTTTCGCGGAACAGGCCCAGCCAGCGCGCGAAATGGGCTTCGGTGATGCGGTCTGACAGGCGCAGATGCGCGGGCATCGGGCGGCCATTATAGCGCCGCGTGCCGAGCGCGATGGCCGACCAGAAATCCTTCAGCTTGGCGAGATGCGGGCCCCAGTCCTCACCGAGCGCCGTCTGGAAGACGGGCCCCAGGAGGTCGTCCTCCCGCACGCGGGCATAGAAGGTGTCGACCAGCTGCGACACCAGCGCCTCGTCGATGCCGAGAGCGGCCGCAGTGTGCTGGATCGAAGCCTGCCGTTCTTCGCCGGAGCGGCGGATTGCGTCTGTCATGATGCGCGGATGCGTCCTGTTTCTAGTCCTTGGGTGGCTCGACCTGCGGCGGCGTCACCGGCGCGCTGAAAGCCTTGCGCACGACCCAGGCCGTGATGCCCACCATGATGACGACGAGGCAGCCAAACCCGATAAGGGCGTAAATTGCCAGATTGTCGACCGTCAGATTCCCCATAACCGCCTCCTGCACGGTTGCCATTTGTGGCGCGCAGGGTCGGCCCTGACCTCTGGAAAATCAATACGTAACCTTACAGAGGGACCGGATGTGCCACCGCTGCGGCCGCTTGCGCGGGTGGGCAGACCTGCGGCATAGGCCCGGCATGTCAGCGGCGCCGCCCTTCCAATATGATGCGATCGTTCTGGGCGCCGGGGCGGCGGGCCTGTTCTGCGCGGCGCGCATGGGGCAGGCGGGCCAGCGCGTGGCCGTGCTGGATCATGCCGCCAAGCCCGCAGAGAAAGTGCGCATCTCCGGCGGCGGGCGGTGCAATTTCACCAATCTCGAAACCGCCGCGAACCGGTTCATCAGCCAGAACCCGCATTTCGCCAAATCCGCGCTAGCCCGCTACACGCCGTGGGATTTCACCAGTCTCATGGCAGCTCATGGCCTGACCTGGCACGAGAAGACGCTCGGCCAGCTGTTCTGCGACCAGAAATCCGGCGCGATCATCCAGATGCTGCTGGACGAGCTGGCGAAGGGGCAGGGGGATCTGCGCCTTGGCACGCAGATCACGGCAGTGACCCATGCCGATGGCATGTTTCGGGTGGAGACGGGCGCAGGCGCCTTTGCCACATCGAAACTGGTCGTGGCGACGGGCGGGCTGTCGATTCCGAAAATGGGGGCGAGCGGCCTTGCCTATGACATTGCCCGCCAGTTCGGGCATGACATCGTGCCGACGCGGGCCGCGCTCGTGCCCTTCGTGTTTACCGGGGCAGACCATGAAGACTTCGCCTCCATCTCCGGCGTTGCCTGCGATGTGCGTGCGGCGGCGGGTGGGGCGGCGTTTGAGGAAGCGATGCTGTTCACGCACCGGGGCCTCTCCGGCCCGGCGATCCTGCAGATCTCGTCCTACTGGCAGCCAGGGGAGGCGGTGGCGCTGACGCTTCTGCCGGGGGCGGACATTGCCGGGCAGCTGAAAGAGACAAAGCAGGGCCGCCCGATGCTGACGCTGGCTTCCGCGCTGGAGGGCCTGCTGGCAAAACGGCTGGCAGACTTGGTGCTACGCCGGGAAGGGCTGAGCCCCACGGCGCGCCTCGCCGACCAGTCACATGCAACGCTGGAGGGGCTCGCCGCGTCCCTCACCAACTGGCAGGTACGTCCGGCCGGCACGGAGGGATACCGCACAGCGGAGGTGACGGCGGGCGGCGTGGACACGGCCGGGCTCTCCTCGCGCACGATGGAAAGCCGCCATGTGCCGGGCCTCCACTTCATCGGCGAATGCGTGGACGTCACCGGCTGGCTCGGCGGCTACAATTTCCAATGGGCCTGGGCGAGCGCCGCCGCAGCCGCCGAACGTCCTAGCTGAGCTTGTACTTCACCGGCAGGCTTTTCAGACCGGAAACGAAATTGGCGCGGGTGCTTTGCGGCTCGCCTGCCAGTTCGATTGACTCGAGGCGGGGCAGAAGCTCGTTCAGCAGGGCTTTGATCTCCATTCTCGCGAGGTGCATGCCCAGACAGACATGGACGCCATAGCCGAAGGCGACCTGTTTCTTCACATCGCGGTCGACGCGGAATTCGAACGGATCGTCGAAGACCTCCTCGTCGCGGTTGCCGGACCAGTAGAAGAGGGCGAGGCCGTCGCCCTTTTTGATCGTCTTGTCACGGAGCGTGTAGTCCTCGGTTGCCGTGCGCATGAAATGCTTCACCGGCGTCGTCCAGCGGATCATCTCCTCGATGGCGTTCGGCAGGAGGGAGAGATCGTTCTTGAGCTTCGCCAGCTGGTCCGGGCGCCGGATCAGTTCCAGCATGCCGCCCGAGACGGTGGAGCTGGTCGTGTCATGCCCGGCCGTGGCGACGATAATGTAATAGCTCATCGCTTCGCGTTCGCCGATCGGCTGGCCGTCGATCTGGCCATTGGCGATGACGGTGGAGACATCGTCGCGCGGATTGGCGCGGCGGTCTTCGGTGATGGCGCCAAAATACTGGAACAGTTCCTGCGCGGTCTTCAGCAGGTCCACGCCCTGGTCGCTGGTGACGGTCTGCCCGTCTTCGGCCTTGTTGTCGCTTTCGCCGGCAACATCCGGGTCGCCGGGGCCGAAGATTTCCTGGGTCATCTTCAGCATGAACTGCTCGTCCGACCGGGGTACGCCGAGGATCTCCATGATCACGCGCAGCGGATACCAGAGGGCGACCTCCTTCACGAAGTCGCACTGGCCGCCGAGGCTGGCCATGTGGTCGACATGTTCCTTTGCGAGGGCGGCGATGCGGGTTTCCAGCTTGCGCAAATTCGGCGGCATGAACCAGGACTGGGTCAGGGCGCGCAGCTTCATGTGGACCGGGTCGTCGAGGTCGACCAGCGTGCGGAAGAGGTGGGTGTCGCCGGTCGTCGCCTTGATCCACTCTTCACCGGCCTTCGGGCTCAGATAGGTGCGCTCCTGATTGATGAAGACCTTGTTGTTCTTCTCCACTTCCAGGATATCGGCATGTTTGGTGATCGACCAGAAGGGGCGGAAGCCGTCCGGCTGGGTCCAGTGCACCGGGTCTTCGCGCCTCAGCTTTGTATAGACGTCGTGGATCTCCCAGCTGGCATAAAGGTCCGGATGGACGATCTCGTCGTCCAGCGTATCGCGCTTGAAGCCCGGAAATGCGGTTTGTGCTCCGTCGGCCATGAAGTCCTCCCTTTTCTTTTCGGGAAGCAGACGACGTCCTGCGGCCCGGCGTCAAGCCGTGCCGCGAGGAAACCGCCTTTCATGCCGCTTACGGAAGGTCCCCTTCGGTCGCGGCGCTGTAGGCTGGCTGGGAGGAAGCGGACTGTTTTTCCCGGTGCTTGCCGAACAGGTTCAGCGGGTAGAAGGCTTCTTCGGCCCAGTGGGCCTGTTCGCCCGGCACGCCGTAGCGGGACGGCTGGTCGTCTGGCAGGAAGAGCGTGCCGAACATCCAGTCGAAGACGGAGAGGCAAAGGCCGTAATTGCAGTACATCTTGCCGTTCTTCCCATAGCCGTGATGGGCGTGGTGCATGGTCGGCATGATGAAGATATGCGACAGGGCGCGGAAGGCGGGATTCGTCAGCAGGCTGGCGTCTGTGCGCCAGTGCATGTGGGTGAACGTGTTCCACAGGTAGAAGACGACCATGTAGATCGCGACCCCTGGTTCCATGCCGGCATAGATGAAGAGCGCAATCATCCAGATGTGTGGCGTGAACACGGCCCAGAAGATGTTCTGGCGCTGCACGATGGACGAATTCATGGTTGTCGCGGAATGGTGCGTGCGGTGGATCTTCCACAGCCAGGCCAGCTTGTGGCCTTTCTTCTGGCCGACATGGCCCCAGCGGTGGATCCAGTAAAAGGCGAACTCCACGGAGAAGAAGACGATCAGCGCCGCCTGCCAGACCGGGACGGAAGCGGCGAAGCCCGCGCCTTGAGGGACCAGCCATGTCGCCACGTAGCCGACGGCCAGCGCCATCAGGGGCCGCGTCGTGGCCGAATTTGTCAGGAAGGTCAGCATCGTCAGGCCGAAGTCGCGCCTTGTATAGGTGCGCAGCCGGCCGGTCACGGCCTCGAGAAGGAAGATGATCAGCGTCGCCAGATAGACCCAGAGCGCGTCTGCGAGTGTGAAAGTATGGTCTGGCATCGTGTTGGGTCCTCGTCTGTTTCGCCTGGGTTTCCGTCGTGTGGAGACGTGCGCGTGGCCGCCTCTCCTCTGTTGTGAGGCCCCATTTAATGCATATGCATTAATTGGGCAACTGTCATAATGACCGGGATCGCGGCATAGAGAGGCGACGACCCGAAATGGCAGGCAAGGAACGCGCGGAATTGACCCGGCAGAGCGAGACAAGGAACGGCCGGACGGCAATCATCGAGGCGGCAGAGGCTCTCTTCGCCGAATACGGCCTGCACGGCGCGTCATTCCGCCAGATCAGCGAGGCGGCGAAACAGAAGAACGCCTCCGCCATCCAGTACCATTTCGGATCGCGCGACCAGCTGGTGGAAGCCGTTTTCGAAAACCGGATGCGCTATGTGAACCCGAAGCGTCTGGCCCTGCTGGAGGAGGTCCGCCCGACCGGCGGGACTGAGGAAGCCCGCGCGCTGGTCAGCACCTGGGTCTGGCCGCTGGCCGAGGAGCTGCGGCCGAGAGAGGAGGGCAATCACTATGTCCAGTTCATGGCGCGGGCGACGCGGGAAAAACAACTGGTGATCCAGCTCGCTCCGGCAGATCTGATGACCGGCTGGTTCCTTGCGGCCGACCGGCTGAAGCAGCTGATGACCCATCTGCCGGAAGAGGTCATTCGCACGCGGCTGCTGGCAGCGAGCGACCAGTGCGTGAACTGCCTCGCTGCGTTCGAAGCGGAGCAGGCGGGCGCCTCACCCGATTTCGAACTTCAGGTCGAAACCCTGATCGACATGATCACCGCCGGCCTGATGGCGCCGATGTCCCCGGCCACCGAGCAGGCAGTGAAACGTCGCAGGAAAGCCTGAGACACGTTCCCGCACGCAGTGAGCGGGAATTGTCGCCAGGCCGCACGCCCCCTATGACAGGCAGGCGATGAGCGAGCCGACACCGACAAGTTTCCGACACAGGGTCATTGCTGGCTTCATCGGCAACGTCATCGAATGGTATGACTTCGCCCTCTATGGCTACCTTGCCGGCGTCATTGCGCCTGTCTTTTTTCCATCGGAAGACCCGGTTGCCGGATTGATCGCGACCTATGGGATCTTTGCGGCAGGTTTCCTGATGCGCCCGATCGGCGCGGCGCTGTTTGGCTGGTTCGGGGATACCTATGGCCCGGCCCGGGCAATGCAGATCTCGGTCGTGCTCATGGCCTTGCCGACGCTGTTCCTGGGTATGCTGCCAACCTATGCGACCGCGGGGATCCTGGCGCCCGCGCTGCTCGTCGCCGTTCGCCTCTTGCAAGGCCTGTCGGTCGGCGGGGAGTTTTCGTCCTCGGCCACCTATCTCGTTGAGACCGCTCCGCCGGACAAACGCGGGCTGACCGGCAGCTGGGCCAATATCGGATCGATGACCGGATCGCTGCTCGGGGTCGGCGCGGCCGCCCTGACGACAAACCTGTTCGATGCAGACACAGTCGCGTCATGGGCATGGCGCCTGCCATTCCTGGGCGGCTCCCTGCTGGGCGTTCTCGCCATCTGGATCCGCCGCAATGCCGGGGACTCCCGGCATTTTCAGGCGCACCATGAAAACCGTACTGACAGCTCACCGCTGTTGCAGGCGTTTACGACCAATCGGCGGGAGACGCTCCTGGCCGTTGCCTTCGCAGGCTGTTACGGTGCGTGCTATTATATCGGATTCGTTTACCTGCCCGAATGGCTGTCGGCGCAGGGGCTGATGGACCGCGGCGGTGCCCTGGCGATCAATACCGCCATGACGTTTCTGGTAATTCCCCTGATGCCCTTGTTTGCGATTGTCGGAGACACATGGCTGCCGCGCCGGACCTTGATTGCCATCGCCATGCTTGTGCTCGGGCTCGCCGGGTGGCCGCTGCATGAATGGATGCTCGCTTCCGGCGGATCGCTTGCCTCCATACTGGTCGCCCACCTCGTTGTCTTTTCGCTGTTGGCTGTCCCGCTTGGGTCAGGGCCCGCCCTGTTTGTCGAGATGTTTCCAGCGAGAGACCGGCTGTCAGGTTATTCGGTCGCGTTCAATGTCGGCCTGGGCGTGATCGGCGGGCTGACGCCGCTGATCGCTTCAAGCCTGATCGCGGTGAGCGGGCTGAACACGGCGCCGGCGATCTACATGATCCTTGCCGCTTTCGGCGCCGTGGTCGCATTGGGCTTCGTTCCGGACCGCAGCCGGGTGGCGCTGCGCCTCTGATCATCCATTTGCTGTGGTCAAACCCCGGTAAATAACCGAATGGCTGGGATATCGGCCTGATTCCGGGGGGTGGCGGGGGCGTGGCGGGCAGCTGGCGGCCTGATGACGTCCACTCGGCGTGGCGGGAAAGTGAATTTCGGGCTCTTTCTGGTGGACGGAAACGAAGCTTGCTAATGGAGTTGATCATGCAATTTTATGCCGATGCCGCCAAAATCAAACGCTGGCGCGAGGAACGTCACTGGTCGCAGGAGCACCTGGCAGACCTGGCCGGAATCGGTCTCAGGACCATTCAGAGGGTCGAGCAGGGCGAAAAAGCCTCAGGCGAAACGCTCAAGGCGCTGGCGGCTGCCTTCGATGTCGATGTCATGGCGCTGACGGTAGACGCGCAGTCGGAGGCCCGGGCCCAGTCACGGCAGAAGGTTGCCCGCAAAGGGGCAGCGCTGCGCTTGTCCTTCTGGATCAGTCTTGCAAGCTACCTGTTTGGCATGGTGCTTTTCACCGGCATCAATATCGGCACCGGAAGCCATGTCATGATGTGGGCGATGATCTGGTGGACCGTCGGCACGGCCGGTCACGGCCTTGCCGTTGTCCTTTATGAACTGGTCACGCGGCACAAGGCCCTGATGGGTGCGCAGGAATAAACCAGGCGGCCGATTGCCATAATCCGGACACCAGTTTTGTGGATCGTTGCTGCTTGACGCAGCGGCGCTGTCGGATCAAACGCTGGGCGCATGAATGACACCGTCCAGCCCCCTCAGAATGCTGACACACCGGCGCGCCGCGCCATGGTGCTGGGCGGCGTTTTGCTGGCAGTGGTGCTGCTCGTTTTCGTGCTGGGCAAGCTGGGCATCCTGCCGAGCGGGGAGGCGATGACGGCCTGGATGGACGGCATGGCCGACAGTCCCTGGGGCCTGCCGGCGCTGATCGTCGTCTTCTGCGTTGCCGCTTTTCTGGGTGTGCCTCAGTTCGCCCTGATCGCCGCGGCCGTCGCCGTCTTCGGCCCCTGGGCCGGCGGGGCGTATTCCTGGATCGCGACCATGGCGTCGGGCGCGCTCACTTTTTATGTCGGGCGGCTGACAGGCGAACAGGCCTTCCGGCGCTATGCCGGCAAGACGGCGAACCGGCTGGCAGGCTTTATCGGGCGCAATGCCTTTGTCGCGAGTGCCGTCGTGCGTAACGTGCCGACCGGACCGCTCTTGCTGGTCAACATGGCGTTCGGCGTCAGTCATGCGCGCTTCCTGCCTTTCTGGGCAGGCATGGGGCTCGGCACGATCCCGAAGATCGTTCTGGTCGCCTTTGCCGGGCGCAGCCTGCTGGCCGCGCTGTCGGGAAATCCGGTGACCGCGATCCTCGCGGCGCTGGCGGCGGTTGCCGTTTATGCTGTCATTGCCATCTGGGTGCGCCAGCGTGTGCGAAAATCGGGGCAATCTGTTGCCCTGATCGGTGCAGGCGAGGTTGACAATTCGGGCGATCTGCCGGAATAACCGCATCATGCGCAAGAATTTGCCTCTACGCCTGCTTCTTACCGGCCCCTGGCCGGTGCCGACTGCTCCGAACTAAGTCCGGGGCAGGCGCACGGTCAGGGGATATTGAGCCAAACAATTTCCGACATTCCCCAGATCCAGGCCCTGCCATGACCAAATCAGACCATATCCGAATCTTCGACACCACTTTGCGTGACGGCGAGCAATCGCCCGGTGCCTCCATGACCCATGGCGAGAAACTCGAACTCGCCGCCTTGATGGAAGACATGGGTGTCGACGTGATCGAAGCCGGTTTCCCCGCCGCTTCCGAAGGCGACTTTGCCTCCGTCAGCGAGATCGCCCGCCGTTCGAAAGACGCGATCATCTGCGGCCTCTCCCGCTCGACCGAGAAGGACATCGCGCGCTGCGGCGAAGCCGTCCGTCACGCTGCACGCCCGCGTATCCACACCTTCATCTCCACCAGCCCTGTGCACATGAAGCACAAGCTGCAGATGGGGCCGAATGCCGTGCTGGAAGCTGTCGGCCGGTCGGTCAGCCAAGCCCGTAACCTCGTCGACGATGTCGAGTGGAGCGCAGAAGATGCAACGCGCACCGAGTTCGACTTCCTGTGCAAATGTATCGATGTCGCCATCCAGAGCGGCGCGACCACGATCAATATTCCGGACACGGTCGGTTATTCCCACCCGGACGAATATGGCGCGCTGTTCCGCCGCCTGATCGAGACTGTCGCCAATTCCGACAAGGTGATCTGGTCGGCGCACTGCCACAATGATCTCGGCCTCGCGGTCGCCAACTCCATCAGCGCGGTGGCCAATGGGGCCCGCCAGGTGGAGTGTGCAATCAATGGCCTCGGCGAGCGCGCCGGCAATGCCGCGTTGGAAGAAGTTGTCATGGCGCTGCGCGTCCGCAACGACACGCTGCCTTATTCGACCGGTGTGAAAACCGAATACCTCTCGCGTGCCTCCGCCATGCTGAGCCGTATCACGGGGTTCCCGGTACAGTACAACAAGGCCATCGTCGGCAAGAATGCGTTCGCGCATGAAAGCGGCATCCACCAGGATGGCATGCTGAAGAACTCGGAAACCTACGAGATCATGAAGCCGGAAGATGTCGGCGTCGCCAAGACGTCTCTGGTCATGGGCAAGCTGTCTGGGCGCCACGCCTTTCGCGACAAGCTGGAATCGCTGGGTTATGTGCTGGAGCAGGATGCGCTGAACGATGCCTTCAAGCGCTTCAAGGCGCTGGCCGACAAGAAGAAGCACGTCTTCGACGACGACATTGTCGCCCTGGTCGACGATCAGCTGGCGGAAGATGGCGAGCGCGCCATGTTCAAGCGGCTGCGCGTCGTGGCCGGCACCGAAGGCCCGCAGACGGCCGAGATCGATCTCGTCATGGATGGCGAGGACAAATTTGCCATCGCCCGCGGCAATGGCCCGGTGGATGCAGTGTTCAACGCCATTCGCTCGCTGATCCCGCATTCCGGCAAGCTGGACCTTTATCAGGTGCATGCGGTAACCGGCGGGACCGATGCGCAGGCGACCGTGTCCGTGCGGCTTAACGATGCTGACGGCTTCATGGCGACCGGCCGCGCCTCTGATCCGGATACGCTGGTGGCGAGCGCCAAGGCCTACCTCCACGCCGTCAACAAGCTGGAGACGCGCAAGGCCAAGCGTCAGGCAGCCTGATCCTTCCTTTCAAGACAGTGTCTCTCTCCCGCGCGGGCTGCGCGGGAGGCAGATGCGCTGTGTGCTGAAAAGACCGTTTCATGGAACTCTGGATCCCGGTCACCCTCGCGGCGGCTTTCTCTCAGAATTTGCGCAATGCCCTGCAGAAGACGCTGAAGGGCCGTCTCAGCACATGGGGCGCGACGGCCAGCCGGTTTGTCTTCGCTGCGCCGCTGGCCGTGCTGTTCTTCCTTGTCCTGAGCAGCGCGACGGGGCAGGGCGTCGGCGGGCCGCCGGGCAGCTTCTATGGCTGGGGCATGCTGGGCGGGCTCGCGCAGATCGTGGCCACCGGGCTGCTGATCCATCTCTTCTCCTATACGAATTTCGCCGTTGCGACGGCTTTCACGAAAACCGAGCCGTTGCAGACGGCCCTGTTCGGCATCGTCCTGCTGGGCGACCAGCTGACGGTCGGTGCGGCCATCGCGATCCTGATCAGCCTTCTGGGCGTGATCCTCGTTTCCATGCCGGGTGGCGAAGGGCGGGCGCGTTTCCGGATCGACAGCAAGGTCTGGATCGGTGTGCTCTCCGGCGGCCTGTTCGGCCTTTCTGCGGTGGCCTATCGCGGGGCCTCGCTGTCCCTGCCGGAAGGGGGCGTCGTGCTGAGGGCATCTGCCACGCTGGCCTTTGTCACGATATTCCAGGCGATCGCCATACTCGGCTGGCTGGCCGTGCGGGAGCGGGGGCAGGTGGCGCACCTTGTGCGCGCCTGGCGTGTGGCTTCGCTGGTGGGCGTGACCGGCATGCTCGGTTCGCTGGGCTGGTTCACGGCTTTCACGCTGGAAAACGCCGCTCATGTGCGCGCCGTGGGGCAGGTTGAGGTCATCTTCACGCTCGCCATCTCGATCCTGTTCTTCCGCGAAAAGGTCACCCCGCGCGAGATTGCAGGTGTGTTGCTTGTGGCTGCCGGTGTTGTCGCGCTGGTCCTTCTGGCGCATTGAGGGCGCATCAGTCTGGAAGACAGGAGACAGGCATGGCGGAAGGTTGCTCGGTGCCCATCATGGATCGCGCCTGGGTGCGCGAGGCGGTGCAGAAGATCAATGCAGATTTCAACCGGTCTGCCGACACGCACCTGATCAAGGTGGAGCTGCCGGCCTTCCCGGACCAGACGCTCTATCTGAAGGATGAGTCCATCCACCCGTCGGGCAGCCTGAAGCACCGGCTGGCGCGCTCGCTGTACCTCTACGGCCTGTGCAACGGCCATATCGGGCCGGATACGGTGATCGTGGAATGCTCGTCCGGCTCGACCGCCGTGTCGGAGGCCTATTTCGCGCGCCTCCTCGGCCTGCGTTTTATCGCTGTGATGCCGAAGGGGACGGCGCCGTCAAAGATCGAGAAGATCACCTTCTATGGCGGAGAACCGCACGAGGTGGAGCCCGGCGACATCTATGCCGAAGCCGAAAGGCTCGCCTGCGAGTCCGGCGGCCATTTCATGGACCAGTTCACCTATGCCGAACGGGTGACGGACTGGCGGGGCAACAACTCCATCGCCGACAGCCTGTTCGCCCAGCTGGCGCTGGAAGACCATGCCATTCCGGACTGGGTGGTCATGAGCGCGGGCACCGGCGGCACCTCGGCCACGATCGGGCGCTATATCCGCTATCGCTGCGATCTTGCCGCGAAGACACAGCTTCTCGTCGCCGATCCGGAAAACTCGGTCTTCTACGATCATTACCGCACGGGGGATCCATCCCTGCGGATCAAGACCAAGTCGCGGATCGAGGGCATCGGCCGGCCGCGGGTCGAAGCGTCCTTCCAGCCGCGCGTCATCGACCGGATGATGCAGGTGCCGGATGCGGCGTCCATTGCCACCATCCACTGGCTGGAAAAGGTGCTGGGCCGCAAATGCGGCGGATCAACCGGAACGAATGTCTGGGCGGCGCTCCACCTGATGTGTGAGATGCGTGAGGCCGGGAAGGCAGGCTCCGTGGCGACACTGATCTGCGATGGCGGGGAGCGCTATCTCGACACCTGCTACAATCCGGACTGGATCGCACGCGAAGCTCTGGACCTTGGCCCACACGCAGCCTGGCTGGCGGAAACGGCGGGCACCTGACGGGGCAGTGCCCCAGACAGGGACGGCTGACCCGTCAATCTTTCTGAGCCGATATGGATCAGGGCGCTGTCAGATTATGCACTTTGAGACACAAAAGTTGACGTGACGCTCAGTCTTTGTCGTCGTCAGATCCGGCCTTTTTGCGCATTTCTTCCTCGCGAATACGGGCGATCAGCGCGTCAAACTTTTCGGGGACAGGTTCCTGAAGCAGGGAATCGAAGGTTTTCTTCAGGGCAGAACTGAGGGCTTGCGCCGCGCCGCCGGGCAATTCTTTCGGTGGCCGTTCAGGCGGATCCTGCTCCTGCGGATTGTCCTTCATGAGACTGCTTCCCGGATTTTCCGGTTCGGGTGGTTTACCTATGGGCATTTCGGGCTGAACCAATATCAGGCGGTGAGGTGATCGCAACAGGTATTTGCAACCGTAGTGGCAAAAGATTTGGGTTGACTGGCCAATAGCTGCCGTAGGTTGCAAGTTGCTCAAGAGCTGGACCGACGGAATCTGAAATTTGTGCAGTGCACCCCGCCGAGGCCTGCCGCTACCAGTCAGGGTCAGTGGCCTGACAAAGCGGGCCGGAACAATTCCACGCAAACGCGAAATTGTTCCGGATCGGGCAAATTTCATCTATTCCTTCAACCGTAACTCCATCCCCCTGTGTCAGAACGGGCCGTAACGATGTGGCACGCCTCCTGTGCCGGATTGAACAAATGACCATGCCTGAGCGGGCGAAAGACCTGCCTGGCAACCAACAGGGTGATGAAATCATGGCTAAAACGGTCCTCGTTATCGATGACGATCCGACGCAACGCCGCCTGCTTCAGGCGGCCGTGGAAAAGGCGGGGTTCGCCTGCCGCACCGCGCCGGATGGCGAAGCCGGCATTGCGCTGGCTGCGGACCCGAAGGATGGCATTGATGTCGTTCTTCTGGACCTGACCATGCCGGGCCTGTCGGGGATGGAAACGCTGGAGCGTCTTGCTGCCAAACGGCAGGACCTGCCGGTGATCATGCTGACCGCAACCAGCGGCATCGACACGATTGTCCAGTCGATGCGCGGCGGCGCGGTCGATTTCATCGTCAAGCCGGCCAATCCGGAGCGTGTGGTCGTCAGCATCCGGAACGCCCTGAAGATGCAATCGCTGACTGGCGAAGTGAAACGCCTCGCCCGCAAGGCGGAAGGCGGCATGGCCTTTGACGACATGATCGCATCGGCGGCCCCGATGCGCCAGGTGATCCGCCTCGCGGAGCGGGCTGCCGTTTCCGACATTCCGGTACTGATCCTTGGTGAAAGCGGTGTCGGTAAGGAAGTTGTTGCCCGTTGCATTCAGGGGGCCTCAACCCGCGTCGGCAAGCCCTTCGTCACCGTGAACTGCGGGGCCATTCCGGAAAACCTCGTTGAGTCGATCCTTTTCGGCCACGAGAAGGGGGCCTTCACCGGCGCTGTGTCCAAGGCGCTCGGCAAGTTTGTCGAGGCTGATGGCGGTACGCTGTTTCTGGATGAGGTCGGCGAGCTTCCGCTCGATGCGCAGGTGAAACTGCTCCGTGCCCTGCAGGAAGGCGAAGTCGACGCTGTCGGGTCCCGCCGGCCGACCAAGGTGGATGTACGGATCATCTCCGCCACCAACCGCGACCTGTCCCAGCAGGTGGCCGAAGGAACGTTCCGCGAAGACCTGTTCTACCGCCTCAACGTGTTCCCGATCGACATGCCGAGCCTGCGCGAACGCCGCGACGACATCCCGGCTTTGGTGGAGCATTTCATTGGCCGCTTCAATGCAAGCGAAGGCACGAAAGTGTCCGGCGTGGCCGATGACACGATGAAGATGCTGTACGCTTTCGACTGGCCGGGCAATGTTCGCCAGCTAGAGAATGCCGTCTTCCGCGCCGTGGTCCTCTGCGATGGCGACAAGCTTCGTCCGCAGGATTTCCCGCAGATTTCCGGCCAGATGCCCGATATTGCCAGCCTGCCAGCGGCACCTGTCGCTGCTGCTCCGGCCGCTCCGGTTGCCATGGATGCTGCAGCTCCAGCACCAGCGGGCGATGGCCCGGTGCCGATCATGGATCCGGATGGCGAAATGCGCGCCCTACAGGACATCGAACGCGACATCCTTCAGTACGCCATTGATTTCTATCAGGGGCATATGAGTGAAGTATCCCGCCGTCTCGGCATCGGCCGCTCGACGCTTTACCGCAAGGTGCGCGAGTACGATCTCGACATGCACGAGCGCGAAGCGAGCTGATTGGCGGACCCGGAATCAGACTGGAAACGGCCCCTTCGCGGGGCCGTTTTCTTTTGTGGCCAGCGCCGCTTCCGTTGCAACTTGTGCGGATTGCATTTTCGCTCTACGGAAACCCGGGTAATCAGGGTTGAGGGTGTGATGTTTCGAATAATTCTGGCTGCGGCGCTGACACTGGTATTGGCGGCTTGCAGCTTTTCCGGCCTGAAGCACGATCCAGAAGCGGTGTTCGACAGTCCGGAAGCGTACGAGGCCTCGGACCGCTATGTGGAAATGATCCTCAACAGGGATGGCGACGCATTTCTCGAAACCTGGACCAAAGAGGTGGAAAAGCAGCCCTACTTACGGAACCAGATCGAGACGGTCTTCGACGAGCTGCCGGAAGGCGATCCCTTGCAGGCGAAGCGATTCTTCGCGCAGCTACGCCAGGGTGAAGGAAAGTATGCGGGCACCCCTGTCTATCTGTCGGTTTACGACGTCGAAGGTCCGGACGGTTTCGCCCAGCTGACGCTGGCAGTGTATCCCGAAGACGGCGTTTGCTGCGTCACCTCCTATGTTCAGGCAATCCCCAGCACCACCCGGCCTTCCACCTTCAATGATCTCAGCTTCGAGGGGAAAGGCTGGTTGCACTATGTCATGTTCGGACTACTGATCGGCATGCCGCTTTTCCTGGTTGGCACAGCCATTCTCTGCTTCGTCGAAAAGCGGGTGCGCCGCCGGTGGTTATGGATCCCGTTCATCCTGATTGGCCTCTGGGGTGTCCATTTCAACTGGACGACAGGCGTCCTGACGCCGGAGCTGATCCAGATCGGGCCGGGTGGGGTGCAATTCCAGATTATCGCCATTCATTTGCTTGGTGCACAGATCGTGACCTATGGCCCATTCCAGCCCTGGCTGCTGACGATCGGCTCCCCGGTCGGGGCAATTGCGTACCTGATCCGGCGCCGGCTGGCCAAACGCGCAGACGATACGGCAAAGGTATACGAAACGTCGTTCTGACGAAGCGGCCAGCCTGCGCTCTAGCCCTGGGGCGGTCTCGACAGGTCGAAGGACATCGCCACATCACACCGCGCATAGCGTTTGCCGTAGCGGTCCATGATGCCCGCATCATGGATGAAACCGGCCTTCTCATAGAGGTGGATGGCGGCAGCGCACTTCTTGTTGGTCAACAGGAACAGGCTGCCGATCGGTAGCTGCCGGGCCCGCTCGATTGTCCGTTGCAGGAGGAAGTCGCCGGCCTTCAGGCCGCGCGCGCTTGCTCGTACGCCCATCTTGGTCAGCTCGAACGCGTCGCCATCCACCGGCATCAGGGCGCAGGTGCCGATGATGCCGAGCCCTGCGGCCTCGACAAACAGGATGACGCCGCCCCGGTCGATGATCATTTCGCGCGGATGCTCGATGATCTCGATATCCTTTTCTTCCAGCGTGAACATGTCCTCCACCCATTCGCGGGTGATCGCGTCGAATTCCGGCGCGAGCCGGTCGTCATATTCGACCAGGCGCAGGGCCGGACCGGTGCCTTCATCGAGAATGCGGTCGTGCAGGGAGCGTTCCTGTAGGGCCGCCTCGACCCGGCTGATCTGGGTCAGGAAGTCGGCTTCCGGTCCATCGCACAGGCGCTGGGCTGCACGGCGCACCTGGGGCCAGAGGTCCCGTTTCAGTTCATCCACGAGGGCTTCGCCGTCCGGCGTCAGTCGGATCTGCTTCTGCCGGCTGTCGCCTTCGACCGGTAAGGCAGTGGTGAGCCCCATCTTCTGCAGGGCGTTGTGGATGCGGGTGACGGCCGGCTGGCTGATGCCGACAGCTTCCACCGCTTCGCTGACGCTGAGCGGGCCATAGGTCGCGAGCGCGGCCAGAAGCGGGAAATGCGTGCCCTGAATGGGCAGGCCCCGGTCGGCGAACACTTTCGTCGCGTCGGCCTGCATCCGCTCGGCCAGCCGCTTCAGCCGGCTGCCCAGGGCCAGCGGGCCCATCTCCGCGAGAACATCACGTGCCATGCCGGTCTCCATTCGGTTAGCATGATATATAACGTGTTATACAATGGAATTTGTCAAGCGCGGCGACAGGCCTGGCTGGCGTCAGGATTCGTCTTCGAGGGAGCTGGCGACGATGGCGGGCGCGGGCCGCGTCACGGCCGCCACAGCAAGGCCTGCGCCCGCGGCGAGCACCATCAGCCAGTAGATGTGCGTCTGGGCATCCGCGCCGCCGGGCGCAAGTGCGTCATAGGCGAGGCCGGACAGGAAGGTCGAAAGGGCGAGGATCGGCCCGAACACCAGCGCCCCGTTCACCGCATAGGCCAGCGGCAAGCGCTCGTCCGGGAGGGCCTGCTGCAGGAAACGCATGGTGGCGAGGTGTGTGAGGGCAAAGGACGCTGCGTGCAGTGTCTGGAACATCGCGGCGAAGGCGACCGGCAACACGAACCCCGCCGCTGTCCAGCGGACCATCGCGCCAAGGCCGCCCAGCCAGAGCAGGTTCACCGCGCTGAAACCGCGCAGCAGCCGCCCGGAGAGCAACAGGAGGCCGATCTCGGTCACCACGCCGACGGCCCAGAGCGCCCCGATGCTGGAGCCGGAAATGCCCTGCGATACCCAGATCACGGACGAAAAGGCGTAATAGACGCCATGGCTCGCCTGGATCAGCGCGGCGGCGAGAATGAAAGCGAAGAGGGCTGGCAGCCGGTAAAGCGAGAAGCCTTCGGAAAACGTGCTGAGGATCGTCCGCTTCGGCAGCACCTGCCGGGCGCCCTGACGTGTGAAGAGCGGCGCGATCGTCGCCAGCAGGGCGGCGATCAGCAGGTAGCCCAGAATACCATCCGGCCCGAAGGCGGACAGGACGGCTCCGCCAGCGAGGTTCGCCACGACAAAGGCAAGCGAAGCGATGGCCCGGCCCTGCCCGTAATCCGGCCGGGCATTGCGTGTGCCGTAAATCAGCACCGCTTCGAACAGGGGCCCGGACACATTGGTCGCACTGTAGATGGCGACGCAGACCAGGAAGGCGGCGGCCTGCGGCAGGTCCGGGAAGAGCAGCGCATAGCCGGCAAGGCAGACGGCCATCGTGCCAGCCAGTGTCGCGCGAAGCCCGTGCGACTGGGCCCGGCCTGCTGCGAGCGGTCCGGCGAAGATGCGGATCAGCGCGGCGAGCGTGCCTGCCCCGGCGATTTCCGCGCCGGACATGCCGCCTGCTTTTTCCATCCAGACCGGCAGGTAAGGCAGGTTCGCCCCGAGCACGAGGTTGACCGCGCCAGCCGAAAGCGAGGCCAGCCAGGCATCGTTCAGGCGCATGCGTCAGGCCTGCTGGCGGGAAACGGGCCGGTATGCATTTGGGAGTCCATAGGCTGTGTCGAGAACGGAATTCGCACTAGCCCGGTTATGACGTCCGGGATAGCGGAATTTGACCGTGTCCGGAAAAATCCGCAGCGGCTCTCAGGCGGCGGTGGCGGTCAGCTGTTCCCGGATGACTTCGCCCACTTTCCTTGCGTCGGCTTCGCGCGGGCTGCCGGCGCGCCAGGCGATGCCGATCCGGCGCCCGATCACCGGCTGCACAAATTCCCGCACGGCTACATCGCTGCCGACATTCAGGCCGTGATCGACGGCGAGCTTCGGCAGCAGCGACACGCCCAGTCCGCCGGCAATCATGTTCACCAGCGTGCCAAGCGAGGTGGCCGCGACCTGGTCTTTGCGGGCGCCGGTCGGCATGCGGCAGATCGACAGCGCATGGTCGCGCAGGCAGTGGCCATCCTCCAGCAGGAGGAGGTTCTCGTCCGCCAGGTCTTCCGGGGCGAGCCCGTTTTTCGCAGCGAGCGGGTGGTTGGCCGGGGCGGCAAACAGGAACTCATCGTCCAGCAGGGTCATCGTCTCGATGCCCGGTGTGTCCCAGGGCAGCGCGATCAGGGCAGCGTCCAGCGTGCGGGTGCGCAATTGGTCGATCAGGCGCGCGGTCCGGTCTTCGTGCAGGTAGAGTTTGAGATCGGGATAGGCCGTGTTCAGCGCCCGCACGGTCTGCGGCAGGACAAAGGGGGCAATCGTCGGGATGGCACCCAGGTGGAAGGGGCCCGTCAGCAGGGCGCCGGCGCTCTGGACGGCCTGCACCAGGGCATGGGCATCGTTCAGCAGGGCGGAGGCGCGGGCGAGGGCGATCTCGCCGGCATGGGTGAGGCTCGCGCCGCGGGCTTCTCGTTCCGCCAGTTTGACGCCGAGCAGGTCTTCCA
Source organism: uncultured Hyphomonas sp. (assembly GCF_963675305.1). Taxonomy (NCBI): domain Bacteria; kingdom Pseudomonadati; phylum Pseudomonadota; class Alphaproteobacteria; order Hyphomonadales; family Hyphomonadaceae; genus Hyphomonas; species uncultured Hyphomonas sp. The sequence goes on along the minus strand of NZ_OY776147.1, from coordinate 2,946,900 downwards.
GTTCCCGGATCCCGGCGGAAAGCGTGGGCTGGGTGACGTGACAGGCCTCAGCGGCGCGCGAAAAGGAGCCGGTCTCGCCGAGGGCGACCAGGAATTGCAACTGGCGGAGCGTTGGAATGATCATAGGTTCGATCTATGGCCTAACGGCAAACCATCAAAATTTCTTTTTGTCGCATGTGAAATTTGTGGGGTGGTTTTGGATAAGGGAAAATCTCGTAATAACAGGGTCTTGGGAGACAATTTCCACGCCCGGGAGGGCGGGATTTAAGCCAGAAGTGACTCGCAGGCAAAAAAAGTTCAGCCAAGGCGAGAAAATTTGGAACCGTTTGGCTCTCCCGGACATAGTGCTTGTGAACCGTTCGGGGCAGGACATCTCAACTCCCCACCCAAGACCCCTGGTCCGAACGGCGAAAATGGCCCGGCAAGCCGGAACACAGCGTCCGCCACCCATCAGGGCGCTCGGCACCGTCCCCCTCCCAAGCCAGATGGCTTGTCGGGCCTATTTTTCTTCTTTCTCCTGATGTCAGCATGATCACAACGGACCAAGAGCGGCTCCGTGCGTGATTTGTGTCTGCGCGTGTTGGACCCGTGTATTTTGCTTGTACCCGGCAAGTCGACGTCGTGTTGCCGGCAAGTAAATCCAGGTCTCCGCGAACCGGTTTCTGAAGGGCTGCGCAATTCCCGGGCTGGAAATATTAAAAACTCAGTAACTTTTAATCTGCCTGTGGATAACCGAGTCTGTTTCGGCATCGAGCTGATTCAAAAAGGAAATTCACCCACCGCCCATGCAATCCCACCCGGTTGTTCCGGTTTGTTCACTCTTCAGTCGCTTATTGTTCCTGTCCGGTGCTGTTGTGGATATTTCGATTCAGGTGTCTCGCCCATTGAGGCCCACGTCTGCCCATGATACTCCAAATTAAGACATGGTTTACCCATGCGGGGTTTAGGCAAACGAAGAATGGGCTGGCGGGTGTTCGTATCCACCTACGAAAGTGCAATTGATGCTAAAGGGCGGGTCTCCATCCCGGCACCCTTTCGCGCTGCGCTGGGCGGTGGAAACCGGATTTTCCTGTGGCCTGCCCTCGACGGATCCGGCTGCCTGGAAGGTGGCGGCGAAGCCCTGATGGCCATGTACCGCGCCACGCTGACCCGCCTGCCCCCGCAATCTCCGGTCCGCAAGGCGCTGGTGTCGTCCATCATCGCCGGATCGGCGGACCTGAAAATGGACGATACGGGCCGCATCAAGCTGACCGACGAGCTGATCAAGGCCGCCGGGCTGGACGGCCGCGTGAAGTTCGCCGGCAATATCGACAGCTTCCAGATCTGGAACCCCGAAAAGCACGCCGAATTTACCACGGCCATGTCCGAAACGGCTGCGAAGCCGGAGACGCTGGAAGCCCTCGGCGAGGCCTATAATGAGGTGCTGCGCCAGCATGAAATGGGCCTCTACCCCGATCTGAAACTGGTTGAGGGAGGGGATGGATGATGACCACCAGACCCCGGCCTGAAACCGCTGCTTCCGGGCATAAGCCCGTCATGCTTGACGAAGTGCTCGCTGCCCTCGACCTCAAGGACGGCGACAAGATCGTCGACGGCACGTTTGGTGGCGGCGGCTATACCCGCGCCATCCTGACGGCGGCGAAATGCGCTGTTTTCGCCATCGATCGCGATCTTGACGCCATCATGCGTGCCGAGGCCCTCGCCGCCCAGACCGACCGCATTACCCCGCTGCTGGGCCGGTTTGGCGAGATGGATGCCCTGGTCGAGGCCACCGGTTGCGATACGGTCGATGCTGTCGTGCTGGATATCGGCGTCTCCAGTTTCCAGATCGACGAGGGTCATCGCGGCTTCTCCTTCAACAAGGATGGCCCGCTGGACATGCGTATGGGCGCGGCGGGGCCGACCGCGGCGGATGTCGTGAACCATATGGAAGAAGGCGATCTCGCCAATGTCATCTTCCGCCTCGGCGAAGAGAAGCAGGCTCGCCGTATTGCCCGCCAGATCGTCAATCGCCGCAAGGAACAGCCCTTCGAAACCACGCTGGACCTCGCCCAGACGGTGGAGGCGGCTGTGGGCGGCCGGAAAGGCAGCCGGATTCACCCCGCCACGCTGACCTTCCAGGCGATCCGCATGTATGTGAACGACGAGCTGGGCGAACTGGCCCGGGCGCTCGTTGCAGCGGAAAAGCTGCTGAAACCCGGCGGGCGGCTGGTGATCGTGACCTTCCATTCGCTGGAAGACCGCATGGTGAAGCAATGGCTGCGCGACCGGGCCGGCAAGAATTCCGGCGGGTCCCGTCACCTGCCCCTGATGGCCAAAGGCCCCGACCCCACCTTCGAACTGCGCCCGAACAAGGCGATCCTGCCCCAGGATAAGGAAGTGGAAGGCAATCCGCGTGCACGATCTGCAAAATTGCGGGCCGCGATCCGGACCGAAGCGCCTGCAATTGATGAAGACGCGGATGACGGCATGAACCTGCCCCCGCTGTCGAAACTGGAGGATGTGTCATGAGCCGCCGGGCATTCATTCTGGGTCTCGTCATTGTCGGATTGCTGGTGTTCAGCCTCTACCGGGCCAAATACGGCGCCAAGGATACGGCCGCCGAACTGATGGCCGTGGAGGCCCAGATCGAGGACGCCCGCCACGAAAAGGCGCTGCTGGAGACCGAGCTCTCCCATATGAGCCGCCGTGAATGGATCGAGGAATATGCCCGCAACGAGCTGGGCATGGCGCCGCCGCGCCCGGAACAGATGGCCAATGAGCGCGATCTGGATGCCCTGGTCGGCTTGCCGGAAGATCCTGCGGCGGACGCAGAGCCCCGTTCCATGGAGGCGCCTGAATGACCGAAGCGTCCCGCCACCGGACACGGCTGGTCGGTCTCGGCCTCAGCGCGTTGTTTGTGGTGCTGGCCGGCAAGGCCGGTTATCTGGCGCTGTCGCCCGACAGGGACTCCGGCCGGCTGGCCACGCGCACCGGGGAACAGGTGGCGCGCGCCGACATTGTCGACCGCAATGGCGAACAGCTGGCAACCTCCGTTTCGGTCTATTCGCTGGTTGCCAATCCGCAGCTGATCTGGGATCCGCGCGAAGTGGCAACCCGTTTGGCCGGTGTCCTGCCCGACATCGACGCCGACAGCCTGACCAGCCGCCTGTCAGACCAGTCCCGGGAATTTGTCTGGGTGAAGCGGGGCCTGACGCCCCGCCAGCGCCAGACCGTGTTCGACCTTGGCCTGGAAGGCCTCTGGTTCAAGGAAGAGATCAGCCGGGCCTATCCGCGCGGCACGCTGGCCGGGCAGGTGCTGGGCTTCGTGAATGTGGACGGCGTCGGCGCCGGCGGCATCGAATTCAGCCAGAATGACCGCCTTGCTGCAGGCGGGGAACCGCTGCGCCTTACGATCGACAATGGCGTGCAGGCCGCGGTTGAGGCCGAACTGGCCGCTTCTGCCGCCGCCGACGGGTTCGAGGGCGCCGCGGTCATCCTGATGGAAGCGCGCACCGGCGAGGTTCGTGCGATGGCCAGCTGGCCACCCTTCAATCCCAATCGCGCCTCCGACATTGCCATGGACGATCCGTCCCGCATGAACCGGGCGACGGGCGCGCTGTATGAGCTGGGGTCCGTCTTCAAGCCGCTGACCATTGCGGCCGCGCTGGAGGCTGGCGCGATCCGCCCGACCGACATGTTCGATGTCCACGATCCGATCGAGATGCGCGGTTACACGATCTCTGACCTGCACCCCATCGGTACGCGGGCGAATGTGACGACGATCATCTCCGAGAGTTCGAACATCGGCACGGTGCACATCAACCAGAAACTCGGCCCGCGCCGCCAGCAGGATTTCCTGAAAAGGGTCGGCCTGCTCGACCGCTCGCCGGTGGAACTGTCCGGCAGCGCCGCGCCCATCCTGCCGGAGCGGATGGACGACCTGACCGCGGCGACGATGGCCTATGGGCATGGCATCGCGGTGACGCCGATGGCGTTCCTCTCTGCCTTTGCCGCCTTCGCCAATGGCGGAGAGCGCGTGACACCGACCCTGATCGTGGACGAGACCCGCAAGCCGCAGCCTGTCCGCGTGATGTCCGCGATCACGGCGGACCTCGTAAACGCCATGATGCGCGAAGCGGTGCTGACCGGAACCGGCAAGAATGCCGAAGTGGCGGGCTATCGCGTGGCAGGCAAGACGGGCACCGCAGAGAAGCCTGTGCCGGGCGGTTATGATGACGGGCGAAATATCTCCAGCTTTGCGGCGATATTTCCCTATGACAGCCCGCAGTATGCCTTGATTGTGACACTGGATGATCCGAAAGCCGGGCCGGGAGGCTCGGTGGCTTCCCAGAATGCGGCGCCGGCCGCAGGTCGCATCATAGAACGTGTCGCGCCGCTGCTCGGTATCGCCCCACGCTTTGAAGATCTCCGCCCTGCAAGTGACGGCTACCGCGCCCGATCGGATGAGAGGACTTCGCTGTGACCTGCAAACTCAAAGACCTGTTCCCGGACGCGCCTGATGGCGACATCGAGATCACCGGCATGACGGCTGACAGCCGCCGCGTGAAGCCGGGCTACCTGTTCGCGGCCCTGAAGGGCAGCGCCACGGACGGACGCCAGTTTATTCCGGATGCCATCGGGAAGGGGGCGGTCGCCATCCTGTCCGATGCCGGGGCCGAAGGCGTGTCTGTTGCGCACATCATCGATGAAGAGCCGCGCCGCGCGCTCGCTCTGGCAGCGAAGCGTTTCTACAACTCGCAGCCCGAAAAAGTCGTGGCGGTGACCGGCACGAACGGAAAATCGTCCACGGTCGATTTCTGCCGCCAGATCTGGGCGCGGGCCGGAATCAAGTCTGCCTCCATGGGCACGCTCGGCGCCATCGGCCCGGAAGGCCATATCGATGTCGGTCATACGACGCCGGACCCCGTGACCATCCATGAGACGCTGGCAGAACTCGTCCGGCAGGGCGTGACCCATTGCGCGATGGAAGCCTCCAGCCACGGCCTCGAGCAGCACCGTCTCGACGGCGTGGACCTGTCTGCGGTTGCCTTCCTGAACTTCACGCAGGACCATCTCGACTATCACCAGACGATGGAAGAATACCTCTCCGCCAAGCTGCGCCTCTTCCGCGAGCTTGGACGCCCGGGCCTGCCGGCCATCGTCAATGCCGACTCCGAACAGTGCAATGATTTCGAGGCGGCCGCGCTCGGCAATCTGATGCCGATCGTGTCCTTCGGCTGGCGCGGTGAAGACCTCTGGATCGACGAGATCATGCCGCGCGCCACCGGTCAGGTGCTGAACCTGTTCTGGCGCGATGTCGAACAGAAGCCGCTGGAACTGCCGCTGATCGGGGAGTTCCAGGCGCTGAACGCTCTTGCCGCTGCCGCCATCTGCCTGTCGCTCGGCATGGAGTTCGACGAGGTCGCAGACGGTCTGGCGCATCTGCAGCCGGTCAAAGGCCGGATGGAGTTTGTCGGCAAGACCGAAACCGGCGCAGCCGTGTTCGTCGACTATGCCCACACGCCGGACGGGCTGGACGTGTTGCTGCGCGCTGTGCGCCCGCACACGGCCGGGAATCTCAAAGTCATCTTCGGATGCGGCGGGGACCGAGATGCCCGCAAGCGGCCGCTGATGGGTGAGATCGCTGCCCGGCAGGCCGATGACGTGATCGTGACGGATGACAATCCGCGGACGGAAGACGCCGCCGGGATCCGCAGGCAGGTGCTGGTTGGCTGTCCGGACGCTCGCGAGATCGGCGACCGGGCCGAAGCGATCCGCACGGTCATCGCAGAGCTCAAGAAAGGCGACACGCTCGTCATCGCCGGCAAGGGCCACGAAACCGGGCAGATCATCGGCAAGGAAGTTCATCCCTTCTCCGACCAGGATACGGCGCGCGACGCGCTGGGAGCGGGGCGTGCATGACAAAGCCTCTCTGGACCTCTGACGACATCACCCTTGCCACCGGCGGTGTGGCGACCGCGCCGTTCACGGTGACCGGGACGGTGTCGATCGACACGCGGTCGCTGGAACCGGGTGACCTGTTCGTTGCGCTGAAAGACCAGCGCGATGGCCATGACTTCGTTGAGGCGGCCTTCAAGGCGGGCGCTGCCGGGGCGCTTGTCTCCCGCAAGAAAGGCGATGGTCCGCAAGTTGTCGCCGAAGATACGCTGACCGCGCTGGAACAGCTCGGCGTTGCTGCCCGCGCGCGTTGCGGCGCACACCGCACCGCCATCACCGGTTCGGCCGGAAAGACCAGCGTCAAGGAAATGCTGGCGCGCATCTATCGCGCGCTCGGCCCGGCGCACTGGAGCACGAAGAGTTTCAACAATCACTGGGGCGTACCGCTGACGCTGGCCCGCATGCCGGAAGACACCGAGCGGGCCGTGTTCGAGATCGGCATGTCGACGCCGGGCGAGATTGCCCCGCGCAGCCGTATGGTCCGCCCGCATACGGGGCTTATCACCTGTATCGCCGGGGCGCACCTCGAAGGTCTCGGCAGCCTGGAAGCCATCGCACGCGAGAAAGCCGATATTTTTGCGGGTCTTGAGGCAGGCGGCACCTTCATCCTGCCATCCGACGACACATTCTTTGAATATCTGGCAGACCGGGCGCGGGACCTCTGCCCGACCGGCAATCTCGAGACCTTTGGCCACGCAAAGGACGCAACGGCCCGCATCGTCGGCTACGAAACGGATGGCGTGACCAGCCATGTCCAGGTGGATGTCGTCGGCAAGCCGGTTTTGGTGACCCTGAATGCCGTGGGTGAGCACTGGGCCATGAATGTCGCCGCCGCCCTGCTGGCCGCGACGCAAAGCGGCGCAGCGGTTGCCGATTGCGCCGAGGCCCTGTCAGGTTACGCCCCGCCGCCCGGACGCGGCACGGCCGAGCGCCTCGCCCTGCCCGGCGGCGGCAGCTTTACGCTGATCGATGACGCCTACAACGCCAATCCTGGGTCCATGCGGGCCGCGCTTTCCTCATTGAAACAACGCGGTGCGGGCCGCCGGCTCGTTGCGCTGGGCGAAATGCTGGAAATTGGCGAAAGATCGGATGCGGAACATGCGGGCCTCGCCGAGGCGGTCGTGGCCACAGGCGCCGAAGGGGTATTCCTTGCGGGAGACAATATGACTCACCTGGCCGAGGCGCTGCCCTCAGACCTCCAGCAGGTATGGGCGCCCAGGGCCGACGAACTTTTTAATGCACTGGAAAATGCACTCCGGGATGGCGACGTGGTCTTGATCAAAGGCTCGAATGCATCCGGGATGGGAAGACTAGCAGACCGTCTGCGCCAATGGAGCGCGGCGGCGGACATGGGCAAGATGGTAAGCGGCACAGAAGGTGCTGCAGGGGTCAGTTGATGCTGTACGAATGGCTCGCCGCTGACAGCGGCATCCTGAACGTTCTCAACTACATCACCTTCCGCACAGGCGCGGCCGTCGTTACGGCATTCCTGGTGACGGTGGTGTTCGGGGACGCCATCATCAATTTCCTGCGCGCCCGCCAGGGCAAGGGCCAGCCGATCCGCGACCTGTCGCTGGAGCAGCAGCTGGAAAAGCGCGGTACACCAACCATGGGCGGATTCCTGATCTGGCTCGGCCTGGTGGTCGGGGTCCTGCTCTGGGCGAACCTGCACAATCCCTACATCTGGGTCACCCTGTTCGTGACCGTGTCCTACGCCCTCCTCGGTTTCCTGGACGATTACGCCAAAGTGACGAAGCAGACCGATGCCGGCGTTTCCGCCAAGGTGCGCCTGCTGGCAGGTTTCGGCATCGCCGCACTGGCCTGTGCGTTCATCATGGGCCTGCACGGCGCGCACACGCCGGCAGGCCATGCCGAATGGGGCGCGCTGAACGGGCTGGCCGAGCAGATCGCCGCCTTTGCGCCGCAGACCAGCGTCACGCCTGCCGATCCGGATTTCTCGGGCGGCGTCGCCGTACCGTTCGTCAACAATTACTTCCTGCCGCTCGGCATGTTCTTCATCCTGTTCGGCATGATCGTCATCGTCGGCAGCGCCAATGCGGTGAACTTCACCGATGGCCTGGACGGCCTCGCCATCGTGCCGATGATGTTCGCGGCCGCATCCTATGCGATGATCGCCTACCTCACTGGTAACTTCGTTTTCGCCGAATATCTCGGCATCCAGTTCGCACCGGGGGCAGGGGAGCTCGCCGTGCTGCTCGGCGCCATGATGGGCGCAGGCATGGGCTTCCTTTGGTACAATGCCTATCCGGCCAAGGTCTTCATGGGCGACACCGGCTCGCTCGGCCTCGGCGGCATGCTGGGCGTTGTCGCTGTGGCGACCAAGCACGAGTTCGCGCTGGTCGTGATCGGCGGCCTGTTCGTGATCGAGGCGCTGTCCGTGATCATGCAGGTCAGCTGGTTCAAGCTGACCCGGCGCCTGACCGGCGAAGGCAAGCGCATCTTCCTGATGGCGCCACTGCACCATCATTTCCAGAAGAAGAACTGGCCGGAGACCCGCGTCGTTGTCCGTTTCTGGATCCTGTCCGTCCTGTTCGCCCTTGCGGGCCTTGCAACCCTGAAGCTGAGGTGAGCGAGCGCGCATGATCCCGATCACGGAATACGCAGGAAGGGATGTTGCGGTGTTCGGCCTTGGCCGCACCGGCCTTTCCGCTGCCAAGGCCCTGAAGGCCGGCGGCGCGCGTGTTCATGCGTGGGACGATAATGAAGACACCCGCCGCCAGGCGGAGGCCGCGGGCCTGACCCTGTCCGACATCAACAAGCGCGACTGGCAGACTTTCGCCGCGCTGGTCCTGTCGCCGGGCATTCCCTACAAATTCCCGCAGCCGCACCGCATCGTTCGCATGGCCGAGATGACCGGCGTGCCCGTCGTCGGCGACATGGAGCTGTTCGCCCGCGCCGTGCAGAGCCTGCCGGAGCGCGGACGCCCGAAAATTATCGGCATCACCGGCACGAACGGCAAGTCGACAACGACTGCCCTCATCGGGCACATCCTGAAACAGGCGGGCCGCGATGCGAGGATCGGCGGGAATATCGGAACCGGCGTGCTGGACCTTGCCGCCCTGCATGCCAATGCGATCTATGTGCTGGAACTGAGCTCCTACCAGCTCGACCTGGTGAAGAGCTTGCATTGCAATGTGGCCGTTCTGCTGAATATCAGCCCGGACCATCTGGAGCGCCATGGCGGCATGGAAGGCTATCAGGCCGCCAAGATGCGGATCTTCCAGAACCAGACCGAGCGTGACACCGCTGTCGTCGGGTTCGATGATGTGATCACCCAGTCCATTGCCATCGGCCTTGCGGCGCGCGGGCCAGCACGTGTGGTTCAGGCCTCGTCCAGCTACGCGCTGGGCCGCGGTGTAAGTGCCGTAGACGGACGGCTCTACGATTCCAACAGCGGGAATGCCGCCTTCGTCGGAAACCTCGCGGAGTGTGCCGCGCTGCCGGGCAGGCACAATCATCAGAACGCCGCCGCCGCCTATGCCGCCTGCCGCGCGCTGGGCCTCGACCCGCAGACCATCATGGAAGGCCTCAGAACGTTCCCGGGCCTGGCGCACCGCATGGAGCGCGTGGGCGAGATTGAAGGCGTGCGCTTCATCAACGACTCTAAGGCCACAAATGCGCAGGCTGCAGAGCAGGCGCTGAAATCTTACGACAACATTTACTGGATCGCCGGCGGCGTGCCGAAATCCGATGGCATCGGTCCGCTCACACCTTACTTCCCGCGCATCAACAAGGCCTATCTGATCGGCGAGGCGGAGGAAGCCTTCACCGCCGCGCTGAAGGGCAAGGTGCCGACGCAGGGCTGCGGAACCCTGGAAAATGCCGTGAAGGCTGCTTTCCGCGATGCCAAAAACTCTGGAATCGACAATCCGGTCATTCTTCTTTCACCAGCCTGTGCGAGCTTCGACCAGTTCCGCGATTTTGAGCACCGGGGCGATGCGTTCCGGTCGATCGTGGAGGCGATGATGCCCACAGAGCTGAGGGAACTGGCTTGAGCTATACAGCCACAGCGCCATTTCTTGCCCGGTCGGATACGTCCTGGTTCATGGAGTGGCGGCGCACAGTCGATTGGGGCCTCCTGGCGGGGGCGTTCTTCCTGATGGCAATCGGCCTTCTGATGTCGCTGGCGGCTGGCCCGAGTGCAGCGGCGCGCATCGGCTACGACAATCCCTATTTCTTCCCGATGCGCCAATCGATGTTTGCGGCGGCGGGCGTGATCCTGCTGCTGGGCACCAGCATGCTGGACCGGGCCTGGGCCCGGCGCTTTGCGGCGGTGCTGCTGCTGGGCTGTATCGGATTGATGGTCTACATCCTCGTCGGCGGCGGACACGAGGCGAAAGGCGCGCATCGCTGGATCCGGATCGCAGGCTTCTCGCTGCAGCCGTCCGAAGTGGCCAAGCCCGCTCTGATCGTGATGTCCGGCTGGCTGCTGGCACAGCGCGAACTTTATCCGAACCGGATATGGGAAGTCGTCGCGTTCATCTTCTTCGCAGTCACGGTGGGCCTGTTCCTGCTGCAGCCGGATGTCGGTCAGTCCTTCCTGCTGACGGCGGCCTTTATCGTCACCTTCTTTGTCAGCGGCCTGCCCTGGCGCTGGGGGGCGGCCTTTGCCGGGGGCGGTGTTGCGCTCGGCGGCCTGCTCTATGCCCTCCTGCCACACGTGCGTGACCGGCTGCGGGGCTTTGCCAATGTCCAACATGGCGACCATTCCCAGATTGACCGCGCGGCCGAAGCGATCGGCCGCGGCGGCCTGTTCGGCGTCGGCCCGGGGGAGGGACTGGTCAAGGCGCACCTGCCTGATGCGCATACGGATTTTATCTTCGCCGTCATGGCGGAGGAGTTCGGCCTCGTCGCCGCGATCGTTCTGCTGGCGGCCTTCGCGCTGATGATCCTGCGCGGCTTCCGGGCCTCGGCCCGGGTGGAAGATGGCTATGCCCGCGCAGCAAGTGCCGGACTTTTCACGCTTTTCGGTCTTCAGGCTGCCATAAATCTGGCGGTAAATCTGGCCCTGATCCCGCCGAAAGGGATGACACTGCCATTTGTCTCCTATGGTGGCTCGTCCATGCTCGGCACGGCATTGACTCTGGGCCTTGCGCTGGCACTTGTGCGCGGACAAGGTACGCGCACAAGGGGCCGGTATGGCTAACGAGACGAAAGAAAAACCGGACGGAAAACTGGTCATCATCGCAGCGGGCGGCACCGGCGGGCACATGTTCCCGGCGCGGGCCTTTGCCGATGAAATGCGCAAGCGCGGCTGGCGTGTCGGCCTGATCTCGGACAGCCGCGGCCTTCACTATGCCAGCGATTTTCCGGCGGAATGGAAAGAGGAAGTGTTCGCCGCCTCCCCGAATTTCCGCAAGCCGTGGACCCTGCCGGGCGCTTTCCTGAAAATCCAGGCCGGTATCAGGATGGCCGAGCGGATCATGAAGGAGAAACAGCCAGCGCTGGTCGCGGGCTTTGGCGGGTATCCGGCCTTTCCGGCGCTTGCCGCAGCGAAGGCGCGCAAAGTACCGATCCTGATCCATGAACAGAATTCCGTCCTTGGCCGGGTGAACCGCAACATGGCGCCGAATGCCAGTGTGATCGCCAGCGGCTTCGACCGGCTGGACCGTCTGCCGAAAGGCAAGCCGCACAAGGCCGTCGGCAATCCGGTCCGCGCGCCGATCCTGGCCGTGCGGGACCAGCCGTATCCGCCTACGGACGGCAAGCTGACCATTCTCGTCACCGGCGGCAGCCAGGGTTCCCAGATCATCGGCGAGAGTGTTCCGCTGGCCATCGCCAACCATATTCCGGCACCATTGCGGGCTCGCCTGAAAGTGATCCAGCAGGTGCGGGCAGAGCAGCTGGACAAGGTGAAAGACATCTACGACAAGGTCATGGTCGAGGCGGAGCTTGCGCCCTTCTTTTCTGACATGCCGGAGAAGCTTGCCGCCGCGCATCTTGTCATCGCGCGGAGTGGGGCCGGGACGGTCAGCGAGCTCGCCGCCGTTGGCCGGCCATCCATTCTCATCCCGCTGGCTATCGCCATGGACGACCACCAGGCCGCCAATGCTGAAGCGCTGACGGATGTGGGCGCGGCCGACATGATCCTTGAGGCAAACCTTTATCCTGCCCTGCTCGGGGAGTTGATCGCCGCACGCCTGTCCAATGCGGATGAACTAAAGCAACGCGCCGAAGCGGCGAAGAACTCAGCCAAGGTGAATGCAGCAGGCGATCTTGCCGACCTCGCAGAAGCCGTCGCCCTGCACTGAGGTCTCGACCAGCCCCCCGACTTGGCGCAGCATGACACAGACCAGACTCCGGAGACCTCAGACCATGGCTTCCCCCACACCTTTTGATCTTGGCCCGGCCCATATTGTCGGGATTGGCGGCATCGGCATGTCCGGTATTGCCGATGTGATGATCACGATGGGCTATGATGTGCAGGGCTCCGACATCAAGGATTCCGACAATATCGAGCGCCTGCGCCAGCGCGGCGCGAAAGTGTTCATCGGGCACAAGGCCGAGAACGTCAAAGGCGCCGGAACGGTGATCATTTCCTCCGCCATCAAGGGAGACAATCCGGAAGTCGCTGCCGCCCGCGCGGCCGGCATCCCGGTGGTGCGCCGCGCGAACATGCTGGCCGAGATCACGCGTCTCAAATACACGGTCTGCGTGGCAGGCACCCATGGCAAGACGACGACGACCTCCATGGTCGCGGCCCTGCTGGACGGGTCGGGGATCGACCCGACCGTCATCAATGGCGGCATCATTCATGCCTATGGCTCGAACTACAAGGCGGGCGAAAGCGACTGGATGGTCGTGGAAAGCGATGAGAGCGACGGCACATTTGCCAAGCTCCACCCGACTTGCGCCATCGTTACCAATATCGACCCCGAGCACATGGACCATTACGGTTCCATGGAGAAGCTGCGCGAAGCCTTCGACATCTTCGTCGAGAACCTGCCGTTCTATGGTTTTGCCGTTCTGTGTACCGATCACCCGGAAGTGCAGGCGCTGGCCGCCCGCGTCACCGACCGGCGCCGCATCACCTACGGCTTCAACCGTCAGGCCGACATTCGCGCCATCAACCTGCAGACAGACCTTGCCGGGGCGCATTTCGACGTCGCCCTGCGCCGGCCGGGATCAGCCATGCCGCGCCTGATCGAGGGGCTTACCCTGCCCATGGCGGGGGAACACAATGTCCAGAATGCCCTGGCGGCTATCGCCGTGGCGCTAGAACTTGGCGCGACGGACGAGCAGATCCGGAACGCCCTGATCAGTTTCGGCGGTGTGAAGCGGCGCTTCACCGCTGTCGGGGAGTGGGCCCCGGAGGCAGGCAAGGCACCGGTCCGGATCATTGATGACTATGGCCATCACCCGGTGGAAATCACCGCCGTGCTGAAGGCTGCCCGGGCCATGCAGGGGCAGGGGCAGATCATCGCCGTCTGCCAGCCGCATCGCTACACGCGCCTGCGGGACCTGTTCGAGGAATTCTCACGATGTTTCGACCAGGCCGATGAAGTTCTGGTCGCGCCCGTCTATGAGGCAGGGGAGAGCCCCATTGAGGGATATGATGCGGATGCGCTTGTCGCCTCCATCCGTCGGCACGGGCATCGCGCCGTCTCGCGGCTAAGCTCCCTCGACAGCCTGCCGGAGGTCATCCGGGCGCATGCGCAGCCGGGCGCCATGGTCGTCTGCCTTGGGGCAGGAGACATCACCCGCTATGCCGGAGACCTGGTTTCAAAGCTCGAGACAGCAGGCTGACCTCGCGGCAGGTGCCGCTACCGGACTCTTCCCCTTTGTCTTTCAATGTCGCAGGTTGCGCGAATGCGCCCGGTAAGAGGCGGGTAAGGCTATGGGAGTGAAAGCAGTATGAGCGATACGCAGGTTGTCGGACCAGCGCCTGCCGTCCCCGAATCCGAAACGGAGCGCGCTGACGGCGGACCGTTGGGGATCAAGGGATTGGCTTGGGCAGTCTTCGAGGGGGCACGCAATCCATACTATAACCTGATCGTCATTTATGTTTTTGCCCCTTATTTCGCGAAAGAATTGGCCGGAGGCGGGGAGCATGGCCTCAGCCTCTCCGGCCTGACGGTGACACTTGCAGGCATTGCGACTGCGCTGACGGCGCCGTTCCTGGGGGTCATCGCCGACAAGGCCGGTCGGCGGAAGCCACCGATTGCCTTCTTCATGACGCTCATGTTCATTTGTTCATTCAGCTTGTGGTGGGCCCGCCCGGACGGGCCATTGACCATGTGGCCAACCATGGCGGTCCTGGCGGTGGCTTATTGCTGCTATGGCTATTCCGAAGTGCTGCACAACGCGATGCTGCCGAATGCCGGCCGGCCAAGTGCCTTGCCCTATATTTCCGGTCTAGGCCTTTCGATGGGCAACATCCTGAGTGTCGGGATACTTATATTCTTCCTGTTCGGCCTGCTGCTCCCTGGAACGGGGCTGCCTTTTGCGCCGGCCAAGCAGGTGATCCAGCTGGACCGGGAGACGTTCGCGCCCGAGCGGTTCGCCGGGCCATTTGTTGCCGTCTGGATGGCCGTGCTGCTGATTCCGTTCTTCCTCTTCATGCCGGATGGCATCAAGGGCGGCCGGAGCATGACGTGGAAACAGGCTGCGGCCGACGTCTTCCGCGGTGAAGACCGTCATTCGGGCAGGGCGCAGAGCCCGTTCCAGCGTGCGAAAGTGCTGCTGGGTTACCTGAAGGGGCTCTTCAAGGATCACCCGCAAACCATGCGCTTTCTCGTCGCGCGCACGATTTACGCCGATGCGATGTCTGCGCTCCTGACACTCGGCGCCGTCTATGCCGGAACCTTCCTGGGGTGGAGCGGGGTGGAGATCCTGTTCTTCGGCATCACGGGCGTCCTGTTCGGGGCGGTCGGCGGTTTTGTGGGCGGCTTCCTGGACCGCCTGCTCGGGCCGAAGCTCGCACTGGTTTGGGAGATTTCGGCGCTTGTGATCCTGCTGCTTGCGCAGCTTTCGATTACGCCTGATGCGCTGTTCTTCGGCCTGATGCCTGCCAATACACCGATCTGGGACAGCCCCTTCTTCAGCACCCTATCCGATATCACCTACTTCCTGTTCGTGATCCCGGTCGCGATCGCTGTGGTCGCGTCGATTTCGTCCAGCCGATACATGCTGGTGCACATCGCGCCGCGTGAACGGATCGGGGAATTCTTTGGCCTGTATGCCATTGCCGGCACGGTGACCGTCTGGATGGGCCCCGGTATTGTGAGCCTGCTCACATGGCTGACGGGTAATCAGCGGATCGGGATGGGTGGCATCGGTTTCATGTTCCTCGCCGGATTGATCATTCTCTGGAAAGTTCACGCGCCGAAGCGCGGCTTTGACTCGTAGCTGAATGCAAAGAAGGCCAGCCTCCTGAGAGGCCGGCCTTCCGGTAAATGCTCCTGGGAGAGGAGTAGGATCAGCTGGTGGGGCCGAAGGGGTTGGAACCTGAGCCTGCCGTCGACACACGTGCAATTTCGGACACGCGCCGGGGCCGCAGGTAGAATTTGTCACTGATCGTTTTCGACGTCGAAACGATGTAGCCGAACTCGCTCTGATACTCATAGCTGACTTCAGCCATGATAATGGAGCCGGGGGAGGGCATGATACCGTCTGGCAGCGTCACCGTCGTGCCTTTGCTGTACGGCGTCATGTTGTGGGCATCCGACCAGGCCACTTTGGGATTGCCGTCACCGGTGTCGACAATGCTGGTGATGCGCATCTCAGCCGAGTCGGCTTCGTAAGGATACATAAGGACTTTGGCCGCCGCGAACATTTCCGCCATGTCGGAATCCGTCACTGTGGACAGACGCGCAGTGAGGTCGCCCAGGCTGGCGCTGGTCTGGGTGACCCGGCGATCTACTTCCATCAGCAGGCTGAGTTCGATGGCACCGAGGTAAAGAATGATCAGAAGCGGTGCGATCAGGGCAAATTCAACAGCGGAAATGCCTTGCTCGTTATACCGCAAGCCGCGGATACCACGCCATTTGAGACGGGGATTGAGGCGGGAGAGAAGATTTTGTCTGGGCATGGATCAGTCTCCGAACGGCTCATTGCGGAAGACGGTGCTGGCCTGAATCATGTGTTTGCCATTGGCCATATTCGCCAGTGGTGCGGACATGATCGGGGTCACCAGGCTCCATTCGTAAAAGACGCGGACGGCAATGATGTCGTTGGAGCCGCCGGGCTGGAAGTCGAAGCTGCTGTCATCGAAGTTTCCGTCGGCATCGAGCGGGGAACCGAGTTCGGCCGACCCGAAATTGCTGAGGCGTTTCACATCGATATGCAGGTTGGAATCGCACCCCATCAGGCCGAACATCTTGTCACAGACGGAGTTGCGGAACTCGACCCGGGAAAATCCGGCTTCCTGCGCCTGGCCGGTGCGGATCTCCCGTGAGGAATCCGAAACGGCGTGTTCCAGCACGGTCGACATGATGAAGATCAGGCAGATTTCCATCAGCCCGAAAATAATGAAGAAGAAGGGCGCCGCGATCAGCGCAAACTCCACCGCAGTCTGGCCGCGATTCTCGTTGGCCCATTCTGCAAGCTTGCGCTGCAGTCTGGATGTCAAAATTCCTGCGGTTGGCGATCGCATCCCAAACCCCTCTATCAGAGTCGCTCAGCCTCACGACTATCAGACTTGGGTTTGCCGCCCGTTTCCGGAATTGGGTAAATTTGATCGAATTTAGGTCATGAGTTCTGACCCAACCCGGTAGGGGGCGTCAGTCTGCGTCTGTGAGCGCCTGCATGCCCCGCTGCTGTTGCACCAGATCATTGAAGTACTGGGGGTCATCACCAGGGCTGACGACCGACCGGCATGCAGGGGCGCAGTCATACGTATAGTTCGCTCCGCTGCGGTTCACCGTCACAAGATTGGACGAGTTGACCGTCACAACCACTTCCTTGTTCAGGAGCTGGTTTCCGGCACGGTCGAAAATCATCAGATTGGTCGTGCCGAAGGATTTGCCGGTGATGAAGATCATGTGCTCATCGTGAACAGCGACGTCGGCAATGTTCCGGTTACCCAGGACAACGCTCGCAGCGGTGCCCTTCAGTTTGAGCGGGACAGTTTTATTGGCCTCGACCGTCAGCGGTTCAGCGATTGCCGGCAGGACCATCAGGCAGGCAGCCACGCCAAAGGCACAAATCCGTGCGGAATTTCTCATGTCCGGTCACTCCAGAAATTATTTGACGCAATTTGTCTGAAGAAAGTTTCACGAGTGCTAACCGAGAAAAGGCTCGATATTTTCGCGCGCGATGTATATAAGGAATCTACACATGGCCGCAGGGGCCAAACCTGTCCGCATCCGGATTCAGGTAGTAAACAAATCCCTGTAACCCCTTCATGGAATTTCTGTTTCTCTCAACTCGATGTGAACAATAATCGCGTAGAGTTCGAACTGTTCCGGCACACAAATGAGAACCGGGGCGCTAACAAATGCATGATGGGAGTTTCCAATGTTTGCACGTTTTCTGAAAGACGAGTCGGGTGCCACAGCTATCGAGTACGGTCTGATCGCCGCTCTGATCGCTGTTGCTATCATCGGTGGTGTCACCGCTCTTGGCTCCAACGCTTCGGCGACCTTCAACAAGGTTGCTGCTGAAATGGCCTAATAGGCCCTCTCAGGTACCAAGAAGAGGCCGTCAGGGAAACCTGGCGGCCTTTTTCTTTGCCAGGTCCTTTGGAAGGGGTCCTCAGCATTCGTTAGGAATTACCGGTCAGGGTCCGGCGCAGTCCTGTGATTTGGGGAATGCGGACATGATTCTGATCATCCTTGGCGGCCTGTTTCTGGCCTTGTGTCTTTTCGCGGCGCTTCACGACGTGAACAGCCTGACGATTCCCAACTGGCTTAACCTGACGATTGCCGCTCTGTTCGTACCGGCAGCTGCCTTCTCCGGCCTGCCCATTGAAATTCTTTTCGGTCACGTCCTTGCTGGACTGGCGGCGTTTGTCATTGGCTTCGGCCTCTTTGCGTTCCGTGTATTCGGGGGAGGGGATGCGAAAATGATCCCGGCAGTCATGCTCTGGATCGGTCCCTCCGCCTCACTCGAATTTGTTTTCACGATGGCGCTTGTCGGCGGCGCGTGCGCGCTGCTCATCGTCCTGGTTCGCAATACGGTGCCGGCCGCTGTCGTGCCGGGGCCGATCCGGGCACCATTTGAGGAAAAAGCCGGGGTCCCTTACGGCGTGGCGATTGCCGCAGGCGCCTTTGTGGCGAGTGCGAGCTCTCCAATCCTTTCCGAAACCTTAAGGGCGACCGGGATAATCGGTTAACGTTGCTTTAGGCGTGCTGTGGGAATCTGGCACGTGGATGGGGATAGAAGCCGGCAGGCGAGTGTCCCCGTGTATCGTAATTAAAGGGAGTTGCACTCCATGTCTCCGATGCGTCTTATTATCCTGATTGGCGCGGCTGTTGCAGCGATCGCAGCAGCGTTTCTTGTGCGGGGGCTGATGCAGCCGCAAACCGCGACAGAACAGCCCATCGTGCGGGAACGGGAAGTGTCCGAGACGCATGTCCTTGTTGCCAAGCGCGACCTTCTGGTCGGGGACCTTCTGTCGCCAGATGACTTTCAATGGGCAGCCTGGCCGGAAAACAACGTCGTTTCCGGTTACAAAACCGAAGAGAACGACGCTGACGCAATCAATGAGCTGTCCGGCAGCGTGGTTCGCATCCCGATCTATGCGGAAGAACCCATTCTTCCGCAGAAACTGGTAATGAAAGGGGAGACAGGCTTCATGGCGGCGCTCCTTAAGCCTGGCATGCGAGCCATTTCCGTGGAGATTTCGACCGAGTCAGCCTCAGGCGGGTTTATCCTGCCGGATGACCGGGTGGATGTGATCCTGACCTATCAGGCACAGGTTGCGATGGCGGAAGCCATAATCGATCGGCCGATAACGGAAACCATCCTCAAAAATGTCAGAGTGCTGGCGATCGACCAGGTCTTTTACCAGGGCGATTCCGAATCAGCCTCCCAGATCGGTAACACGGCCACCTTGGAAGTGACGCCGGCGGAAGCGGAACTGATCGCCCATTCGCAGCGGCTCGGCACGCTTTCGCTGTCTCTCCGGCCCTGGTCGGATGCTGGTGATACCGGTTCGCGCGGCGCTCGGACGGATCTCCTGAGAGGCGGAAACTCTCCGGGCAATGGTGTCACAATCTATCGGAATGGCCGGGCAACTGCCGGCCTCGGGGGTAGCTGAGTATGAAGGCCTTCCTGACAACCAGACTGACAGCTTTGCTTGTTCTGCCGCTGCTGGCAGTACCGGCCGCCGTTGCCGCGCCGAGCGGGCTCGATACACAAATCACCCAGCCAGGCGAGTCTGCTTTCAGCAAGCAGGTCACGCTCGGACTGAACAAGTCGACCATTGTCGATCTTGGGGCACCCGCAGCGGATGTGGTAATCACCAATCCAGAGATCGCCGACGCTGTCGTGCAGACATCTCAGCGCATCATCTTCCGCGGCATGAAATACGGTCAGACCAACGCATTCGTCTTTGACCGCTCCGGCAATCAGATCCTCAATCTCGAAATCAATGTCGAGATGGACATGACCAGCATAGAAGACATGATCTCCCGTCACGTGCCGGGTGCGAGGGTCAAGGTCGAAGGCCTGAATGGAAATGTCGTCATTACCGGGACGACCGACAGCCTCTCGGAGGCAGATGCTGTCCAGCGCCTTGTCGAGGCCTATCTGAACGCAAACGACCAGACCAAGATCGTCAACATGATCGACATTGCCGCAAAAGACCAGGTGATGCTGGAAGTGCGCATTGTCGAGATGCAGCGTTCCGTCATCAAACAGCTTGGCATCAACCTGTCGGGCGCAACCAATTTCGGCGACTTGGCAAGCCAGTCGCTTCAGCAGGTTTTCCAGAACGGGTTTCCGCTCTTCTTCGAAGAGGATACGACGCGTGTTCTCGCCGACGGCACTATTCAGGTTATTCCCGGCGCGGGCTACAATACTACCAATCAGGGCACGGCCGTTCAGCAGGTGCAGCCCGACCTTCCTTTCAGCCGGAGTGTCGGCTTCAGCAGCGCGAACGGGTACAATGTGGCAGGAAACCGGCTTGGTGGACTGTCCGGTGACGTTGGCTACACCAACTATAATGATGGCCGCTTCCAGTCCTCTGCCGGCGCGGCGATCGACGCGCTTGAGCGTATTGGCATCGTCCGCACTCTGGCCGAACCGAATATCTCGGCGGTTTCAGGCGAGTCGGCGAAGTTCCTTGCCGGCGGTGAATTTCCAGTTCCTGTCGGTCAGGACAATAATGGCCGCATCACGATCGAGTTCAAACCCTACGGTGTCGGCCTTGGCTTTACGCCAGTTGTGTTGTCGGAAGGTCGTATCTCCCTGAAGGTTTCGACAGAGGTCTCCGAGCTGACCAACCAGGGCTCTTTCCAGGGGCAGTCAGTTGCGGGGGTTGATGACAAGGGCAATGTGATCACCGCCCAGACACTGACGATCCCGGCGCTGTCTGTCCGGCGCGCGGAAAGCACGGTCGAATTGCCGAGCGGTGGCTCAATGATGCTGGCTGGCCTCATACAGACCCGTACACGTCAGTCACTGGACCAGCTGCCAGGGCTCAACAAGCTTCCGATTCTGGGGGCGCTGTTCCAGTCGCGCGACTTCCTCAATGAGGAGACGGAATTGGTCGTGATCATTACGCCTTACCTCGTCGACCCGACGCAGAAGAACATGCTCCGCACACCGGCGGACGGCTTTGCCAACGCATCGGATGCCAAGACGATCTTCTTCGGCAAGCTGAACGAACAATATGGCCGCGACGGGGCGCCCGTTTCGGCGTCAGATTATCGTGCCCCTGTGGGCTTTATTGAGGAATAGGGGACCAGAAGGTGACCAGAATCCTGAAACCTGCCACGACGTTGCTGGCCGCCGGCCTTTGCCTGGCAACCCTTGCTGCCTGTTCAAGCGCGGCGCCAACCAATGTTCCGAAGGCCTACCTGCAGGGTACGGCCCTCGACCGAAATCCCATCGGCGTCGAAAAGAGCACCGAATTCCTCGAGATCGCGATCCATCCCGAGGCGTCCGAACTCAGCCTGACGGACAAGGCGAGCATTTCCAGCTTCGTGGCAGCCTACCGCGATCACGGCCATGGCCCGCTGATCATGTCGCTGCCGGCTTCCTCATCCAATCCGCAGCTTGCGGTGGCGGCTGTCGCTGAAGCGCGTGCGATCGCATATGAGCGCGGTGTTCAGTACAGTGAGATTTCCGGCACCAGTCACGGCGCCGGATCTGACGTGGCCGAGCCGATGATCCTCGCCTTCCAGAGTTACAAGGCGGTCGCGCCTGAATGCCGGTCTCTGGCAGAGGTCGATTTCTCGGATGTCACATCGAACAATGAATTGCCGACGCTCGGCTGCGCCGTCCGGTCCAACATGGCGGCGATGATCGCGGATCCGGCAGACCTGCTTGGCACACGTCCGCTGGAAAAAGGCGATCCGCTCCGTCGTGCGGTTATTCTTGAAAAGTTCCGTCAGGGTGAAACGACCGCATCCAAACGTACGAATGACGAGTCGGGTACCGTCTCTCAGGCCGTTGCGAACTAGAGCGTAAGACAAAGGGTAGATAAGCCATGTCCAGCGAAAAACCGCTCCACGAATCCGATTTCGAGTCTGACTTCGAAGACGTCTTCGCAGATGATCCGATGGCGGACCTGGTACTTCCCAAAGAGGAACCTGTGGCTGATATGGCTGAAGAGGCCTCTGTCATGGTGGATCTCGAAACGCCGACCCGCGAAGTCGAGTTCGATCAGCCGGTATTCACGGCTCCGGACGACGGGCTCGGCGGCGACTCCGTCCTTCCGGCGATTTCCATCCAGGTCTTCTACGAACGGGATGAAACGCGGCTTCTGATGGAAGTCTGTGAACGAGACCGCCGCATGGGTCGCGCCACGATTGAGGCGCACTCTGGCGGGATTGCCGGCGCCATTGAGTATATGAGCCAGAACCCGACGCCGAATCTGCTGATCATCGAATCCACGGCGCGGTCGGCTCAGCTGCTTTCCGAAATCGATATGCTGGCCGAGCATTGCGATGAAACGGTGAAGGTGATGGTCATCGGGGCCATCAACGATATTGCGCTCTACCGCCAGCTGGTTTCCCGCGGCGTCAGCGAATATGTCGTGCCGCCGTTCCAGCCGCTGCAGATCCTGCGGACGATCTCCGGCCTGTTTGCGGATCCGGATGCCCCCTTCGTCGGCAAGCAGATTTCCGTTGTAGGTGCCAAAGGCGGGGTAGGGGCCTCGACGATTGCTCACAATCTGGCCTGGGCGCTTGCGGAAAACACGAAGGTCAACACGACCCTTGTCGATCTCGACCTGTCCTTCGGCACAACCGCGCTCGACTTCAATCAGGAACCGACACAGACCGTCGCCGATGCGCTGCTTCAGCCGGAGCGGGCCGACGATTCGGTGATCGAACGCCTGCTGGCCAAGGCCAGTGACCGGCTGTCCCTGTTCACGGCCCCGGCATCGATCGGCCAGATCATGGATATTCCGGACGAGTCCTATCTCTCCGTGATCGAAGTGGTCCGCCGGAATGTGCCCTTCCTTGTGCTTGATCTGCCGCATGTGTGGAGCCGCTGGGTCCAGCGAACGCTGGTTGCATCTGATGAGGTTATCATTGTCTGCCAGCCGGATCTCGCTTCGCTGCGCAACGGCAAGAACTATATCGACCAGCTGAAAGCGGCGCGTCCGAACGACAACCCGCCGCGGCTGATCATCAACATGTCCGGTGTGCCCAAGCGCCCGGAAATTCCGGTCAAGGATTTCGGCGCTGCCATCGGGGTCGAGCCGGAAGTCATTCTTCCGTTCGAGCCTGAATTGTTCGGCACGGCGGCAAACAATGGCCAGATGATTTCTGAAACGGATGGGGCCTCCCGGTCCGCCCAGGCAATCGATCATATGGCGTCCCTGCTGACCGGGCGCACTGTCGCAGGACAACAGAAATCCTTCTTCAAGAAACTGCTGGGCAAATAAGGCCAGGCAGAGCGGGACAGACGAATGGCATTTGGCAAACGTTCTCCTTCTGGAACTCCGTCAGCGGCACCGACGCCCGCGCCGGCGCCGAAGGCTGCTCCTGCGCCAGCGGCGCCTCGTCCGCAGGCTGCGGCAAAGGCACCTGCGCCGGCTCCGGTCGCGGTAAAGGGTGCGCCCAAAGCGCCGCCGCCGCCCGCGCCGGCACCGCCTGAGCCACAGCCGGAAAAGGTCCGTCAGGTATCGCAGCAATCCGAGCAGTATTACGCAACGAAGACGACCATCTTCAATGCGCTGATCGATACGATCGACCTGTCGCAGCTGGCACAGCTCGATTCCGAAAGCGCGCGTGAGGAAATCCGCGATATCGTGGTCGAGATTATCTCGATCAAGAATGTCGTTATGTCCCTGTCCGAGCAGGAACAACTGCTTGATGACATCTGTAACGACGTACTCGGCTACGGTCCGCTGGAACCGCTGCTGGCACGGGATGACATCGCCGATATCATGGTGAATGGTGCCGACACGACCTATATCGAGGTCAACGGCAAGATCGAGCGGACAAATATCCGGTTCCGCGACAATGCGCAGCTGATGAACATCTGTCAGCGGATTGTGAGCCAGGTCGGTCGCCGGGTCGATGATTCCTCTCCGATCTGTGACGCGCGTCTTCTCGACGGCTCTCGTGTGAACGTCATTGCGCCGCCGCTGGCGATTGACGGGCCGACGCTCACCATTCGTAAGTTCAAGAAGGACAAGCTGCGCCTTCAGGACCTTGTGAATTTCGGCTCCATCAGCGAGCCGGGGGCCGAACTGCTACGGATCATCGGACACTCACGTTGTAATGTCCTGATCTCCGGCGGTACGGGTTCCGGCAAGACGACGCTGCTGAACTGTCTGACCGGATTCATCGAGCCGGGTGAACGCGTCATTACCTGCGAAGACTCCGCCGAACTTCAGCTCCAGCAGCCACACGTGGTGCGTCTGGAAACCCGTCCGCCCAACATCGAGGGCACCGGTGAAATCTCAATGCGCGACCTCGTCAAGAACTGTCTGCGTATGCGTCCGGAACGGATCATCGTGGGCGAGGTGCGTGGACCGGAGGCGTTTGACCTTCTGCAGGCGATGAACACGGGCCATGACGGGTCCATGGGAACGCTCCACGCCAACAGTCCGCGTGAGGCGCTTAGCCGTGTTGAATCCATGATCACGATGGGCGGCTTCTCGCTTCCGGCAAAAACGATCCGGGAAATGATTGTCGGTTCGATCGACGTTGTTGTTCAGGCGTCCCGTCTTCGGGATGGCTCCCGCCGGATCATGAATGTGACTGAAGTGCTTGGCCTGGAAGGCGATACGATCGTGCTTCAGGATGTTCTCAAGTACGAGATCGAAGGTGAAGACGAGAATGGCCGCGTGATCGGCAAGCACCGGGGCACCGGTATCGGCCGTCCACGCTTCTGGGACCGGGCATCTTATTACAATCTTGAGCGCGAGCTGGCGGCGGCCCTCGACGAACTGGGGGGCTGATCCATGGACGGAAACATGCTCACCCTCATGATCGCCGTGCTGGCATTCGTTGCGATTGCCGGCATCGGCATGGCGCTTTCAGGTGGCGATGGCGACGCCGCGCGCAAGCGTGCCCGGGCCATCGGTGCGGGAACAACCGTGGCCGGAAAGGGCAGGGCTGGCAAAGCCATGGACGAGTCGGCCAAGCGCCGCGCCAAGACGCAGGAAATGCTGGAGACGCTGCGTAAGCAGGGCGAAGCACGCCGGAAAAGCAGCAGCGCCCAGACCATCAAGGCCAAACTGGTTCAGGCTGGCCTCGATGTCCCGATATCTGCGTTCTGGCTGTTTTCCATTCTTCTGGGCGGGGGCTGCGCTGCGCTGATTTACCTGTCCGGGTTCGATGGCCTGACCATCTCGGGGATCGCATTTCGCAGCCGCCCGATTCTTGTGGCCGGCGCATTCATTGGCGGGGGCTTCGGCCTGCCGCGCTTCCTGCTGAATTTCATGATCAATGGCCGGCACAAGAAGATGATCAACCAGTTTGCCGATGCGCTGGATGTCATCGTGCGGGGTGTGAAATCCGGTCTGCCACTCAATGAGTGTATCCGGATCATTGCGAAGGAAAGCCCTGAACCGCTCCGGTCCGAGTTTTCCACACTTGCTGACAACCTCGCGATGGGGGCAGGGGTCGAACGGTCACTGAACATGTTCTACAAGCGCGTTCCGCTGCAGGAAGTGAACTTCTTCATGATCGTGCTGCTGATCCAGGCCAAGGCAGGGGGTAACCTGTCCGAAGCGCTCGGCAATCTGTCCAGCGTTATCCGCTCGCGCAAGATGATGCGTGAAAAGATCAAGGCCATGTCATCGGAAGCGAAAGCGTCCGCGATGATTATCGGCTCGCTGCCTTTCGCTGTGGGTCTGCTCGTCTTCATGACGACGCCGGACTACATCCTCGAGCTTTTCCGGACCGAAACCGGCCACGTCATCCTGGCAGCAGGGTCTACCCTGATGTTCACCGGCATCATGACGATGAAAAAGATGATCAATTTCGATATCTAGGCGGGCGCAGTGTACGAGATTCTCCTTTCCCTCGCGAAACCTGAAGCAATCGCTTCCATCCTGGTGGCAGTGGCTGTGTTCGGGACCGCCATGACGATGTTCATGCCCTATTTGCAGGGCAACAAGCTGGAAACGCGTCTCAAATCGGTGTCGTCGCAGCGGGAGAAACTTCGCAAGCAGAGCCGGGCCGCGCTTGAGAACAAGAAGGGGCTGCGGCGCAAGGACGATTCCGCCATCGGGGAGATTTCGTCCCGGCTGAACCTCGCAAAGGCGCTGGAAGACCCGAACCTTCAGGATACGCTGAACAAGGCTGGCCTGCGGGGGCCGGGGCCGGTCTCGGCCTTCTACTTTGCGCGGATGACCCTGCCTTTCGTGGGGATGCTGCTCGTTTTTGGCTATGTCTTCTTCGTCAACGATCACGGCATGCAGCCGATGATGAAGTATGGCTCCATCCTGTTCGGCGCGGCTGCCGGCTTTTATGCACCGAACATCTATGTCTCGAATCTGGCACAGCAGCGCCAGCAGTCCATTATGCGGGCCTTTCCTGACGCGCTCGACATGCTGCTGATCTGCGTTGAGGCGGGCATGTCCATCGAACTTGGCTTTCACAAGGTCAGTCAGGAGATCGGCTCTGCGTCACCGGAACTCGCAGAGGAGTTTGGCCTGACCGTGGCGGAGCTGTCCTATCTGCCGGAGCGCCGGCAGGCCTATGACAATCTCGCCAAGCGGACAGGCCATGAGGGTGTGAAGTCGGTTTGTATGGCGCTTGGACAGGCGGAACGCTACGGGACGCCGCTCGGCGATGCCTTGCGCGTGATGGCCAAGGAAAACCGTGACCTCCGGATGTCGGAAGCCGAGAAGAAAGCCGCTGCGCTTCCGGCCAAGCTGACGGTGCCAATGATTGTATTCTTCCTGCCCGTTCTGTTCCTGGTCGTGCTCGGCCCGGCTTACATCAAGTATCAGAAAATGCAGGGCAAGAATGAAGCGGCGCCTGCCCTGACCAACGAGCGCAGCAATGACCGCCGGTCGGACGCAGGCGGCCTCATGGGACTAGATCCGCGCGTCGAAGTGCGGGTCGTCGCCTGATCAGGCGCTCCGTCCGGAAATTCTGAAACGAATTGTCAGCCGCCGGTGCGGCGCAGGCGCAGGCCGGTTGCCTCGGCAGGGGGAGAGGCTTCGTTGGAGTCGGGCGCAGCTGTCTGCCCGGCGATCCCGCGCTGGACAGCCTTTTCGCCCGGGCTCTGCTGGATCATTTCCTTCAGGACTTCGACATTCTGCTCGACCACCTTGTCAGGCGCGTATCCTGCGCTGGTCTGCTGCATTTCGTCGAACCGGCCCTGCAGGCCCAGGATCAGCGCGAGGTTCTCACGGATCCGCACATCGTTCGGTGACAGGTCCGTTGCCTGGCGAAGTTTGGCCTCCGCGCCGGTGAGGTCACCGCTGAGCGCAAGCGACAGGCCATAATTGGCCAGTGTCGAGGCGCGCTGCGGCTCAATCGCCAGGGCCCTGTCATAGGCTGTCTGAGCGTTCTTGTGGTTTTCCAGCTGGTCCAGCGCCGTGCCGAGCGCAGCCCAGGCTTCAGCGCGGCCTGGCTCGATCGCCGCAACTTCCTCAAAGGCGCGGGCGGCGCCGAGCGGATTCCCGTTGGCGGCGAAGGCCCGGCCGAGCGGCATCAGGATCCGTGGCTCCTTCGGATGGATGACCATGATTTCCGACAGGACTTCAATCGCGCGCTCGTTTGACCCGATGCCGCGCAGGGCGTCCGCAAAGGTGAGCGCATTATCAAGGTTCTCTGCGTTCTTGGAGTATTCCTTCGCCCAGAAGTTTGCCTTGGTCAGCGGATCGGCATTGTTGGCAGCTTCGATCTCTTCCGGCGTGGCGGGCTTCAGCGCTTCTTCCATGGCAGCCTGCAGCTGAGCATTGGCTTCTGCATCCGGATCGGGCGCCGTTGCGCAGGCCGAGACGCCTGCCAGGGCGAAAGCAAGTGCAGCCAGCGAGGTTTTGGCTCTGGACATGGGACCGCTCCGGGTTTGAATCAGGGTCATTCCCGCGTGAGTCTGGACCTGTGGGCGTCAAGGATGGGTTAACGCCAGCGCAGACTCCATTAACACTTGCCCGTACGAGGCCAATTTCATGCACAAGAGTTTCACCACCGGTGCCGATGCCGCCGTCAGCGTCTGGCTGTACACGGCTGAGGCTTTCAAATCACTCGAGAACGATCCGTTCCCTTCGGCCCGCGCCATGGCGAAGGCGCAGGGCTTCACAGGTGGGGCAGGGCAGCTGGTGCTGGTGCCGGACGCAGATGGCAGCCTGGCGCATGTGCTGGGCGGAATCGGCGACGGCAAGGATGCATTGGCCGTCGCGGCGCTATCCGGGAAGTTGCCGGAAGGCACTTACAAGATCGCGGCCGATGGCGGCCTTTCCGTTGCCTCCATTGCAGCTGGCTGGGCAGACGGGGCCTACCGGTTCGACCGCTACCTGAAAGACAAGTCCAGCCCGCCGCAACTGGTGATCCCGGAAGGGGAGGCAGGCGAAGCACTTTCGGCGGAAGCGGATTCCATCGCCCTGCTGCGGGACCTCGTGAACACACCGGCCGGCGACATGACCCCGGCCGGCATCCATGAAACCGTCGAAAAACTGGCCGCCGAATTCGGCGCAAAGCTGACGGCGATCGTTGGGGACGACCTGCTGGAACAGAACTATCCCATGGTGCATGCCGTGGGCCGCGCGGCAAAGGCCGCGCCGCGCTTCCTCGAACTGGAATGGGGCGACACCTCGAAGCCGCAACTGGCCCTTGTCGGCAAGGGGGTGACGTTCGATTCCGGCGGCCTCGACATCAAGCCGGGCAGCGGCATGCGGATCATGAAGAAGGATATGGGCGGTTCAGCCCATGTCATCGCGCTTGCCTGCCTTGTCATGGCGACGAAGCTGCCGGTGCACCTGAAGCTCTATGTGCCGACGGTCGAGAATGCGATCAGCGGCGATGCCTTCCGGCCGGGGGACATTCTGTCGTCCCGCAAGGGGCTGACCGTCGAGATCGACAATACCGATGCCGAGGGCCGGTTGATCCTCGCCGACGCGCTGGCGCGGGCATCCGAATTCGACCCGGACCTCCTGATCGACTTTGCGACGCTGACGGGCGCAGCCCGTGTCGCGCTCGGCGCGGATCTTGCGCCAGTCTATTCTGATGATGAGCAGTTGGTGGAAGACATCCTCGCTGGCTCGGCAGAGTCGGGCGATCCGGTCTGGCGCATGCCGCTCTGGGATCCCTACCTTGCGGAGCTGAAGAGCCCGATTGCCGACCTCGTGAATTCCGGCAGCAGCTTTGGCGGTTCGATCACCGCGGGTCTCTTCCTGAAGCAGTTTGTTGATGCAAAGAGCTGGGCGCATTTCGACGTCTGGGCCTGGCGCAAAGGCAAATATGGCCGGCCGGAAGGCGCAGCTGCCTGCGGGCTGCGGGCTGTCTGGACGATGCTTCAAAAGCGTTACCGCTAAAATCCGAGAAGTCAGTACCCCGTAGGGAGGGTGTTGACGAATTCCATATTTCCAGTATCGTGGAAATATGGAATCAAAAGCTGCCCTCTCGCAATTATCCGCGCTCGCTCAGGAAAACCGGCTGGCCGTGTTCCGTCTTCTGGTGAAAGCCGGGCATGACGGCCTGCCCGCCGGGGATATTGCGGTGGCCCTTGGCGTGCCCCCGAACACGCTGTCATCGCAGCTCAACATCCTGTCGAATGCGGGCCTCATCGAAGGCAACCGGCAGGGCCGGTCCATCATTTACACCGCCAACTACGACGCCATCAGCGGAATGATCGTGTTCCTGATGGAAGACTGCTGCCAAGGCCGGGAAGAGGTTTGCAGCCCCATCATGGCGGCCGCGCAATCTGCGTGTTGCTGACCACCGGAAAGGAAACATCATGAAACGTCTCCATGTGCACATCGCGGTGGACAACCTCCAGCGCTCGATCGACTTCTACTCCACCTTGTTCGACGCCCCGCCAAGCGTGTTGAAGGACGACTACGCCAAATGGATGCTGGACGATCCGCGCGTGAACCTCGCCATCAGTGCGCGCGGCGCGGCGCCGGGTGTCGAGCATCTTGGCATTCAGGCAGAGGATTCCGGTGAGCTCGCCGACGTATATGACCGGCTGAAGCGGGCCGATGCCCCTGTGCTGGAAGAGGGGGAGACTGTTTGCTGCTACGCCCAGTCGGAGAAGAGCTGGGTCTCTGACCCCGCCGGCGTGCCGTGGGAAGTGTTCCACACGACCGGAGACAGCGCTGTCTATGGCGGCGGGCCGGAACTGAATGACGGGCGCCTTGCTTCGACGCCAACCGGCATGGCCGTTGCCGGCGCCTGCTGCGCGCCTGCGATCGCCGAACCGAAAAACTCTGGCTGCTGCGGCTGAGACCATGGGGGCGTTCGAGAAATATCTGTCGGTTTGGGTCGGTCTCTGCATCCTTGCAGGGATCGGCCTCGGGGCATTGGTGCCCGGCGTGTTCTCGGCGCTGGCGGCGCTGGAATATGCGAATGTGAATTTCGCGGTCGCCATCCTGATTTGGGCGATGGTCTGGCCCATGATGATCGGCATCGACTTCTCGGCCATGCGCCGGGTTGGCGAGCGGCCCAAGGGACTGGTCATCACGCTGGTGGTGAACTGGCTGATCAAGCCGTTCACCATGGCCATGCTGGGCGTCCTGTTCTTCCGCCATGTCTTCGCTGGCTTCATCCCTGCTGCGGATGCGGAGGGCTATATTGCCGGCCTGATCCTGCTGGGGGCGGCGCCGTGCACGGCCATGGTCTTCGTGTGGTCCCAGCTGACACGCGGCGATCCGAACTACACGCTGGTACAGGTCAGCGTGAACGATGCGGTGATGGTGTTCGCCTTCGCCCCGATTGTTGCCTTCCTGCTGGGCGTGACGGAGATCAGCGTACCGTGGGAAACGCTGCTCCTGTCGGTAGCGCTGTATGTCGTCATCCCCCTGATCGCTGGCGTCCTTACGCGCAACGCGCTGTCCCGGCAGGGCGGGGAGGCGGCGGTGACGGGCTTCACCCACCGGATCAAGCCGCTCTCCGTTATCGGATTGCTGGCCACCGTCATCCTGCTGTTCGGCTTCCAGAGTTCCACCATTCTGGCAAAACCTGCCGTGATTGCGCTGATCGCCGTGCCGATCCTGATCCAGTCCTATGGCATCTTCGCGCTGGCCTATGCCGCGGCCTGGGCCTGGAAAGTGCCGCACCGGATCGCGGCGCCCTGCGCCCTGATCGGCACGTCCAATTTCTTTGAGCTGGCGGTTGCCGTTGCGATCAGCCTGTTCGGGCTGAACTCCGGGGCCGCGCTGGCGACCGTCGTCGGCGTGCTGGTCGAGGTGCCGGTGATGCTGTCGCTGGTCGCCTTCGCCAACCGGACCCGGTCTGCTTTCGTCACCGAAACAGGGGAGGCCGCCGCGCCATGATCGTCATTCATCACAATCCGGACTGCGGCACCTCACGCAACGTGCTGGCCATCATCGAGGCGAGCGGCGAGACGCCCACCGTGATCGAATACCTGAAAGAAGGCTGGACCCGCCCGCAACTGCTCGGCCTGTTCGCAGCCGCCGGCCTGACGCCGCGCAGCGCCTTGCGGGAGACAAAATCCCCTGCGAAGGAACTGGGCCTGCTGGAGGTGGGCGTCAGCGACGAAGCGATCCTGGAGGCGATGCTGGAACACCCGGTGCTCGTGAACCGGCCCATCGTGTGCAGCCCGAAGGGCGTGCGCCTGTGCCGGCCGAGCGAGGCGGTGCTGGACCTGCTGGAAACGCTGCCGCCGGGCCCGTTTTACAAGGAAGATGGCGCGCTGCTGATCGACGAAAGCGGCCGGCGCGTGGGCTGAGGCCTAGTCGGTTTCCAGCCGCTCGATCGGTCCGCCGGCATCGGCCTGCAGGCGCAGCGCTTCGCGCACCTGGCCGCGCAGGACCAGCGTGTTGATATCCTCCGGATCGGCTTCCATCGCCGCATTCACGTCCAGCATCGCCTTGTCCGGGTCGCCCTTGGCGAGCCAGGCGGCGCCGCGCATTTGGTAGGCCTCGCCATGGCCCGGCACGCGCAGCAGGACGGCGTCGAGGTCATCGATGGCCTCGTCGTAATTCTCCAGCAGCATATGGGCCGAGGCCCGGTCCAGCAGCAGTTCCGGTGCATCGGGGGCGATCTTCAGGGCGCCATCGAACGCCTTCAGGGCGGAGTCCGGGTCGTCGGCCTCGATCCAGGCATTCCCGGCCTGTGAGAGATAGGCCGCGCGCTGCTCCAGCGTGCCGCCATCCGTTGAATTTGCGAGGTTTTTCAGCCGCTCGGCACCTTCCGCCTGATGGCCGAGAGCGATCAGCGCCATGGCCGTGCACTGGCGCGCGCCGGGGCGGTTACCCTGATAGGTCCAGGCGAGGCCGTCTTCATAGGCGTCGTCCGGATCGGTCTCGATCTTGGCGAGGCAGGCCTCCAGCCGGGCCTGTTCCTGCGCGGCGATACGCTCTCCGGCTGTTTGCAGCATCACGAGCGAGACGGCGGCCGCGGTGAGAAGGGGCATGGATCGGACACTCCGGAACCTGTAACAAACCCCATAGATACAATGGGATTGCGCCACGCAAATGACAGTTCAGCCATCTGTGCTTTTTATCGCCGGGCTTGGCTATAGTGCCACACATCTGGCGCGGATCTGGCCGGGCCCGGTGGCCGGCACGGTGCGCAGCGAGGCGAAGGCCGAAGCGCTGCGGGACGGCGGCATCGACGCCCGCGTCTGGGATGGCGACAGCCCGCTTCAGCTGCCCGATAAGGCATGCCTTCTGGTGACAGTCCCGCCGGATCCGCATGGCTGCCCCGTGTTACGCCATGTGCATACCGGACCAGGCCATGACCATACCGGACCGGATCATGATCATACCGGACTAAGCCATGACCTCCGCGTGACCTATTTGTCGACCACCGGCGTCTATGGAGACCTCGCCGGCGGCTGGGCGTTCGAGTGGAGCGAGACGAACCCGCAGAGCCGCCGCGCGGCCGCCCGCGCCCTCGCCGAGGACCAGTGGCGCGAGGCGACCGGCGGACGCGTCAACATCGTTCGCCTGCCGGGCATCTATGGCCCCGGCCGCTCCGCCTTCGACCGGCTGAGGGAGGGCACGGCCCGGCGCATCGTGAAACCGGGGCAGGTCTTCTCCCGCGTGCATGTGGATGACATTGCCAGCGGCCTGCTGGCCCTGCACCAGCGCCCGGAGGCCGCCGCGCGGGCGGGCGGCGTGTTCCACCTCTGCGACGATGAACCCGCCCCGCCGCAGGACGTGATCGCCTACGCCGCGGAACTGCTCGGCATGGGCCCGCCGCCGGAAATCCCGTTCGAGGCCGCAGACCTCAGCCCCATGGCGCGCAGTTTCTATGCCGAGTGCAAACGCATCTCCAACGCCCGCACCAAGGCGGCCCTGAACTGGCGCCCCAAATACCCCACTTACCGCGAAGGCCTCGCCGCGATTTTGGCGGGGGAGGGCTGATCAGGCTGCGGAGGGTTCCGCCGCCGGCATCTTCGCCCGCGCGGCGCGCCATTCCATCAGGCCCACCACGCACATGGCCAGGAAGATGCCGTAGAGCCCCGCCGTCAGCCACAGGCCTTTGAAGGCATAGAGCGGGATGTAGATCAGGTCCGCCGCGATCCACAGCCACCAGTTCGCGATCCATTTGCGCGACAGCATGAATTGCGCGACGAGGCTGAGCGCCGTGGTGATCGCGTCCCATCCGGCCACAGTGGAGTCGGTATAGCGGGAGAGGCCGAACTGGATCGCCGCCCAGATCACGCCCACGGCGGCAAGACAGGCGAGGAACTGGGGCAGGGTGGGGTTGTGCACGGTGAGGGCGGTATGATCCTCCGCTCCGTAGAGCCAGGAATACCAGCCATAAAGCGCCAGCCCGAAATAAACCACCTGCAGCCCCGCATCGGCATACAGGCCCGACCCGATGAACAGCACAAAGAAGAAAATGTAATTCGCGATCCCAACCGGAAAATTCCAGATATTCCGCTTCACCACCAGCCACACGCAAAGCGCGCCGGTGATGAAGCCCGCGATTTCAGTCCAGGTCATGTGTGGGGTGCCCTCGCCAGAATGGATCGGCAGATTGCAAGGTTTTTTGGGTGGCAACAATAGATGATTGTCCAACAAGGATTTGAAAGTAACGTGTTACCGCAACAGAGTAGTATCGATGTTTGAACGAGCACCATTCCTTGATTGCCCAAATTGTTCTGCTTCTGGTTCCCTCGGGATTCTATCAGTTGGTGGGAGCACACTAGTGCGACGTTGTACGGCATGTCGGTACAAGCAACGGGAGGCGCTTCCGAACGTCGATAAGAAAGTGATCTATTTGGACCAGTTTGCGCTGAGCGAGCTATTCTTGATCAAGAACAATCAAAGACCTCCCAATTTGCCTTATGAAGACTTTTGGAAGGAAGCATTTCGACTGATCGAAAGATGCGTTCTCCTGCAGCAAGCAATCTTCCCAATGAGTGATATTCACTCCATGGAGACCATCGTGTCCCGCAACCCTGCCGAACTTCGGCTCTTTACCGAGATGTTGGGAGATGCTGTGCTAGTGAACTCTCGGGAAGTGGAAAGCGCACAGATATTTCAATTCGCCAAAGCTTTCATGAATGATCAAGGCGTGCCCGATTTGAATTTCTCAGTAGACGAAGTTCTGAAACGAGACAGAAATGTCTGGCTGCGGGATTTGCACATCACGGTGAACGCAGACTTTAGCGATCTCGCAGAGGCGATCAGGGGTGATCGCGATGCCGGTTACCAGAGTTTGGCAAAGCTTGCGGAACGGTGGGCCGCTGAGCAGCCTTCATTCGAAGACGTTCTTGAAGTGGAATTGTCTAGTTTCGGTCCCGTTCATAAGGAAGCGATGGTGACGGCTAGCGACTCAGCGGCAAGAATGTCGGTATTCCAGTTGCAGAGGTATTTCGAGCATGAGTTGATCGATTGCAATACGGATCAAGTTTTGGGACGGTTGGTTTCCTTTTTGGACTGGGAGGGCAATAGACTTCTGCCTCATCACAAGATTTCGTCCTACTTGTTCGCAGCGATAGCACGGAAGATGGCGGCGGGTCAGAAAAGGGCGCCAAATGCTGGTATGTTGAATGATATCAGAGCCATCTCGGCATATGGACCTTATGTCGATGCGATGTTCATCGACAAAGAATGCGCCACCTTCCTATCTGAAGCACCACTTTCAGAGGAACTTGGGCTGAGCCAGAGAATTTATTCTCTTAATACAGCCGAACAATTCTTAGAGCTATTGCGCAAAACCGAGGCGACCGCTTCGCCAGAGGTGCGAAAGTATTGCGCTGAAATTTATGCGGTTGAATAGTGGCGCGCATTTATCTGGCGAATTCACCGCCACAAAAAAAAGGGAGGCACGCCATGGGCAATGAACAGGTGATCCGGGAGTTTATTGCGGCGTGGTCGCGGCTGGATGTGGAGGAGCTGGTGGGCTTCTTTGCCGAGGACGGCATCTATCACAACATGCCGACGGGCCCGGTCCAGGGGCATGAGGCGCTGCGCAAGTTTATCGGTGGCTTCATCAATGGCTGGAGTGAGACGATCTGGGATGTCCTCACACTGATGTCCGCCGGAGACACGGTGATCGCCGAACGCCTCGACCGGACTGTCGCGCATGGCAAGCAGATCGACCTGCCCTGTTGCGGCGTCTTCGAGATGAAGGACGGCAAGATCGCCGTCTGGCGCGACTATTTCGACCTCGCCACCTACATGAAGCCGCTGGGCGGGTGATCGCGCACCCTTTGCTTTGACGTTCAGGCCCTGGAGGGTGGCTGGGGGATGAGTAGGACTCTTCGCTGTTTTTGCAAATAGGTCGCACTTGCATTCTCAAACCGCCTCCAATAAACAGCCGCGACTTGTATAGAAAATAAGCGGAGCGAGGGCGGCGTGAGCGGTTTGAAGAGCAGTTTCCTGATGGCGCCTGTGGCGGCGCTGGCCCTTTCGGCCGGGGCGGAGGCGCCGGAAGCGGCAGAAGGGGACGACCGCTATCGCCTGTTGTCGACTGTCGTGGTCACAGGCTCGTCCGAGGCGGCGCTGGATGTGGCGGGCTCGGTCTCCTTCCTGACGGATGCAGACCTGTCGGTGCAGGCGCAGAGCGACGTGCTGCGCATCCTGCGCGCCGTGCCGGGCGTCAACATCCAGGAAGAGGACGGCTATGGCCTGCGCCCGAATATCGGCCTGCGCGGCTCCGGCTCTGACCGCTCGTCTCGTGTTGCCCTGATGGAAGATGGCGTGCCGATCTCGCCGGCGCCTTATGCCTCGCCATCGGCCTATTACTTCCCGACCATCGCCCGGATGAGCGCCATCGAGGTGACCAAGGGCCCGGCGGCGATCCTCTACGGCCCGCGTACCACGGGCGGGGCGATCAACATGTTCTCGACGCCTGTGCCGGAGGCCCCGTCCGGCTACGGACAGGTGATGTTCGGCACCAATGACCGCCAGCGCGCGCACCTCTGGCTGGGCGGCAAGGCGGATGCGGCGGCGGGCTGGCAGCTGGGCGGACTCGTCGAAGTGTTCACCGACGAGACGGACGGCTTCAAGCGTCTGGACAATGGCGGCCCGACCGGATTCGACGCGGACGATTTGGTCGTGAAGCTCGGTGCCTACAAGGCCGAAGGGGCCATGCCGCAGAGCGTGGAGCTGAAATACCAGACGCGGGAAGAGACTTCGAACGAGACCTATCTCGGCCTGACGCTGGACGATTTCCGGGCAGACCCGTACCGGCGCTATGATGCGAGTACCGACGATGTGTTCAATGGCGAGAACGAGCTGTTCCAGCTGACCCACCGGATCGACCTCACGCCGGACCTCAGCCTGACGACGATTGCCTATCACCACGATTTTGCCCGCAACTGGTACAAGCTGCAGGGTATCAATTCAGGCGGCACGGGCGCGAGCGGGGATGTCTCGATCTCCAGCGTGCTGGCAGACCCGGTGACCTATGCGGCCGAATATGCTCTCGCGGTGGGCACGGCGAGCCTCGACGATTCCATCGTCTACCGGGCCAACCGGCGGGCCTATTACAGCGAGGGCGTCCAGTCGGTGCTGAACTGGAAGACAGCCTTTGGCGGCATCGAGCATGACCTGACCATCGGGGCCCGCCTGCATCAGGACGAGGAAGACCGCTTCCAGGAAGAGGATGCCTATCGCCTGGAGGGCGGGCAGCTGATCCTGACCACGGCGGGCGCCGCGGGCAGCCAAGCGAACCGGATTTCCTCCGGCGAGGCGCTCGCCCTGTTCGTGCAGGACAAGTTCACCCTCGGGCGCCTGTCCGTGACGGGCGGCGCACGGTTCGAGGATTACGAACTGACGCGGGAAGACTATTCGACCAGCGACCCGGCCCGCGCCGATGGGCCGACGCAGGTGAGGGAGCTCTCCGACACGGTGGTCGTGCCCGGCCTCAGCGCGCTCTATGAGATCAGCGAGACGACGACGCTGCTGGCCGGTGTGCATCGCGGCTTCGCCATCGCGAGCCCCGGCACGACAAATGCCGATGTCGAGGAAAGCGTGAACTGGGAGTTCGGAGGACGCTATTCGCGCGGGGAGTTCGAACTGGAAGCCATCGCGTACTTCAATGACTATTCGAACCTGCTGGGCACCTGCACGGCCTCGTCCGGCGGCGGCTGTGCGGTGGGCGACCAGTTCAATGGCGGCGAAGTCGATGTGCAGGGCCTGGAAGTGACGGCCAGCTGGGATGCCGGATCTGCTCTGAGCACGGACCTCTCCATTCCGCTCAGCCTTGTCTACACGCTGACCGATGCCGAATTCCAGACGAGCTTCGAGAGCGACTATGAGCCCTGGGGCGATGTCGTCGCCGGGGATGAACTGCCTTACATCGCCGACCAGCAGCTGACGCTGAGTGCTGGGCTCGAAACGGATCGCTGGGGCGCGAGCCTGTCGGGCAATTATGTCTCCGATGCGCGGGCGCGCGCCGGGCAGGGCAGCATCCCGGAGCGCGAATTGATCGAAGCGCGCTGGGTGGCCGACATGGCCGTATGGGTGGACCTGACCGACCGCATCCGCGTGCGGGCCAAGGCCGAGAACCTGTTCGACGAGGTCTATGTCGCCTCGATCGATCCGGCGGGCCTACGTCCCGGCAAGCCGTTCGAGTTTCTGATGGGCGTGGAAGTGTCGTTCTGAGGCGAGGGCCTCAGAACACCCCCATCTTAAGCCCGGCGCCCAGTGCGGCGCCCAATTCCCGGCACTTTTCCAGATCCGTTTCCGGGATGGTCTTTTCTGCGAGAATCTCTTCCGGAGTCTGAGCGCTTGTGTTGACGATCAGGGGCGGTTGCACTTCGCGCAGGCGCCAGCCCTTGGCGATGCGGGCGGCCTGGCGGGCGGCGCTGTCTCCGTCGCTGCCTGCGCAGATCATCAGGGCATAGGGGCGCCCCTCGATCCGTCCGAGCACGGGATAATAACAGCGGTCGAAGAATTCCTTCATTGCGCCAGAGAGCGCGGCGAGGTTTTCCGGCCCGGCGAAGAGGTAGCCGTCGGCGGCCTTGAGGTCCTCCGGCATGGCATGTTCGGCGCGCATCAGCACGGCGTCTGCCTCTTCTTTCGCGGCGGCGAAGGCGGCTTCGGCCATCTGGCGCGTGCCACCAGTGCGGGAATGATAAATGATCAGTAATTGGGTCATTGCGGCGCCCATGTTAGACTCCGCCGCAGGAAAGGACACAAGAATCCTTTCCATGAAAAACTGGAGGAAACTCATGGCGACCCCGATTGAAATCGAGATCGAAGGCAAGACTTACAAGGGCAGCTACGACACGGACGGCCATTTGCTGACGACGCGCTATCGCACGCAGGCGATGACCGACGAAGTGCGTTCCACCGCGCCCGCCATCGCAGCGCGCGGCATGCTGGCCCGCCTCGTGCGGCTGGAGCACCGGGATACGCCCGGCGCCGGGCCGCACTGACCCTGCCTGATCAATCATAAAACTTGACGCCTGCGTCATCTTTTATGAGGGTGGCGTATGACCCAGGACTTTCTTTCCCCCTCCGCCGCCGCTGCGTGCCGCAGGCCGCTGGCTGAAGCGTACACCCTGCCGCCCGCCGCCTATACCGATGCCGGTCTCTGGCATGTCGAGAAATCGCGCGTGCTGGCGCGCAGCTGGTTGCCGCTGGCGCGCGTGGATCAGGTGCCGGGGGCAGGGGATTATCTCTCGGCAGACCTCGGCGGCGAGCCGGTCATGGTCGTGCGCGGTGAGGATGGCGCGGTGCGGGTGCTGTCGCGCGTGTGCCGTCACCGGGCCGCGCTGGTGGCGGAAGGGCAGGGCTGCCGCAAACTGTTCACCTGTCCCTACCACGCCTGGTCGTACGACACGGCGGGCAACCTCGTCCGCGCGCCGCTGATGGAGGGGGCAGAGGGCTTCGACCCGGCCACGCTTGGCCTGCACGAGATCCGGTCTGAAATCTGGGAAGGGTTCGTCATGGCGACGCTGGACGATGACGCGCTGGCCTTTGCCCCTCAGATCAGCGGGTTTGCGGACTATTTCGCGAACTACGATCTCGGCAGCTTCTTTGTGGCGCGCACGCTGGACTATTCGCATGGCTGGAACTGGAAGGTGCTGGCCGAGAATTTCATGGAAGCCTACCACCATATCGCCGCCCATTCGAAAACGCTTGAGCCGGGCTATCATGCCCGCGACTCTCAGGTGCCGGACACGGGCCAGCCCTGGTCCATCCTGCACATGCCGGCGGCCGACCGGGACACGCCCCAGCCGCCCGTGCCGGGGCTCGAAGACTGGCAGTTGCGTGACCTCATCGCCGCCAACGCCTTTCCGGGCCTGCTGCTGGCCGTGCAGGGGCCGTTCATGGCCTGGTACCAGATGACCCCGCTGGCCGCAGACCGGTTGGACCTCAAGATCCATCTCTGCTTCCCGGACTGGATGCTGGCCATGGATGACTTCGCCGCCATCCTGGACGGGGCCGAAGCCTCCATCCGGGGCGTGCACGCGGAAGACATCGCCGCGAACGATCTGGTCTGGGCCGGCCTCAATGCGCCGTTGACCCGCGCCGGGCCGCTGTCCCCGCTGGAGAAGTCGATCTGGCAGATGAACCAGTGGTGGCTGGACCAGATGGGCGCCTAGGCGCCTGTGGTTCCGGCGATTTCTGCGCAGGTGGCCAGCAGGCGGGCAATGTCCTGGTCGCGGGAGAGACGATGATCGCCATCCTTGATCAGGGTGAAGACGAGATCGGCCGCCGTCATCGTCTCGACCAGCCGGAAGGCGTGGCGCCATGGCACGTCCGGGTCTTCGGCGCCCTGCAGGATGCGCACGGGGCATTCGAGGTCGATGGGCGCGTCCAGCAGCTGCCAGCCCCGGCCATCCTCGATCAGCGCCTTCGTGATCGGATAGGGGTCGCCATAGTCCGACGGGCGCAGGGTCAGGCCGTGCTCCATGATCTCTTCCTGCTGGCGGGGCGTGAATTCGGGCCACATCAGCTTTTCGGTGAAATCGGGCGCTGGCGCGATCAGCACCATGCCGGCAAGGCGCTCGCGCCGGGCGAGGCCGGAGAGCAGGGCCATCCATCCGCCCATGCTGGAGCCGACAAGAACCAGCGGCCCGTCGGTCAGCCCGTCGATCGCATCCAGGGCATCCTCGCGCCACTGGGAAATCGTGCCGTCTTCGAAGGCGCCGCCTGATTCGCCATGGCCGGAATAGTCGAAGGCGAGGAAGCCGTGGCCGTTCTCTTTTGCCCATTTCTCAAGGCACATGACCTTGGACCCGGTAATGTCGGACTTGAACCCGCACAGCCATACATAGGTGAGATCGCTGCGGGCAGGGGCGAAACGGCGATAGGCCAGCTGTCTGCCGTGAGGAGAGATGAAATGTTCGGTTGTCATAACCTGTCCGTTCCGCCATCTCTCTCGCCTGTCAAGCGAATGGGTGGCACGCGACTTGGAACCTTTTCCCGATCTGACCGGCAAGACCATCCTGCAGGTCGCCCCCGAATTGTCCGCAGGCGGCGTGGAGCGCACCGTGCTGGAAGTGACCGAAGCCATCGTGGAAGCGGGCGGCCGGGCCTTGCTGGCCAGCCGTGGCGGTCGCCTCGAAGGCGAGTTCGAAAAACTGGGCGGCCAGCTGTTCCGCATGGATGCCAAATCCAAGAATCCCGTCGTGCTGAAACTCAATGAAGGCAAGCTGAAACGGATCATCCGGAGTGAGGGCGTTAACCTTGTCCATGCCCGGTCCCGCGCGCCGGCCTGGAGTGCCTATGCGGCGGCGAAGGCCACCGGCGTGCCCTTCGTCACGACGTATCACGGCGCCTATTCCGGAGAGGAAGGCCTGAAGCGGAAATACAATTCCGTCATGGCGAAGGGCGACCTGGTGATCGCCAATTCCCAGTGGATCGCGGCGCATGTGCAGCGGGTCCACGACATCCCGCCGGAGCGGATCGTGACCATCCCGCGGGGGGTGGATCTCGAAGCTTTTTATCCGGGCGCCGTCACACCGCAGCGCATCGAGGACGTTCGGACGCGCTGGGGCCTGAAAGACGACAAACGCCTGACCCTGTTCCTGCCGGGCCGCCTGACCGAGTGGAAAGGCCAGCTGCTTGCAATCAGGGCGCTGGGCCTGCTGGCGCCGGAAGAGCGGGACGGGCTCGTTCTTGTCCTCGCCGGCGATGCGCAGGGCCGCGATGCCTATGAAGGCCGCATCTATGACACGATCCGGCAATTACAGCTCGACGGGCAGGTGCTGGTCGTGGGCCATGAGACGGATATGCCGGCCGCCTACCTTGCCAGCGATATCGTCATGGCGCCCTCGACCCGGCCGGAAGCCTTCGGCCGGACGGCGGCCGAAGCCTCCGCCATGGCGCGGCCGGTGATCGTGTCCGATCATGGCGGCGGGCGCGAAACCGTGCTCGACGGGGAGACGGGCGCCCGCTTCCAGCCGGGCGATGCGGCGGCGCTGGCAGGCGCGATCCGGGCCCTTCTGGCGGTCGGGAAAACCGCCCGCGCCGGCATGGGAAAGGCCGGGCAGGAACATGTCCGCAGCCATTTCTCCAAGCGGGGGCTTCAGATGGCCACCCTCGGCGTCTATAAGCGCCTGATCGGTTAGGGGACCGACGAGGTAGGCATGGCGAAAACCGCAAAACTGGCCAGCCCGGTCAATCCGGGGGCTGGCGCAAAGGAAGTACTGGTCATCAAGCTGAGCGCGCTCGGGGACTTTGTGCTGGCGCTGGGCGCCATGAAAGCCGTGCGCGAATTCCACCCGTCAGCCCGGATCACGCTGCTGACGACGCCGCCCTATGAGGAGTTCGCCAAGCATTGCCCGTACTTTGACCGGATCGAGACCGACGGGCGCCCCGCCACGATGAAGGCGACGACAGCGCTGCTTAGCCGGATCCGCAAGTCGAAATACGACATCATCTATGACTTCCAGACCTCCGGGCGGACGAAGAATTATTTCACGGCGCTGAGCCGCACGGGCAAGGCGCCGCTCTGGTCCGGCCACCACGAGAAGGCGGCCTTCTTCCACGACAATCCGGACCGGGCGACCATGCACTCGATCGACCGGCTGGCCGAACAGCTGGCCGTGGCGGGTGTTGCACCGGACGGGCGCTGGAACCGTCAGAATTTCCCGAAACCGGACCTCAGCTGGGTGCGGCCGAAACTGCGCGATGCGCCGCGTCTGCAGCCGGCCTATTTCGGGCTGGAACAGCCGTACATGCTGCTGATTCCGGGCGCGTCTGAGCACCGCGAAGCCAAGCGCTGGCCGGTGGAACGGTTTGCCGAACTGGCCAAACGGGTCGCCGATGCAGGCGTCACGCCCGCCATTATCGGCGGAAAGGCCGAAGGCAAGATTGCGCAGGACATATTGAAGCTGGAGAAGCGGGCCAAGAGCCTCGTCACCCGCACCGACCTGTTCCAGATCGTGACCCTGGCCGAGAAAGCCGCCTTCGTTGTCGGCAACGATACTGGCCCGATGCATATGGCGGCCATCGCCGGTGCGCCGGGCGTGGCCCTGTTCGCCACCAATGAAAGCAACCCCGACCATGCCGCCCCGCGCGGGGCCCGGTCGCCGATCATCAATTCGGCCCCGACGCTTGCCGAACTGGAAGTTGACACGGTCTGGCGCTCAATCCTGGCGCTGGGTGTGCTTCCCACTTGACCGCACGGCAAATTTTGCCGAGTGCGCTTTTTCTTGAATATGCCAGCAACTACAGGCATATTCAGGCATCCTGAGAACAGCCATAAAGGAGATCGGCTATAGCTCGCAGACCAATGAATGAAGCGCCCCAGAAGGAAAAGGGACCGCGCACCAATGACGACATCAAGGCCGCAAAGGTCCTGTTGATCGACGAACACGGTGAGAAACAGGGAGTTATGCCGCTGGCAGCTGCTCTGGATGCTGCGCGTGAAGCGAGCATGGACCTTGTCGAAGTTTCGCCGAACCAGGAAGTGCCCGTCGTCAAGATTCTCGACTATGGCAAGCTGCGTTTCGAGGAGCGGAAGAAAAAAGCCGCTGCGAAGAAGAAGCAGAAGAATTCCGAACTCAAAGAAATCAAGATGCGTCCGAACATCGACGTGCATGACTATGAAGTCAAAGCGAAGGCGATGACGCGCTTCTTTGAGGCAGGCGACAAGGTGAAGGTGACCCTGCGCTTCCGTGGCCGGGAAATGGCGCACCAGCATCTCGGCATGGAACTGCTGAACCGGGTGAAGGAAGACTTCGACGAAATGGCGAAAGTCGAGCTGGAGCCGAAGCTCGAAGGCCGCCAGATGACGATGGTCCTGACGCCGCGCTGAACGGGGCGCTGAGCACACTCATAAAGACCCTCTAGACACCGTCTATACACCTTCAAGAGCCGGCTGGGCGGACCCTGCCGGCTTTTCCCGTTCATGCGGGGAATTTCCGGGAAAGGGGCGGGGCCTTTTCAAGTGCATTTCCAGCCGCTTTCGCCCCTTGATTCCCTTGTCCCAATCCGCCATAAGCCGCCTCTTCCGAGTGGTGCTGGCGAACGGCATGCCCTCCACTCATGAAAACCGGGCCGCCCGCAAGGGTGCGAGCTCCACGAAACAAGGAGAATGAAATGCCGAAGATGAAGACCAAGAAGGCCGCTGCAAAGCGCTTCAAGATCACCGCAACAGGCAAGCTGAAGCACGGCGTCGCTGGCAAGCGTCACCGCCTGATCAGCCACAATGCAAAGTACATCCGCCAGAACCGCGGCACGTCCGTCGGCGCCAAGGCTGATGAAGCCCGTGTGAAAAAGTTCCTGCCGTACGGCCTCTAAGCCGCCGTCGCTGACTTAATACTGATCTTGAAAGAAGGAGGCTCAGATGCCCCGCTCCCGCGCTAAAGTTCCTGCCCACGCCCGCCACAAGAAAATCCTGAAGCAGGCAAAGGGTTTCCGTAACCGCCGCAAGAATACGTTCCGCATCGCGCACCAGTCCGTCTGGGAAGCCGGCCAGTACGCCTATGTCGGCCGTAAAGTCAAAAAGCGGAAGTTCCGCTCGCTCTGGATCCAGCGCATCAACGCCGCTGTCCGCATCCACGACGACGAAATGAACTATTCCCAGTTCATCAATGGCCTGACCAAAGCCGGTATCGAAGTCGACCGGAAAGTCATGTCCGACATCGCCATCAAGGACCCGGACGCATTCGGCGCCCTGGTGGCTCAGGCCAAAGCGGCCCTCGCTTAAGTCATAAAGACCAGTCAGGAATTTCCCGATGTCGAAGTCCCCGAACTCCGTTCTGCACCCGGCCAAGAAGCCGCGCGTCAAGCGCCGCAACGCGACCTGGAAGGCCAATCTCGGCAAGCGGTCGAAAGTCCGCGTGTTTGGCAACACCAAGCGTGCGCGTCTCGCCCGCAAGAAAGCTGCCGGCAAGTAAGCTTTCTGTGAGGCCCCGCGCCGCCGGTGACCGCCTGAAAGGGCCGCCGCCGAATTGAATGAGAGAAAGCCCGGCCAGTGTGCCGGGCTTTTCCGTTTCCGGATTTGCATGATCCCGCGAAGCGCCTAAAAAGCCCGCGGAAACATAAAAGGGGCAAGACCTTGTCCGATATTACGACCATCGAAAACGAAGCGCTTGCGGCGGTGGCTGCCGCGGCTGACCTGGACACGCTGGACGCGGTCCGTGTGGCCGAACTCGGCAAGAAGGGCAGGGTCTCCGGCCTGATGAGC
Source organism: uncultured Hyphomonas sp. (assembly GCF_963675305.1). NCBI lineage: Bacteria > Pseudomonadati > Pseudomonadota > Alphaproteobacteria > Hyphomonadales > Hyphomonadaceae > Hyphomonas > uncultured Hyphomonas sp. The sequence continues at coordinate 2,902,183 of NZ_OY776147.1, read as the reverse complement.
TCGCTCGGCAAGATGAGCCCCGAAGAGCGCAAGGAAAACGGCCCCAAGCTGAACGCGCTGAAGAACCGCGTGAATGATGCGATCACCGCCCGCAAGGCCGAACTGGAAGCCGAAGCGCTGGAGAAACAGCTGGCCAGCGAAAAGCTGGATCTGACCCTGCCGCCGGCCCCCGGCCCGAAGGCCGGCGCGCTGCACCCGGTGATGCAGGTGTTCGAGGAAGTCGCGGCCATTTTCGGCGATATGGGCTTCACCGTGGCCGAAGGCCCGGACGTGGAAGACGACTGGCACAATTTCACCGCGCTGAACTTCCCGGAAGGCCACCCGGCGCGCGAGACGCACGACACCTTCTTCATGAAGGCGGGGGAAGGTGACACGCCGAAAGTGCTGCGCACGCATACGTCTCCGGTCCAGATCCGCACCATGATGGATCAGAAGCCGCCGATCCGCATTCTCGTGCCGGGCCGGGTCTACCGGAACGACTGGGACGCGACGCACACGCCGATGTTCCACCAGGTCGAAGGCCTCGTCATCGAGAAGGGCACCCATATGGGGCACCTGAAAGGCTGCCTGATCGATTTCGTGAAAGCCTTCTTCGAAGTCGACACTGTGGAAGCCCGCTTCCGCCCGCACTTCTTTCCGTTCACGGAGCCATCGGCCGAGATGGATGTGAAATACACCCGCAAGGGCGAGACGATCGAGATCGGCGCCGGCGACAGCTGGATGGAGATTTTGGGCAGCGGCATGGTGCACCCGAACGTGCTGCGCAATTGCGGCATCGACCCGAACGAATATCAGGGCTTTGCCTTTGGCATGGGGATCGACCGTCTGGCCATGCTGAAATATGGCATGCCGGACCTGCGCCCGTATTTCGAGGCCGATCCGCAATGGACGCGTCACTACGGCTTCGCGCCGTGGAGCACGCCCTCCGTCAGCGGAGGGCTGTCGTGACGGCGAGCCCATCCTCCTCTGATCTGCCGGAATGGACCTTCGGGGACGGCCCCGAACTGGCCGACCGTCTGGCGGCGCTGATCGTGGCGGGTGTCAAGACGGCGACCTGTAGTGACACAGGCATCCAGCCAGTGCCGGTTGAGGGTGAGCGCGGTTACCTGATGAGCGGCGATGGCCGCCGGGTTGCGATTCTGAAGACAGAAACGGTCACGCGGATGAAGTTCGCTGACGTGACACAGGAACTGGCTGCGCTGGAAGGTGAGGGCGATCTCAGCCTCGACTACTGGCAAAGTGCACACCGGGAATATTTCACCCGGAATGGCGTGTTCGCCGAAGACATGGATGTGTTTTTTGAAACCTTCCGTCTGGAGAAAGTTCTCGATGACGAGTTCGCGGCGGCGGCCCCTCAGCACCTCGCGCAGGAACGCGCCGGGGCCGTGGCGTAGGAGGCGGGCATGGGCACAGGCAACAAGGTAGAAATGGTGATTGCGATCTGCGCGGTGGTGACCAGCGCGCTCGCGGTCTTCATTGCCTGGGATCAGGGCCGCGTCATGCGAGCCCAGCAGCACGGCTCTGTTTATCCAGTGCTGCAGGCGGACGGATATATCTCCACAGAACCACATGTCCGCGACATTGGTGTCCGGTTCCGCAACAGCGGTGTCGGCCCGGCGCTGATCGAATCGGTCGACATACTGGAAGATGGCGAACGCCTGGACAGTCTTGATGCCTATCGTGACACGTTGCCAGGCGGTTACGACCTGTCATGGACGAGCATGGTCGGGCGCGCTGTCGCGCCGGGGGAAACGATCAACGCCTTGCGGATTTCCTGGCCGGCGGACGCCATCAGCCCGGCTGTGCAGGCGGAAACGGCTGACAAGTGGGGCGAGCTGACCATGCGGGTCTGCTATTGCTCTGTGTTCAAACGCTGCTGGGAGGTCGACGGCCTGTCGGAGAACTCACCCGCCCGGCGTGTGAAGGCCTGCACGCGCAGCGAAGAAGATATTTTTGAGAACCTGTCTGAGAACCTGTCCCCGGTCAGTCAGGTTCAAGACGCATTAGATCCCGAACTGGAATAGACGATGAAATTCACCCTTTCCTGGCTGAGCGACCACATCGCTTCCAAGGCGACTCTGGAGGAGATTCTGGCCTGCATGCAGAAGGCTGGCCTTGAGGTCGAGGACGTGCATGATCCGCGCGAGAAGCTGAAGGACTTCACCGTCTGCAAGGTGATCGAGGCAGAACCTCATCCGGATGCGGACAAGCTGCGCGTGTGCAAGGTCGAAACCGTGGACGGCATGAAGCAGATCGTCTGCGGCGCGCCGAATGCGCGTGCGGGCATGACGGCGATCTATGCGCCGCTCGGCACATATATTCCGGGGCTCGACTTCGCGCTGGACAAGAAGCCCCGCAAGATCCGCGGCGTGGAAAGCCACGGCATGATGTGCTCAACCAAGGAGATTGAAGCCGGCGAAGACCATGACGGCATCGCCGACCTCGACGAGTCCATCCCGCTCGGCACGCCGGCGGCCGAGGCGCTCGGCCTCGCCGATCCGGTGATCGATTTCGAAGTGACGCCGAACCGGCCGGACTGGCTGGGCGTGCAGGGCATTGCGCGCGACCTCGCCGCGGCCGGGGCAGGGCGGTTCATCCCCAACGATGTGAAGAAAGTCTCCGGCAGCTTCGACTGTCCGGTCGAGATCAGGCTGGACGCACCTGAAGCCTGTCCGATGTTCGCTGGCGCGCTGGTCAAAGGCGTAAAGAATGGTCCGTCACCGGACTGGATGCAGCAGCGGCTGAAAGCTGTCGGCATCCAGCCGCGCTCGCTTCTGGTGGATGTGACAAACTTCATCTCGCTCGACCGCGCCCGTCCGCTGCACGCCTATGATGCGGACAAATTGCAGGGCGCTGTCACGGCGCGTCTCGGCAAGAAGGGCGAGAAGCTCGTCGCGATCGACGGCAAGACCTATGACATCGGCGAAGAGATGTGCGTGATCGCTGATGATAGCGGCGCCATCGGCCTTGGCGGCGTGATGGGGGGTGAGTCGACGGCGGTTTCGGCCGAGACGACGGATGTGTTCATCGAAAGCGCCTGGTTCGATCCGCTGCGCACCGCCCGCACGGGCCGTGCAACCGGTATCCATTCCGATGCGCGCTACCGGTTCGAGCGCGGGGTCGATCCGCAATCCTGTGTCGATGGCCTGAACCTGGCGCTGGCGCTGATCGTCGAATTCGGCGGTGGCACCGTGTCCAAGGCGAATGTCGCGGGCATGATCCCGGCGCGCGCAGACAAGGTCACGTTCTATCCGGCAGACGTGGAGCGCCTGACCGGCCTGAAAGTCAAAAGCGCCGATATGCGCCGTATCCTGAAGGATCTGGAATTCGCCGTCGAAGACGCCGGGGATGCCTGGTACCTGATGCCGCCGAGCTACCGGTTCGACATGGAGCAGTCGGCTGACATCGTCGAAGAGATTGCCCGCATGGTCGGTTACGACCAGTTGCCGACAACCTCTCTGCCGGCGCCGGAAGGCGGCGTCCGCGCGATCACGACTCCGATGCAGGCGCGCGTGCGCACGGCGCGGCGCGTGCTGGCAGCGCGCGGCTTCCTTGAGGCGGTGACGTGGAGCTTCATGTCGAAGGCGAATGCGGCCCTGTTCGGCAAGACGCCGGAGAGCCTGACGGTCGCCAACCCGGTGGCGAGCGATCTCAACCAGATGCGGCCGTCGATCCTGGCAAACCTGGCCGGCGCTGCCCAGCGCGCGGCGAACCGGGGAGAGCCCGGCGCGCGCTTCTTCGAGGCGGGCCCGATCTATCTGGGCGATGGGCCGGACGACCAGCGCACCGTGGTGGCGGCGCTCGTCCGCCCGTTGGCCGAACGCCACTGGCAGGGGGCGCCGAAGCCCTATGATTCCTACGCCGCGAAGGCAGACCTCTTCGCCGTGCTCGAAGCGCTCGGCCAGCCGGGGGACCGGTTCCAGGTCGCCCCGCCGTCCCAGCCGCACTGGCATCCGGGGCAGGCGGCGGCGCTGAAGCTCGGCCCGAAGGTGACGGTTGCGCATTTTGGCGCGCTGCATCCCGGCGTGCTGAAACAGCTGGATGTGGAAGGCCCGGCCTTCGGCTTCGAGCTGAACCTCAACGCACTGCCGCTGATGAAGACGAAAGCAACCAAGACCAAGTCCGTGCTCGAACGGTCGGAGCTGACGCCGATCCGGCGCGACATGGCGTTCGTGGTGGACGAGACCGTGCCGGCGGCAGACCTCGTCAAATTCGCCAAGGGCGCCGACAAGCAGCTGATCGACCAGGTGGAAGTCTTCGACGTCTATCAGGGCAAGGGCGTGCCGGACGACAAGAAGTCCGTCGCCTTCGAGATGACGATCCAGCCCAAGGAAAAGCTGAAGGATGAAGACATCCAGGCCCTGATGGACAAGGTCGTGGCGGCCGTCGCCAAAGGCTGCGGCGGTGTGCTAAGAGGATAAGCCGAAGGGGAACGCAGCGAGGCCGGACATGGTGGTGCAGCAGCTGATGGTGCAGAAGGGGCTGCGCTACAAGCTCTATCAGGAGCTGGTGCCGGAAGCGCGCCTGCGCAGCATCTCGGTCACCAACCTCTTCATCGTTGCGCTGGTCCTGCTGAGCTTCCTGTTCCTGGCGCTGGAGACAGAGCCAGCCCTGAATTCCCAGCCGCAATGGCAGGCTGTATTCCGCGCGTTCAATATCTTTGTCGTGTTCGCCTTTGCGGTGGAATATGTGCTGCGGGTCGTCGTGGCGGGGCTGGACCCGGAATACCGGGGCATTAGCGGCCGGCTCAAATACATGACGCGGTTCTATTCGATCGCCGACCTCCTGGCCTTTCTGCCGGAGCTGATCGTGATGATGGCCGGGTTCGGCATTCCGCTGATTGCACTGCGGGTGCTGCGCCTGTTCCGGCTGATCAAGCTTGCGCGCTTTGTGCCGGCCTTCGATATTTTTGGCGCGGCGGTGAAGCGGGCAGGTACGCAGCTTCTCACGGCGCTCGCGATGGCGCTGGTGCTGGTCTATGTCTCGGCGGTGGCGCTGTATTTCATCGAAGGCGTCGGCGGAGAGCAGCAGGAAAGCTTCGCCTCCATTCCCCGCGCCATCTGGTGGGCCATCGCGACGCTGACCACGGTCGGCTATGGCGATGTCTATCCGGTGACGCCGCTGGGGCGGATGTTCGCCTCGGTCATCGCGATTGCCGGCATCGGTGTCGTGGCGCTCCCGGCAGGCGTGTTTGCCAGCGCCTTCTCGGATGAGCTGCGCGAGCGGCAGGAGGCGAAGGAAAAGGCTGCCACCCATGCCTATTCCTCACAGGCTGAGCGGACGCCGGACGGAAAGGTGCCGCTGCCCGGCACCGATGGCGGTCTGGGCGACTAGCTGCGGGTCAGGAATCCGAGGGCGCCCGGGGTCGCGTCATCACGAAGAGCGCGCCGAAGCCGAGGATCGACAGGGCGATACTCAGCGGCACCGGCCGTTTCCAGAATGCAAATCCGATCACGGCGGCTGACAGGCCCATGCCGCCGAGGGCGGCAGCCTTGCCGGCATGGCTGAGCGCACCGGTCTCGACAAAGATGCGGATCGGCGGGCCAATCTTGGGGCGGGCATAGATCCATTCCGCCCAGGCCGGGTTGGAGCGGGCAAAGGCCAGTGCGGCGACAATCCAGAAGACTGTGGTGGGCCAGATAGGCAGAAACAGACCGATCGCGCCAAACGCGAATGAAATCATTCCGAGGATGCGCCAGCTCCACATGACGCGACGATGGCGCGTGGTGCCGCAGCTGGCAAGCTGGGTTTGGCGGTGCCGTACCGGCGAAATCCCCGAATAATGTCGGAATTGTCCAATTCACGCCCTGTTCGCGCCCCCGCGAAGATGTGTAAGAGTGTTCATGTTACACGTAGGAGAGGCTTCATGACGCACTTCATCCCGGGCCAGGGGGGATACGGCAAGGCAATGCTGATGGCGTTGCTCCTGAGTGTTCTCGCTGCATGCGGGGGAGGTGGCGGCTCTGAGCGCTCCGGTTCCGGCCCTGGCGAAGAAGGCACGGTGGTGCAGCTGTCGCCCGCTGACAGTGTGGCGGCCCGGCAAAGAGAGAAGCGGCGCCAGGCCGCAATCGATGCCCGCGAGCAGGAATTCACCTATTTCCGCTACCGCATCGATACCAGTCAGGATGCGCCGCTGGCCTGTTTCGTCTTCTCCGCTGCGCTGGACCCGGAAGCGGACTATTCTCCCTATGTTGAATTCCGTCCGGCCTTCAATCCGGCGCTGAGCGTTGAGGGCCGCGAGCTGTGCGTTGGCGGCCTGTCCTTCGGGACGGAGCGGACGGCGACGCTGCTGTCGGGTCTGCCGGCCGCCGATGGCCGGACCCTGAAAAACCAGGAAGAAGTGCCGATCGATTTTGCCGACCGGCCGCCTTATGTCGGCTTCAAGGGCACGGGGGTCATCCTGCCGCGCGAGAATGCTGACGGCCTGCCGATTGAGACGGTGAATGTCGACAGGATCGAAGTAACGGTTTCCCGCATCAATGACCGCGCGCTGGCCTTCAAGCGGATCAGCCAGGGCACGACGTCCGCACAGGGCAGCCATTCCTGGACCTGGGGCGAGAACGACCCGGACGATGTGAAAGAAGAATTGTTCAAGGGCACGGTCGATGTTGCGCGCGAACAGAACGCGCCGGTCATCACCGTCTTCCCGCTGGAAGCGACTATCGGAACGATGGAGCCGGGCGCCTATTTCGTGACCGTCAAGGACGCTGACGACATCGGCGAGGCAGTCGGCCCGCCGGCCTCGACCAGCCGCTGGATCATGCTGACCGACCTTGCCATCACGGCCTATGAGGGCGGCAACGGGGTCGATGTGACGCTGCGGTCGCTGAAGGATGGCCGTCCGATCTCCGATACGACGGTCCAGCTCATCGCCCGCAACAATGACCTCCTTGCCGAAAGCCGTTCGGACCAGCAGGGACGCGTCGTGTTCCCGGCTGAGCTGACCAATGGCCAGGGCAACATGGCGCCGAAACTGATCCTCGCGCTGACCGCCAAGGGCGAGCTGGCCGCGCTGGACCTGACCCGCGCGCCGGTGGACCTGTCGGAAGAAAATATCGGCGGGCGCCGCATGCCCGGCATCATCGATGCCTATCTGTACACGGACCGGGGTATCTACCGCCCGGGCGAGACGGTGCGGCTGACCGGCATGCTGCGGGACACCACGGGCAAGGCCGTGACCGACCGCGACGGGAGCCTGGTGCTGTACCGCCCGAATGGCCTTGTGTCGGAGAAGATCCGTTTCACCGGATCGGACGCCGCTGCCGTGCTGCACAATTTCGAACTGCCCAAAGGCGCCTCGCGCGGTGAGTGGCGCGTCGAGGTCCAGATGGACGGCATTCCCGGTGCGTCCGGCTCTGTCCGCTTCTCGGTCGAGGATTTCGTGCCGCAGCGTATCGCCGTGGACCTCACCACCGATGATGAGACGCCGGTGAAGCTGGGCGGCACGCGCGATGTCGAAGTGTCCTCGCGCTTCCTCTATGGTGCGCCGGGTGCGGGCCTGACCGTCAAGGCCGAAGCCCGGGTCGAGCGTCAGCCCAATCCGTTTCCGGCCTTTGAAGGGTTCAGTTATGGCCGCCACGATTCAAGCTTCCAGGAACGCATTCTCGAATTCGACGATGTGACGACCGACGGCGCGGGCAATGCCGTGATCCGCCTGTCGCCCGGTAATGCCGGCAGCAATGCCGGTGTGCCGCTGCGCCTGAACACGGTCGTCTCCGTACTGGAACCCGGCGGGCGGGCCGTGTCGGAAAGCGTGCGGGTGCCTTACCGGCCGGAGAGCCTCTATCTCGGCCTGAAGCCCGGCTTCGACTATTCGGTCGAGCGGGGCGGGGATGCGACCTATCAGGTCGTCGCCGTGGATGCCGATGGCAATGCCGTGGCAGAAGACCTGAAATGGAAAGTGCTGGCGATCGACTGGCACTATGACTGGTACAATGATGGCGACCGCTGGCGCTGGCGCCGCTCTCGCACCGTGACCAAGGTGAATGAAGGCGTGCTGACCACGCCAGAAGGCGGCACGGGCGAGATCACGGTCTCCGGCCTCGACTGGGGCAGCCATGAACTGGTGATCGAAGGCACGGGCTCTGCGTCCGGCACGTCGGCCAGCGACAATTTCTATGTCGGCTGGGGCGGCTATGTCTCCGATGATGGCGTTGAGGCCCCGGACCGCGTGAAAGTCACCGGCCCGGCCAAGGCCCCGGCCTCTGGCCAGACCGCAGAGATCACCATCGTCCCGCCCTATGACGGGCAGGCGCAGGTCGTGGTTGCGACCGACAAGGTGCTCTCCGTGCAGAATATTGCTGTCACCGAAGGCGGCACGCAGGTGACCCTGCCGGTGAACGACGAGTGGGGCGACGGCGCCTATGTCATGGTCTCGGTCTATACCGAACGTGACCCGGTGCTGCAGGCGAAGCCGCGCCGCGCTGTCGGTGTCACCTATATTCCGCTCAACATGGATGCGCGCACCTTCGACATGGCGATCAATGCGCCGTCGGTTACGCGTCCGCGCGGCGAACAGGTGATCGAGGTCGACATTGGCGATGGCCCGCGCGAGCCGGTCTATCTGACGCTCGCCGCCGTGGATGAGGGCATCCTGCGTCTCACCAAGTTCAAAAGCCCGGACCCGGTGTCGTACTATTACGGCAAGAAGGCCCTCGGCGTGGAACTGTACGACGATTACGGCCGCTTGCTGGACCCGAACATGGGCCTGCCGGCAGAAGTGCGCACGGGCGGTGACCAGCTGGGCGGGGAAGGCCTCTCCGTTGTGCCGGTCAAATCCGTCGCGCTGTTCTCCGGCCTCGTCGATGTCGGCCGGTCCGGCAAGGCGAAAGTCCGCTTCGATGTGCCCGAATTCAATGGGGAGCTGCGCCTGATGGCGGTGGCCTGGTCGAAGACCGGGGTCGGCTCTGCGGTCTCGACCATGACCGTGCGCGACGAAGCCCCGGCGGACCTCATCATGCCGCGCTTCCTGGCGCCGGGTGACGAAGCCGTGCTGACCGCCAGTGTCGACAATGTCGAACTGGAAGACGGCGAGTTCTCGGCCCAGGTGGGCGCGACCAAAGGCGTCTCGATTGCCGACGGCAAGCTGACCCGTGTGCTGAAGACCGGTGAGCGCATGGACCTGCCGGTCCGTGTCGAGGCCGAGGATGAAGGCATTTCCACCGTTCGCCTCGATGTCGAAGGCCCCGGCAAATATGCCGTGGACCGGACTTATCAGATCCAGACGCGTTCGCCTTACCTGCCGGTGACGCGCGTGTCCTCGAAACTGATGCAGCCGGGCGATGCCTTCTCTGTCGATCCGAGCCTCTTGACGGACCTCGTCCAGGGCTCGGGCTTCGTCTCGGTGGGCTTCTCGTCCATCCCGGTCGATGCTGCGACGCTCTATGCTTCGCTCGACCGCTATCCCTATGGCTGTACCGAACAGACGACGAGCCGCGCTCTGCCGCTGCTCTATTCGGAACAACTGGTTGCCATGGGCGCGAAGGATGCCAATGACGATCCGGCGACCAAGGTTCAGGTGGCGGTGAACACGCTGCTGAACCGTCAGGGTGCAGACGGAGCGTTCGGCCTCTGGCGCGAAGGCGATGGCTATGCTTCGCCCTGGCTTGGCGCCTATGCGACGGACTTTGTCTATCGTGCCAAGGAAGCCGGTTATGCCGTGCCGGACGAGGCGATGGACCGGGCCTATGGCGCCCTGCGCCAGATCGCGACGGGCGATGCCTGGCGGGTCTATGGCTACGATACCGATGTTTATGAGAGCCGGTATTCCAATGACACGGTCGACCAGTTGATGAAACGGTCCTCGGCCTATGCGCTCTATGTGCTGGCCAAGGCCGGCAAGGCGGACATCTCCCGCCTGCGTTACCTGCATGACCGCGAGCTGAAGTCGATCGACAGCCCGCTGGCCCGGGCCCATATCGGCGCGGCGCTGGCGCAGCTGGGCGACAAGGCCCGCGCCAATTCGGCCTTCAAGGCGGCCGAAGACGCGCTCGGCTACAACAATACCGGCGACTATTACCAGACGCCGCTGCGTGACCTGGCCGGTGTGCTGGCGCTCGCCGCAGAGGCCGGACAGTCCGGCACGCTGGAACGTCTGTCCGAAAAGCTCGGCAAAGAGACGCCGGATCCGAGCCGCCTGACCACGCAGGAGAAATCCTTCCTCCTGCAGGCGGTGAACGATCTGGACGGCGGCGGGAAAGACTTCCGCCTCGATGTCGAAGGTCTCGGCCGCGGCAACAATAATGACCGCCAATATGCCCTGACCGAAGAACAGGCCCGCGAAGGCGTGACCTTCACCCTCGGCGGCAAGACCCCGATGTTCCGGACCGTGCTCGTCTCCGGTGCGCCGGCAAGCGCCCCGCCGCCGGCGGCATCCAAGATGAAGGTCGACAAGACCTTCTACACCCTGACTGGTGGCCGGGTGGATCTCGCCCGCGTGTCCCAGGGCGACCAGCTGGTCGTGAAGCTGACCGTCTCGCCGGAAGAACGGCGCCTGAACCCGGTCATCGTGGCAGACCTGCTGCCAGCCGGTTTCGAGATCGAGACGGTGTTGCGTCCGGCCGATGGCCGTCAGGAATACGGGCCGAACGGTGCCTTCGCCTATCTGGGAGAGCTGGCAAACGTCCAGACCGCCCAGGCGCAGGATGACCGTTATGTCGCCGCGGTCGACGTCTATTCGAACTCGGTGACCATGGCCTATGTGGTCCGCGCGGTGACACCGGGTGACTTCGCCATTCCGGGCGTCGTCGCAGAGGACATGTACCGCCCGGCCGTGTTCGCCCGCTCGAAAGCTGGCCGTGTGACCATCGCTCCGGCCCAGAGCGGGGCCGAAGGAGGCAAATAAGGCCATGCTGACAGCGCGCCGGATCTTCCTCGGCATCTTTGCGCTGTTCCTTGCGGTGGCCATCGCGGACAGGCTGCTGCCTCCGCCCCTCGAAAGGGCGGGGGGGCTGTCCGCCCTCGTCACGGACCGGGACGGCAAGCCGCTGCGGGCCTTTGCGACACCGGACGGTCGCTGGCGCTTTGCCGGAGACCTGGACCGGATCGATCCGGACTTCATCGACGCCCTGATCCGCGTGGAAGACAAGCGCTTCTACGAGCACCGGGGCACCGACTGGATGGGGCTCAGCCGCGCCGCCGTGGACTCGCTGTTCGCCGGGCGCATCGTGTCCGGCGGCTCGACCCTGACCATGCAGACCGCGCGTATGCTGGAACCGCGTGACCGCAATATCGGCTCCAAACTGATCGAGATCGCCCGCGCCTGGCAGCTGGAGCGGCGTCTGACCAAGGACGAGATCCTCTCGCTTTACCTGTCGCTGACACCCTATGGCGGCAACCTTGAAGGTGTCCGCGCAGCGAGCTGGAGCTATTTCGGGCATGAGGCCGACAAGCTCTCGAAGGACGAGATCGCGCTGCTGATTGCCCTGCCGCAATCACCGGAAGCGCGGCGGCCGGACCGGCACCCGGAAGCGGCCGAGCGCGCCCGCAACTGGGTGGCGGAGAAGCTGAACCGTTATGACGTCTACACTGAAGGCGATGTCGAGGATGTCGCCACCCTGTCCGTGCCCGGACGGCGGCGGGATTTCCCGGACCGTGCCTGGCATGGCACGGCCAAGGCGCTGGCGGAAGGCCCGCGTGAGGATGTGCGCTCAACACTGGATGCCGGTCTGCAGGCGGAGGTCGAGCGGATTGCGCTGACCCGTGCCGAAGCCGAAGGCGAAGACGTGCAGGTCTCCGTGCTGGTCGTGCATGTGCCGACGCGGGCTGTGCGGGCGATCGCGGGATCTGCCTCGCGCGACCGGCCGGGTGGCTGGCTGGACCTGACGGCGCAGGCGCGCTCGCCGGGCTCCACGCTGAAGCCTTTCATCTATGCCATGGCGTTCGATGACGGCACCGCCGCGCCGGACACCCGTGTGGCAGACCTGCCGACGCGCTTTGCCTCCTACCAGCCGGAAAACTTCGACCGCATGTTCCGCGGGGATGTCCGCGTGTCGGATGCGTTGCAGCACTCGCTGAACATTCCGGCTGTGGCCATGCTGGACCGGGTCGGCCCGGAACGCTTCGCCGCGCAGCTCGCCTCCGCCGGGGCACGTCCGCGCATCTATGGCGGGGCAGAGCATGAGGCTGGGCTTGCCATCGCACTTGGCGGGGCCGGGCTGACCGCGCGCGAACTGGCCGTGCTCTATGCCGCGCTCGGCGATGACGGGGTCGCCAAGCCGCTCGTCTGGCGTGCCGACGAAGAAGCGGCGAGCTATGAATCGGCCGGCAAGCGCCTCGTCAGCGGGGAAAGCGCCGGCGAAGTACTCGACATCCTGCGCAAGGCGCCCACACCGGAAGGCCGCATGCCAGGCTCGCTGACGGCGCATGCCCCGCAGATCGCCTTCAAGACAGGCACGTCCTATGGCTTCCGTGATGCCTGGGCGGCAGGCGTCTCCGGACAGCATGCGATCGTGGTCTGGGTCGGGCGGGCGGATGGAGCGCCGCGCGCGGGCAAGACGGGGCATGACACGGCCCTGCCGATCCTGTTCGAAGTCGCCGACCGCGTCTCCCAGCACCTTCAGGACGAAGGCGAAGCGACGATGCGGCTGACCAGCGAGAAACGCCTGCTGAAATCCCATGGCGCGATGAAAGTGCTGGAAGCGGCAGGCCCGCCGCAGATCCTGTTCCCGCCGCAGGCCTCGGAACTCTGGGCCGGGCCTGTGAACGGGCGCCCGTCCCGCGGCTTCGTCCTGGCCGGCCGGGGGGATGGACGGCTCAGCTGGTACATCGATGGCCGCCCTTGCGAGACCGATGATGCCGGCGCGCCGGTCTGGAAGCCGGACCGGCCCGGTTTTTACACGGTCACTGCAGTTGATTCTGCAGGACGCACGAGCCGCGTCCGCGTCCGGGTGTTGACCGGGCCTGCCTGAAAACACGGCATCGCCATATTTGCGCCGCCTTCGGACAACACGGGCGCAACACATTCCCGTTAGGACTGCCTTTACGGGGTTACAGACCAACGGTCATTTCCCATATCAGACTGGAAGCCGGACAAGGCCCCGGTTCAGATAATCGAGTGAAGTAAGATGCGTACACGTTCTCCTCAGTCTGTTGCTCTCGCTGCCGGTCTCGCAGCCATGGCGCTGGGATTCTTCTCCAGCGCCGGCGCGCAGGACCAGGTCTCCAGCCCCGACGCCAAACGTCTGTCGACGGCCGTCTTTGCCGGAGGCTGTTTCTGGTGCGTCGAAGCCGATTTCGACAAGGTGGACGGCGTCGTCTCGACCATTTCCGGCTACACCGGCGGCACGGTGGCGAACCCGACCTACAAGCAAGTCTCGCACGAGAAGACGGGCCATTATGAGGCCGTCAAAGTCACTTATGATCCGGACAAGGTCAGCTATGATGCGCTGGTGGACTATTACTTCCGCCATATCGATCCGACCGATGCGACGGGCCAGTTCTGCGACAAGGGCGAGAGTTACCGGTCGGCTGTGTTCGTTGCCGATGCCAGCCAGCGCGAAGTTGCCGAAACCGAGGTCAGCATGATCGACGCGTCCGGCGTGCTCGGCAAACCGGTGGTGACGCAGATCCTCGATGCCAGCACCTTCTGGCCGGCCGAGGACTATCACCAGGATTACTACAAGAAGAACCCGCTCAAATACCGCTACTACCGCACGGCGTGCGGCCGCGATGCGCGGGTGAAGAAAGTCTGGGCTGACGCTTCAAACGGTCACTGACCGCTCGTTTCCGGTTTTGCAGGGCATGGCACCGGCGGAAATTCCGTCTGGCCTTTGAATTGCGCTTCCCAGTCCGCATCATGGACCTGCGGTTTGAAGCCGGACGCCACATACAACACGAAGGTGCGTGACAGCGGGCAGCCATTGCTTCGCTTGCCGAGCGGCACGGAGATTTCGCCGGCAGGCTCGAACGTCTCGAACTCGCTGCGCAGCATCGGCCGCATGCCGGGATGGATTGAGGCGACGAGGACGCGCTGGTCCAGCGGCGGGGCCAGCGGCTGGGTTTCCGAGAAGCTTTTCGGCACGCCATAGCGGCGCCAGGAGAGCAGGGGGATGGACCGGTCGCGGCCATAATAGTCGAGCCCGTGCCAGACCTCGCGCTCATCCACCAGAACAGCCGTCGCGCCGACCGACCGGGCAATCCCGAACACGTCTTTCGCCGCCTGGTCCCAGCCGCGTGTGCGCTTCAGGGCATTGTCGAGGCCAAGCGAGGTGGAGGACTGAAGCGGCAGCAGCGAGATTGCTGCGAAGCTGAGCGCCAGCACACCATGCATGCCGATGCTGAACCAGAGCAGGCCCGACGGGCGGTACTTCACCATCGTCGCGAACAGCAGAAGGCCGCCGCCGACGATGATGCCGAGGCCGAGCCGCACCCAGACGCCGAGATCCGGCACGAACTGCAGCGCCACAAAGGTCAGCCCTGCCACGATGAACCACAGGCGCCGGTTGGCGCGCGCGCGGATCAGCCAGGCGGCGACCAGCACGCTTGCGGCCGGGTAGGCCGTGGCCGCCCAGTTCGCATTGGCGCGCGACAGCACGGCCTGGCCGAGAATGATGACCAGGACCGGCAGGATGAAGCAGAGCAACCAGCGGTCCCGGCCCATGATGCCCTCGTCCTGAGAGCGGACAGCGAACAGGCCGAAGATGAGCGCCAGGAAGCTGACCGGGCCGAAGACGCCCAGCTGGTCGACCAGGAAAGTCAGCGCGTTTTCAGGATTGATCAGGTCGCCGCCGAGATTGGCATTGTCCACGGTATGACTGACCGTCTTGAAATCATGCGCCGCGTTCCAGGCGATGTGCGGCGCGAAGACAAGTGCGGCGAGGCCCAGTACCAGGAGGCCGTGGCGGGAGAACAGCGCGCGGCGGCTGTCCCGGTCGATCAGCAGATTCAGCGCGATGCCGATCAGGAAATAGACCATCGCATATTTCGACAGGAGGCCCGCCCCGATGGCGAGGCCGAGGCCGGCGGCGCTCACCCAGCCGCCTTCGCCGGCACGCAGGCGCCAGAAGCAGAACAGGGCTGCGCACCAGAAGGGCATCAGCACGCCATCTGTCGAGATCACAGCAGAGGACAGCACCACCGCCGGCATCAGCGCATAGCCGAGCGCGGCCAGCATGCCGGTGCGCCCGCCATACATGTCGCGGCCAAGGTGGAACAGGAAGATGGCCCCGGCCGTGTGCAGGAAGGGGGCAGGCAGGCGCACAGCCCATTCCGCATTACCGAACACGGAGGTGACCGCATGGATCAGCCAGGCGATCATCGGCGGCTTTGAATAATAGCCCCAGTCGAGCGTTTCGCCCCAGCGCCAGTACTGGGCTTCGTCGGCGTAAAGGTTCAGCGGAGACACGGCCAGGAGCAGGACACGCAGCGCCAGCAGAATCAGAAGGGCCAGATAGGTGATGCGGCGCCAGTCCGTCGCCGATTCGCCGGGGGGTTCCATCATTTGTCTCGGGCCTTTTCGGTACTGGTCCGGTTTATGCGATGGGATGCCGACATAATATACCCTGAAACGCACGTTTCGCGGCGAGTTCTTTCTAACCACCGTGTCATTTTTGCATCGCAGCACGGGCTTCGACACAAATCCGAACATCATGTGTCGAACCTTCAAGATCTTGTCACTAATCTGTCATGTGGGGGCGTTAAGCGCTCTCAAAACCGGAAGGCGTGCAAGGGCGCTGACCGGGTGCTCTCTCGGACAGGGGAAAATCATGATCAACTGGAATACATTCGCACGCGGTGCCGCCGTTTCGGCAATCGCGATTACGGCGGCTGGTGTTGCCTCGGCACAGGTTACGACCTCGTCGATCCGCGGTACCATCGTCGACGAAACCGGTGCAGCCGTTTCCGGCGCCACCGTCACCATCCTTCACGAACCGACCGGCTCGGTCGCCGTGACAACCACCAGCGCCACCGGCCAGTTCGCAGCTCAGAACCTGCGCGTCGGCGGCCCGTACAGCGTCACCATCACCGGTGAAGGCTTCGTGCCGGCCCGCGCAGACAATGTCTACGCCAACCTCGGCGAAGCCACGAGCCTGAACCTGACGGTCACCACGTCGAGCGACGACACCGCCCGCATGGAAACGGTCGTCATCACCGGTTCCGCCATGCAGGTTGCTCAGGTTGCGACCGGCCCGTCGTCGACCTTCAACATCGCGACGCTGGAAAATGCTCCGGCCATGAACCGCGACATCAAGGACATCGTCCGTCTCGACCCGCGCGTCTATGTCGACGAAGCCTTCAACGACTCGATCAACTGTGCCGGTGCCAACCCGCGCTACAACTCGCTGACCGTCGACGGCGTCCGCCTGAACGACAATTTCGGCCTGAACTCCAACGGTTACCCGACCGAGCGTATCCCGTTCTCCTACGACGCCATCGAACAGGTGTCGGTTGAGCTGGCACCGTTCGACGTGAACTATGGTTCGTTCACCGCCTGTAACATCAACGCTGTTACGAAAACCGGCTCCAACGAATTCCACGGCGGCCTGTTCTTCGACTACACCGACGACTCGCTGACCGGCGACGAAACCGACGGCATCAAGCGTGACCTCGGCTCCTTCGAAGAGAAGCGCTACGGCATCAATGTCGGCGGCCCGATCATCAAGGACAAACTGTTCTTCTTCGGTGCTTACGAAAAATTTGAAGGCGCAAACATCTTCGGCTTCACCCCGAACGATGTCGGCCTGTCCGATGCCCTGTATCAGAGCATCATCGATATCGCTGTGAACCAGTATGGTTACACTGCCGGCGGTCTGCCGACCTCTCTGGCTGTCGAAGACGAGAAATTCTTCGGTAAGCTCGACTGGAACATCAACGACGACCACCGCGCTGAATTTACCTACACCTACAATGATGGTGCCAACTACTCCCCGTCCGATTCGGGTTCGAACCGGATCGCGGATGGCAACCACTATTATGAGCGCGGCGCGAAGCTGCAGAACTACACGGCCGCCCTGTACTCCGACTGGACGCCGAACCTCTCCACCGAACTGCGCGCGTCCTATGTCGATCTCGACAACCGCCAGATTCCGGTCTGGGGCACGGATAACTGGGGCGAAGTTCAGATCCGTCTTGATAACGATCTGAACTCCGGGAACTCCACGATCTATCTCGGTGCCGATGACAGCCGTCAGGCCAACAAGCTCGCTTATGAGCTGTGGAACTACAAGGCCGCTGCGAACTACACGATGGGTGACCATCTGTTCACGGCAGGTGTCGAGCGCGAAGAATTCTCCGTGTTCAACCTGTTCGTTCAGCAGGCGATCGGTGAGTGGCGCTTCGATCTTCGTGGCGGCAATTTCGACAATTTCGCAAATGGCGATTTCGACTACTTCCAGTACACGAACGCTGCCGGCACCAATGATGTGAATGACGCGGCTGCTGATTTCGGTTATGAAATCAACACCTTCTACATTCAGGACAAGTGGCAGGTCACCGACAAGCTCGATGTGACGGCGGGTCTGCGCTATGACTACTACACGTCAAGCGACAAGCCGCGTTATAACGCCAACTTCGAGTCGACCTACGGTTTCCGTAATGACGACAACATGGATGGCCGTGACCTCCTGCAGCCGCGCTTCGGCTTCAACTATGAGTTTGCTGACAATCTCAGCTTCCATGGTGGTGCCGGTCTGTTCTCAGGCGGTAACCCGAACGTCTGGATTTCGAACAACTATTCCAACAACGGCGTGACTCTGACGGACTATTTTGCTCCGGACGACTCCAACCTGGCAGACTTCACCTATTCCGACACCGGACGTCCGTTCTTCGATGTTCCGGATGAGGCAATTGCTGACATTGCTGGAGCTTCCGGCCGCGGTGGTGTGAACGCACTGGACCCGAACTTCGAAATTCCATCTGAATGGAAGTTTGCCTTCGGCGCTGTGGCTGATGTCGACACCAATATGCCGATCCTCGGCAACGACCTGCGCGTCATGGCAGACATTCTGTACTCCAAGACGAATGAAGCTGCTCAGGTTGTTCCGCTCAGCTACGTCCAGTCGGGTACGGCTCCGGACGGCCGTCCGATCTATTCGGGCAGCACGAGTGACTTCCTGCTGACCAATGCGAAAGAGAAGGGCAGCGCTCTGGTGCTCTCGCTTGGTCTGTCCCAGGCATATGACAACGGTATCGACTGGGCCCTCGGCTACGCCTACACGGACGCCAAGGACCTCAACCCGATGACGTCGTCGGTCGCCTATTCGAACTTCTCGAACTATGCGACCTATGACCCGCTGAACCCGAGCCTCGGTACGTCGGACTATGAAGTGGCTCACCGCTTCACGCTGCAGTTCAACTACGCCAAAGAGTACATCAACGACCTGGAGACCCGCGTCTCCCTGTTCGGTACGGCCAACGAAGGCGCGCCTTACAGCTATGTCTTCGCGGAAAACCCGTATGAATCAGGTGCGCGGTTCTTCAACAGCCGTCAGCTGGCTTACATCCCGACCGGAATTGCTGACCCGCTCATCGCGGCAAGCTCCGATCCGGATGCCGTCGCTGCTCTCGTGAACTTCATCGAGAACAATGACCAGCTGCGTAACGCTCGCGGCAGCATCTTCACCCGCAACGATGCGGCAGATGACTGGTGGACGAAGTTCGACCTGAAGCTGACCCAGGAACTGCCGGGTCTGCGCGCTCAGGATCGTACGGAAGCCTGGATCACCATCGAGAACGTCGGCAATCTGCTGAACTCCGATTGGGGCATCCTGCGTGAGCACGGCTTCCCGGGCAATGCTGAGCTGTACGATGCGAACATCGTGAACGGCCAGTATGAGATCACCAGCTTCAACCGTGACGCAGATGACGACCGTATCGTGGTCAGCCCGTCGCTGTGGCAGGTCCACTTCGGTATCAAGTACAAGTTCTAAGCCTTACGGCCTGAACAAGACCTGATCGGGAAGGGCGGCTCCATGCGGGGCCGCCCTTTTCCTTTGGTGACAGGTGTGGCATGGCGCGCGCGATGAGCGACAACAAACCCTTCCTTCCGCCCGAATGGGCACCGCAGGCTGCCCTCTGGTGCGGCTGGCCGCATCTTGCCGATGAGTGGGGCGGCCGTCTCGAAGGGCCGCGGACACAGATCGCCGGCTTCATCCGGGCCGCTTCGGCGCATGTCCCGGTCCGGGTCGCGGCGGGGTCTGCCGAGGCGCTTGCGTCTGCCACGGCAGCTGTCGGCGATGTGGCGAAAATCGTGGAAGTGCCGGCCGGGGATATCTGGCTGCGCGACACCGGCCCCATCGTGACGGGGCAGGGCGATGCGCGCGAGGCACAGGCGTTCCGCTTCAATGGCTGGGGCGGCAAATACCTGATGCCCGGCGATACAGAGACATCAGGCGCTATCGCGGCATATGAATCCCTGCCTGCCAGTTTTCACCCGATCGTCCTGGAAGGCGGCGCCATCGATGCCGACGGCACAGGCCGGCTGCTGACCACGCGCCAGTGCCTGCTCAATCCGAATCGGAACCCCAACCTGACAGCGGAGGAGATCGAAGCGCGGATCTGCGACGCGCTCGGCATCGGGGAAATGATCTGGCTGGGTGATGGCCTGCTGAACGACCACACTGACGGCCATGTCGACAATATCGCGCGCTTCATCGGGCCGGGACATGCGCTCTGCCAGATGCCGTCCGGCACTAATGACCCGAACAGGGACGTGCTGCTGGAAATCGAGGCCACGCTACGCGAAGCCGGGCTCGATGTGACAACCATCCCGTCCCCCGGCCTGATCTCTGGCGATGACGGCGCGCCTGTCCCGGCAAGCCATATGAACTTCACCATCACGAATGGGGCTGTCCTCGTGCCGGTCTATGAAGACCATTATAGTCTCGTGGCGCTCGCCGAGATGCGGGTCCTGTTCCCGGGCCGCAAGATCATCGGCCTGCCGGCTGGACATATTCTGGGTGGGGGCGGAAGCTTCCACTGCATGACCCGCGAAATTCCCGCCTGATCCGGAGGATCTGAGAATGAGCCGTACAATCACCGTTGCCAGCATCCAGTTCACGCCCAGCGACGACATGCAGGCGAATATCGACCGTGTGGCCGGTTTCATCCGCGAAGCGGCCGGGCAGGGCGCCGATGTCGTGCTGCCGCCGGAACTCTTCTGCGGCCATTATTTCTGCAAGACGCAGGAAGAGCATCATTTTGCCCGCGCACTGCCCTGGCAGGATCATCCGGCCGTAGTGCAGCTGGGTGAGCTTGCCGCCGAACTGGGCGTTGTGATCCCGGTCTCGATCTATGAGAAGGACGGGCCGCTCTATTACAATTCGCTCGTGATGATCGATGCCGATGGCACGCCGCTGGGCGTCTACCGCAAGAGCCATATTCCGGATGGCCCGGGCTATCAGGAGAAATATTATTTCCGGCCCGGTGATACGGGCTTCCGGACCTGGCAGACCATGAAGGGCAATATCGGCGTTGGCGTCTGCTGGGACCAATGGTTCCCGGAAGCTGCGCGGGCCATGGCCCTTATGGGCGCCGATGTGCTTCTGTACCCGACCGCCATCGGGGCCGAGCCGCAGGATGCCAGCCTCGACACGGCAGCGCGCTGGCGCCGGGTGATGCAGGGGCATGCGGTTGCCAACGTCATGCCGGTGGTTGCGGCCAATCGTGTGGGCGATGAGGAAGGCCAGGTCTTCTACGGCACCAGCTTCATCACCGACCATGTTGGTGAAGTTGTTGCCGATTTCGGGCGAAGCGAAGAAGGCGTGCTGGTCGCGCGCTTCGATCTCGACCTCATCGACCGGGACCGGGCCGCCTGGGGCTTCTTCCGGGACCGTCGGACGGACCTTTACGACATTCTGGTCTGATTAAACGGCTCAATCCCCGGCGGGCGTGCCGCGGGGCGGCCGCTGTCCGGTATCGAACGGGGAGCGCTCATTCCGTTCTGACCTGGGTTTCGGCGCCTTCAGGGACGCGATCACGATCACGTCGCTGGTGTCCTCGACATAGTGTTCAGCAAGCTCTGCGATCACGGCTTCGAACTCTTCCGGGCTGACGCGGCGGTCGAGGTTCGGATCGAAACGGACCGGATTGGCGAGGGAATCGTCACGGGTCGGCAGGCTCTCGGCCCAGCTGATCTGCTCGAATGCCGTCAGGTGGCCGTCGCCATTCGCATCGGCTTTCCGGAACGCGGCCTTCGTGCCGGCCTCCAGCTCTTCGCGCGTGATCTTGCCGTCGCCATCGGTGTCGAAGCTGAGGAACAGCCCCCCGCCTGCGACCAGCCTGTCAGGGGTCCCTCTGGCGCGGCGTGCCTCGGGTTTGGTAAATCCCTGGCCCGGCAGGCGCACGATTTCGTCCTGAGCTTCCTGCGCCGAAGCCGGAACAGCTGCAGCCATCAACAAGGCGCCAGCCAGCGCAATCGGGCGTAAAATCATTGGGATCACTCCACGAACAGGCGGGCAGACTAAGCGAGTGTTGTGTTTTTGCAACATATGGTTTCAGTTATCTTGCGCCGGTATCGGCCGGGCATTAGCACTCCGTTAACGCGCCCTTAACGCTAGAGGGGCAATTCGTTAACCGTTTCATCGGTCGTTCTCGCGGCCGATTCGGGCTTTTGGATGACGCGGCATGGCACTTTCAGCGGAGCAGGTTCCGATCATTATGGCCGCAGGCGCGGCCGCTCTTGGCCTCGCGGCGCTGCTCTGGGCGTTGCGGGTCTCGGATGGTGCGCGGGGTGCAGCCCGAAAATACCGCGACCGGTCTGCTGAGCTGGAAACCACGCTCGCTGCCCACCGGTCCATTCTCGGCGCCCATCCGGGCGTGATCCTCGTCTGGCAGGGTGAGGCGCTTGAAGCCGAGGGTGATGACATCATCCCGCCGGAAATGTACGGGTCCCCGGTCGCACTGGCCGGCCTGCTGAGTTTTACCGACGATGCCATCTCGCCGGACCCGGCCGTACGCATCATCGAAGGCCTCGCCGACCTTGAGGCCCGGGACAGCGCCGGACACGACACCACGCTGCGCATCCGCCTGCGCGAACTGCGCGAGAGCGGGCAGGCTTTCTCGCTGACAATCATCGGCCCGTCCGGCCGCTTCCTCGAAGCTGACGGGCGCACGGCCGGTGCCCGGGCCGTGGTCTGGGTCAGCGATGCGACCATCAAGGGGCTGGAAGAAAGCTCGGCCCGCGGCAAGCTGGAAGAAGCCCGCCAGGTCATCGCGCGCGATCCGACGGCCTTCCTCGACATGCTGGGCAAGGCGCCGTTCCCGGCCTGGCGCATGTCGGGCATGGGCAAGCTGCAATGGGTCAACCCGGCCTATATCGAAGCCGTCGATGGCACCAATCTCGACCGTGTGCTCGACCGGCAGCTGATGCTGGACCAGGCGACCGCCGATCAGGCCCGCAAGACGATCAGCGAAGGCATCGACATCGACGAGACCCGGCACATCACCATCAATGGCGCGCGCCGGGCAATGCGTATACTGACTTTCCCGCTGTCGGGCGGGGCAGGAGCAATGGCCCTGGACGTCACTGCGCAGGAAGATGCGCGTGAAGAACTGAACCGCCACGTCCGCGCGCATGACGAGACGCTGAACCATGTGGCCGATGCCGTTGCCATTTTCGGGGCTGACCGCAAGCTGACCTTCTACAACAAGGCCTTCCGCGACATGTGGGATCTCGATGAGAGCTTCCTGCTGGACCGTCCCGGCCATGGCCAGCTGCTGGACCGGCTGCGCGAGCGCCGCAAGCTGCCGGCCCGGGCGAACTATGCCGAATGGCGCGCGGAAGAGCTCTCCTACTATCTCGACATTGACGGGGTGAAGGAAGACACCTGGTCGCTGCCGGACGAGCGGACCCTGTCCGTCACCCGCCAGCGCCACCCGATGGGCGGCCTGCTGCTGCTATTCAAGGACATCACCGGCGAGTTGGAACTGCAGACGCGGTTCAATGCCATTGTGAAGACGCAGAGTTCAACGCTCGACAATCTCCACGAAGCGGTCGCCGTGTTCGGCGGCGACGGGCGTATGAAGCTGCACAACAATGCGTTTGAACGCCTGTGGAGCCTCAGCGAAGACATGCTGAAGGATCATCCGGATTATGACGATGTGGTGGAGGAGTGCATTCCGCTGTTCCACGACACCGAAATCTGGGCGGCGATGAAGAGCCACATTACCGATCCGTCCGCCAAGGCGCGCCAGTCCACAACGGGCGAAATGCGCCGGTCCGACGGGTCGATCCTGACCTATCTGACCCATCCGCTGCCGGACGGAAACACGCTGATCGCCTTTGCCGACGTGACCGCGACCCGCCGTGTCGAGTCCGCCCTGCGCGAACGCGCCGAGGCTTTCGAAGCGGCCGACCGTCTGAAGACGGAATTCGTGCGCAACGTGTCCTATCAGCTGCGTTCGCCGCTGACGGTGATCTTTGGCTATGCCGAACTTCTGGAAACCCAGCGCAATGGTGATCTGACGGAACGCCAGAAAGACTATGTCAGCGCGATCCTGTCTGCCTCTGACCACTTGTCGAAGCTGATCGAGAACATTCTCGACCTCGCCATGATCGAGGCCGGACGCATGGATCTTGATCTGGAAGATGTCGATCTCGCCAGCGTGATCGAGGAAAGTATCGAGATGGTCGTCTCGAAGGCCGAGGATACGCAGATCACGGTGCGGTCGGATATTTCGGGCAAGCTGGGCCTGATCCGCGCGGACGAGCGGCGCATCCGGCAGATCCTGTTCAATCTGGTTTCGAATTCGCTGCGCTTCACGGACTCCGGCGGGGAGATCGTCATTTCGGCACAGCGCATGGGCGACATGGTCACCTTCTCCGTACGGGACAATGGACGCGGCCTTGAGGCAGACAAGCGTGCCACGAGCTTCGACAGTTTCGTCTCAGGTGATCAGCGCGGCGCAGGCCTCGGCCTTGCCCTCGTGAAGCATTTTGTCGATCTTCACGGCGGTACGGTCGGCATGAAGCCGGTCGATGGCGGCGGGCTGGAAGTCACCTGCTGGCTGCCGGCACAGGCCATGCGTGCCGTCAGCGCACAGCGCGAACTGCTGCTCTCGGAGAATGTCGTTCCGTCCTGAGACGAACGCCAGCGCAGGGCCTAGCGCGCTTCGACGGCCCGTTCGGGATCCTGGCCGCGGGTCTCAGCCACGACACGGGCCGGAACTTCCGGCGCCACGTCATAGCGCAGCACAGCCGGTTTCGAGACCAGAAGGTCTGAACTGTCGGCCTCTGTCACCACAACCGTATCCATGACGGCCGGGGCATCCTCGGCAGTATCGGTTTTTGGCAGGAAATCAGCCTCCAGACGGCCGCGCAGGCCGCTGTCTTCAGCAGCAAGAACGGGCAGGGCAACGCTCGCGGCGGCGAGGCTGACGGCGATAAAACGGATGGCGGACATGGCACAACTCCCGGGCTAGACCAGATTCCCCCGGAAACATGCATGTTCTGTGCCAGATACGCCTATTTGGCGAATTTCAGCAGGAAGCGATCCGTCTTGCGCCGTACAGTCGGGTCGAACACCTGCACGGTGCCATCATCGTCCGGATTGGCGAGGATGTCGCTCTCATCGACCAGCGTCAGGCCATGATCTGCGGCCAGGGCGACGATGATGGCCTTGTCGATCCGGTGTGTGTCTCCGCCTGTTGTGGGGGGCGACCCGGCCGGGGCCATGTGATCCAGAACAACCAGATGGCCGCCCGGCTTCAGGACGCGGGCGATTTCGTCAAAGGTCATGTCCGGGTCGCCGAGCACGCCTTCCGGCTCGCCCTGTGGCGTGTACCAGAGCTCGTGCGGGCCGAGGAACCAGGTGACGATGTCAGCATTGGCGTCCGGAACATTCGAGAGATTGTCGAAGGCGCTTTCCACGATCTGGACATTCAGCAGCCGCCCGTCGACCCGTTTCGAGACGGAGTCGCCGAGGAAGTTTTTAAACGAGGGCGGGTTCTGCATATAGACCTTGCCGTCCGGCCCGGCGACGCGGGACAGAAGCTCGGTATAGAAACCGTCGCCGGCTTCCATTTCGACAATTGTCATGCCCGGCATGACACCGGCGAAGGACAGAACTTCGATGGATTTGCGCACCGGGTAGAGTTCATAGTCCTGCTCGGGCCGGTCATCCTGGCGGAATACGCTCTCATAATCAAAGCCGCCTGGTGCCACTTTCGGGGTAGGGGCCTCCGGCATCGCAGGCGTTTCCGGTGCAGCGGCAGGGGCCTCCGGTGCGGGGGCAGCGGCTGGTGTGGCGCAGGCGGCCAGCAGCGCGCCGGCCAGGCTGAGTAGTGCGATCTGTTTCATGTTCCTGTCCTCCTCAGGGTGATCCGTCTCCGGATCAGGCATCCGCCAGCATTTTTTCGCTCATTTCCCACAGGCGTTCTGCGCGTTCGTCGTCGCAGGCCCAGGCGCGGACATGTTCCCAGCGCTCGCTGGAGTCTGTGGCCAGTTGTGCGATATCGCAATCTTCGCAATAGACGCCGCCGCGGCCTTCAAGCTTGGGCGACGTGGCCGCCCAGACCGTCGTCGAGGCGCCTTGTTCCGGTGCCTTGAACCGTTCCTGCACCATGGGCGGGATGGACCCGTCCGGTGCTTTCCAGCCAAGCGCGACCATTTCTTCTTCCGGCAGGTGGCGTTGCAGCGGGGTGAAAATGCCGCCGGGATGGACCGAGAAAGCGCGGATGCCGATGTCGCGCCCGCGCCGGTCGACGCCGAGGGCAAACAGCGCGTCGGCGGTCTTCGCCTGTCCGTAGGCCTCCCATTTGTCATAGGCGCGTTCATTATAGTTCGGGTCGTCCCAGATAATATCCGAGCGGGCATGGCCGATGGAGGAGAGGGCGACGAGGCGCGCATTCTCCGTGCGCTGCATGGCGGGGGCGAGGGCGAGGCTCATCGCCATGTGTCCGAGATGGTTGATGCCGAACTGGCTTTCCCAGCCGGGGCCGACCCGGGCGAGCGGGCAGGCCATGATGCCGGCATTGTTGATCAGGATGTCGAGGCCGCGCCCGGTCTCGTCATATTCGCGGGCGAATTTCTCGACACTGGCAAGGTCTGCCAGGTCCATCGCCGCGATCTCGATATCGCCGGGGATTTCAGCCAGCGCCGCTTCGGCCGTGTCGAGCCGCCGGGCCGGGACGGTCACGCGGGCGCCAGCCGAGGCCAATGCCCGGACGGTTTCCAGTCCGATGCCGGAATAGCCGCCGGTGACCACGGCGTTCTTGCCGGAAAGGTCGATCCCTTCGATCACTTCGGCAGCTGTCGATTTGTCGTGAAATCCCGATCCGATCGGGGCCTGGTCCTGTGCGGCCATACGGAAATCTCCCTTTTGATCCGATCGCGCTTTTTTATCAGGGAATACTGCCTCGCGGCAGGAGAGGCAGCAAGGACAATCGCAGGTTAAGAAAGCTTAAGCCGGTAAAGTCTTGGTGACCCCATGGCCCGGTCCCTATATCAAAGCCGGAACAATGACTTAGGAAGGGCAGACCCCATGCTACGCTCCCCTCTGATTGCCGCCGCGCTGACCTGTTGCGCCATCGCCCTGCCGGCCGCCGCCCAGTATGGCCGGGTTGAGCGATCCCAGGCCGAGATCGCGCTGGAAAACGCCAAAGAGACATTCGCTGAACAACGTGCCGCCCGGCAGGAAGCCAACACGGCCTGCGCGGCCCGCGACTATGAGGCCTGCGTGACCGCGGGCGATTCCTATCGCAAGGGCACTGGCGGCACACAGGATTACGGTCTGGCGCTGAAAGCCTATGAGCGCGCCTGCAAGGGCGACAATGGCAAAGGATGCGCGACGCTGGCCTATATGACCATGCTGGGACGCGGGATGGACGCCGATCCGGTGAAGGCGCGCAGCCTCTACAAGGAGTCTTGCGACCTTGATGAAGTCAGCGGCTGTGCCGGGTATGGCAACATGCTGTTCACCGGAACGGGCGGCGCCAAGAACGTGCCGGAAGGCACGCGCATCCTGCAGGATGCCTGTAACCGCGATTATGAATGGGCCTGCACCCGGCTCGACGAGCTGGGCGCCTATGACCCTGATTCCGTTGCGTTCGAACGCCTGAAAGACATGCGCGGCGGCTGATCCGCTGCGAGGCCTCGTCTCCTAGCCGCGGTCCGTTGCCGGGCCGGGGGACAGGAACGAGGCAGGCGGCGACATCGGCGCAGCCGGCTGCGAACGCGTGACGGGCGGGGTCACCGGCTGCGTTGCGGCCACCGGGGCGGTCTCTTCCGCTTTCGGGGCCTGAGACGGGGTCTGCGCCGGCTCCGGCGGGCCGAGATGTTCCGGCAGGTCAGCGGCAATCAGAAGGTTGGCTGTCAGCATGGCGCCTTCATCGACCCGGACAGACCGTGCAGCGACGTCTCCGCCGACTGTTGCGCCCGACCAGATCTCGATCGACTGGGTCGCGAGCACCGTGCCTGCCAGCTCACCATGCACGATGATGACCGGGGCTTCGATACGGCCCTCAACGCGGCCGCCCCGTTCGATGATCAGCATGCTTTCGCAGCGGATGTTGCCTTTGACCAGGCCGGCAACGACCAGCTGGGCTCCGAACTGCAGGTCGCCATCAAGCGTCGTGCCCTTCAGGATCAGGTTTGCCGGTTCTCCGCCGCGCATTTTGTCTGCAGGTGCCATGGAGGTCTAAGCCCTTCTCTTGTCTATCAGCGCGTCTATGCAGGGATTGTGCCCGAACCTTCGAACCTGTTGATTTCAGGGCAAATTTGGTGTGCGTGGGCTTTCAGCCGGGGGTTTTGCCCCGAATTGGCCGCGGGCAGGCCGCAAGGGTGCCGGAGACAGGGGATTGGATCAGGATATGCGTTTCACCTGCCTGATCGCCGCCGCTTTACTGGCTGTTTCCGCCTGCTCAGGGCCTGCCGGGCCTGTCGCAGCGACGGCAGAAGGCGGCCCATTCGCCCCCGGCAATGAAGGGATCGACCTTTCCCACCACAATGGCCGGGTGAACTGGGACGCGCTCAGTAGCGCCCCGCTCGATTTCGTCTACCTGAAAGCCACTGAAGGGCGCGACTGGAAGGATACACGGTTTCAGGAGAACTGGCTGGCGGCCAGCGAGCGGGGCTGGCATGTCGGCGCCTATCATTTCTACCTTCTCTGCCGGAACGGCGCGGCGCAGGCGGAGAATTTCATCCAGTCGGTCGAAGTGCGCGAAGGCACGCTGCCCCCGGCAGTCGATCTGGAATACGCCCATAATTGCACGCCGGACGGGTCCATAGAGGCCGTCCGGGCGGAGATCAGAGCGTTTCTGGATGCGCTTGAAACCGAATATGGCGCCCCGCCCGTGCTCTACACGACACCGGAATTCCATCGTGACTGGCTGGCCGGGCATTTTCCCCGTCATCCGGTCTGGATGCGCAGCCTGTCCGGTCCGCCGGAGGGCGATGTGCTGATCTGGCAGTATTCGATGAAAGGGCAGGTGCCCGGGGTGGACGGGTTTGTGGATCTCAACCGCGTACCCGGCACGCCTTAAATATTGAGGTCGAGGGCGAGGCGCGTCAGGCCTTCCTCCGGCATGACCTGCGGGCGGATCCCGGCCGGAATGTCAGCCGGGTTCACGGCGGCCTTGTCGAGGTCTATCCGCGCCAGTTGCGCGGGGCTGAGCGGCAATTTCAGGCCAAGCCCGGTCAGCAGGGACACAACCGCCCGGACCGGCCCCAGCGGTACCGGCAGGTCGATACCGCCGCGCCCGGTCGCCCGCCGGGCCGTTGCGATCAGTTCCCGATGGGACAAGATCTGCGGACCGCCGACAGCGAGGAGGCCGGTCGCATTCCATTCGCCCGCGACCAGCGCTGCGGCCAGGCGGGCAAGGTCTTCAACATGGATCGGTTGCTGGGTCGCCTCGCCCGAGCCGAGACGGGGAAACACTGGCAGGCGCGCCAGCATTCGCAGCAGGCGCGACAGGTTTCCGTCTCCCGGATAACCATAGATCATTGTCGGCCGCAGAATGGCCCAGCCGGGTGCGTTCTCCAGAATGTCCGCCTCTGCCGCGCGCAGCCGGTCATAGACGGGGTCTTCGCCGACGATGGCGACATTGTTCGAGGAAAAGACGACGCCGCGCGTCACGCCCCCGGCATGGAAAGCGCGTGCGGCCGGGGCGGAGACCGACAGGATCGGTGTCAGGATGACGCTGGAAGGCTGGGGCGCCAGGGCGCTGATCGCATCCAGGTCTGTCAGGTCGAGGGGGGCCAGCTCAATCCCGGCGGCCTGCATGCGGGCATCGAGATCCACATCGGGATGGCGCCGTGTGCCGACAACCTTGTAGCCGCGCTCAGCAAGATCCAGCGCGATCCACGCCCCCAGTGGGCGGTTCACTCCGGCTACAAGAATCGGATCTGTGGAGGTCACGCCCCCGCTCTAACAGCGTTTGAACGGGGGCGCGAGGGCATTAGTTCCGCGACTTGTCGACCAGGCGGTCGTTCTGGGCCCAGTGCATCATGCCGCGCAGCTTTTCGCCGACTTCCTCGATCGGGTGGCTGTTCATGCGCTGGCGCATGGCGTTGAAGCCCGGGGCGCCAGCCTGGTTTTCCAGCACCCAGTTGCGGGCGAAGGTGCCGTTCTGGATGTCTTCCAGAACTTTCTTCATGTTCGCCTTGGCTTCGGAATCCACGATACGCGGACCGGAGACATACTCGCCATACTCGGCCGTGTTCGAGATCGAGTAGTTCATGTTGGCGATGCCGCCTTCATAGATCAGGTCGACGATCAGCTTGGTCTCGTGAAGGCATTCGAAATAGGCCATTTCCGGCGCGTAGCCAGCTTCGACCAGCGTTTCGTAACCAGCCTTGATCAGCTCGACGATCCCGCCGCAGAGAACTGCCTGCTCGCCGAAGAGGTCGGTTTCGGTCTCTTCACGGAACGAGGTTTCGATCACGCCGGCGCGGGTGTTGCCGATGGCTTTCGAATAGGAGAGGGCAACGTCTTTCGCGGTGCCACTCGCATCCTGATGGATGGCGACGAGGCCGGGCAGGCCGAAGCCCATCTGGTATTGCGCGCGCAGCGTGTGGCCGGGGCCTTTCGGGGCCGACAGCGACACGTCGACATCGGCGCGCGGGCGGATCAAATTGTAGTGCACGTTGAAGCCGTGGCCGAACATGATGTGCTGGCCGGCGCGCAGGTGCGGCTCGATCTCGTTGGCGTAAAGCACGGCCTGCTTTTCGTCCGGCACGAGGATCATGACGACGTCGGCCCACTGGGTGGCCTCGGCCGGGGTGACCACTTCAAGGCCTTCGGCCTCTGCCTTCTTGCGGCTAG
Source organism: uncultured Hyphomonas sp. (assembly GCF_963675305.1). Lineage (NCBI taxonomy): Bacteria > Pseudomonadati > Pseudomonadota > Alphaproteobacteria > Hyphomonadales > Hyphomonadaceae > Hyphomonas > uncultured Hyphomonas sp. The sequence goes on along the minus strand of NZ_OY776147.1, from coordinate 2,871,986 downwards.
CCGAGCCCTCCTGGAGGGCGACCTTGACCTGTTTCACACCGCTGTCGCGCATGTTCAGCACATGGGCATGGCCCTGGCTGCCATAGCCGACCACGGCCACTTTCTTGCTCTGGATGAGGGCGAGATCTGCGTCCTGCTCGTAATAGACTTTCATGGGATTCCGTTCGGCTCCGTCGGGGGTTGTTCTGGATAGGGATGAGGCGGTCAGGGGGCGTTGCAGTCCCAGCCGCTGCTGACATTGGCAACGCCAATGATCAATTCGTTGAGTTTCGCCACATCGTCGCTCTGGCGGATGTGGCGGGAGAAATTGCGTGTCCCGCTGGCGGTCTGCACACGGCTGACCACGTCATGGGAATCGAGCAGCAGGACAGACCGGTGCGATCCGTCCGGATTGACCACGACTTCCATCCGCTCGGCATAGCCGGGCAGGTCCGGCGAGGCCGCCTGCAACAGCGCGATCGAGACCTGCGCGGCCGCATCGTCCGGCATCAGCGTCTGCAGCTGGCAGACCGGCACATTGCCGGGCTGTTCCATATCGGCCGGCACCGAGCGGGCATTGAGGACCATCGCCCCCTGCACGTCGCTGACGGCGTAAACATAGACTGCTCCGCTGGGGGAGATCGCAGTATCGACCACGCTGACGAGCGGATCGGTGACCGGCCCGAAGATCGCGTCAGCGCGGCTTTCATAGATCGCCGCCCGGTCCACATCGCAGGCCAGCTGGGCCTTGCCGGCCTCGTCGGCGACAGCCAGCGCGACACCGGCGACGCGCGGCTTGCAGCTTTCCGGCATCGGCGGTTCGGCCAGCGCAGGCGTAGCGAAACAGGCTGCCAGCAGGGGAAGGGCGAAGAGGCGGCGCATCATCCCTTTTCCTTCCCGCGCTTGATGGAGAGAACGCCAGTACGGCTGACCTCGACGAGGCCGAGCGGGGTCATCAGGTCCACGAACTGGCTGATCTTGTCGGAGGCGCCGGTGATCTCGAAGATGAAGCTTTCATTTGTCGTGTCGATCACACTGGCGCGGAAGATCTGGGCGATGCGCAGTGCTTCGACGCGTTTTTCGCCGGTGCCGGCCACTTTGACGAGGGCGAGCTCACGCTCAATGCCGCGCTTCGACTTGGTGATGTCCACGACTTCGCCGACCGGCACGAGGCGCATCAGGTGGGCTTCGATCTGTTCCAGGATGTGAGGCGTGCCCTGGGTGACGATAGTGATACGCGACTGATGGCTGGAGGAATCCACTTCGGCCACGGTCAGGCTGTCGATGTTATAGCCGCGTCCGGAAAACAGGCCGACGACACGGGCGAGCACGCCCGGTTCGTTGTCGACCAGCACGGCCAGCGTACGGCGCTCAACGGCTTCATCCTCGTGATTGAGGAAGTAGGCGGACTTCGGTCCGCTTTGCGGGCCGTTGGAGGCGGGGGCTCCGGATCCGTCGCTCATTGTACAGTCTCCGGCTGTTCTGGGTGGCGGGTTGGGTTGTCGATGGAGACCCCGGGACGCCGAGTCAAGAGTTGCTGCCTGAGGGACTCAGCACGGTCGATGGCCTGCGTCTGATGGGTACGGGTCTGCCCGTCATAGCGCCCGACCACCTGGTTCAGGCGGCGCGGATCGAGATGGGCCTGCAGCTCGGACACAACCAGGCGGCGGCATTCATCGATGAAGTCCGCGCTGTTGTCGCCGGTGGGGCCGCCCTCACGGGTCAGCGCCTTGATTTCACAGTGAACCCAGACCATCGCATCGAGAATCGGCGGGCGCGAGCCGCGATAGGCGCCGTCTTTCTCCGCGCCTTTCTTGTGCTCGTCGAGATTGGGAAAGAACATGCGGCCCCGGTCGATCAGGGAGGTCAGATTGATCAGCGTGGCCGCCCGGGCGGTCTGGAAGGCGCCTTCATTCCCGTGCAGGTGCCGGGTGCGGGCCAGCATCGCCGCCCGCGCCAGCGTATCGATGGCGGCATTGCCCCAGTCGAGGCTGGAACTGTCGATGGTCTGGCGCAATTGCTCGGTGCGCAGCTGCCGCTGCTTGCGGGTTTCGGCCCGGCTGGCAAGCGCGCCGATCACGGCGGCAATGGCCGACACCACCGTCACGACCGTCCCGACATTGTCGGCCAGTATCTGCCAGATGTTGTCTAAGGCCATTACCATCCCCTGAAGCGGCGCCGGTTCCCGGTCTGTCAGAAGTCAGACGAGCTTGCGCCCGGTCTCACTGATTTCGTTACCAGTTATCTGCCCGAGGATCATCTCGTTATGTGCAGAGCCCGACGGGATCATGGGCAGGCAGTTGCCGTCCTTCTCGATCCGGCAGTCGAACAGGACCGGGCCCGGATGCTCGATCATTTCCATGATCCTGTCGTCCAGCAGGGCCGGGTCTTCGCAGCGGATGCCGCGTGCGCCCATGGCTTCGGCCAGTTTGACGAAGTCCGGCAGGCTCTCCGAATAGGAGTGCGAATAGCGCTCCCCGTGCAGCAATTCCTGCCACTGGCGCACCATGCCCATCCACTCATTGTTGAGGATGAAGACCTTCACCGGCAGGCAGAACTGCACGGCGGTCGACAGTTCCTGCATCATCATCTGGATCGACGCTTCGCCGGCAATATCGATCACCAGCGCATCCGGATGGGCGCACTGGACGCCGACCGCGGCGGGCAGGCCATAGCCCATCGTTCCGAGGCCGCCGGAGGTCATCCAGTGGTTCGGCTCGTCGAAATGGAAGAATTGCGCCGCCCACATCTGGTGCTGGCCCACCTCGGTCGTGATGTAGGGATCGCGGTCCTTGGTCAGCGCATAGAGGCGTTCGATGGCGTATTGCGGCTTGATGACCTTGTCCGACGGCGCATAGGCGAAACAGTCGCGGGCGCGCCATGCGTCGATCTCGGCCTTCCACGGCTTCAGGTCCGGGCGCTTGCCCTTGCGGTGTTTCACCGCCGTCATCAAAGCTTCGAGGGCCGCGGCGCAGTCTGCAACGATCGGCACGTCGACCCGGACGATCTTGTTGATCGAGGAGGGGTCGATGTCGATGTGGACCTTCTTCGAATTCGGTGAGAAAGCGTCGATCCGTCCGGTGACGCGGTCGTCGAACCGGGCGCCGACGCAGATCATCAGGTCGCAGTCATGCATCGCATTGTTGGCTTCGTAGCTGCCATGCATGCCCACCATGCCCAGCCAGTCAGGGTGGGAGGCCGGGAAGGCGCCAAGCCCCATCAGTGTGGACGTGACCGGAATGCCCGTCTCGGCCTGCAGCTTGCGCAGCGCTTCGGAGCCTCTGGGCCCGGAATTGATGACACCGCCGCCGGTGTAGAAAACAGGCCGGCGCGCCATGGCGATCAGCTCCGCGACCGCCTCGATGGCTTCCGGTTGCGGCTCGGTCTTCGGCGCATAGGTCGGCTTGTGGACGCCGTCCTTGCCGGAATAGGTGCCGGTCGCGAACTGGACGTCCTTCGGAATATCGATGACCACCGGGCCGGGGCGGCCGGAGGTGGCGATATGGAAGGCCTCATGGATCGTGCGGGCCAGCTGGTCGACATCGGTGACCAAGTAATTGTGCTTGGCGCAGCTGCGCGTGATGCCCGTTGTGTCGGCTTCCTGGAAAGCGTCCGTGCCGATCAGGTGCGTCGGCACCTGGCCTGAGATGACGACCATCGGGATCGAATCCATCATCGCGTCGGTGATCGGCGTGACCATATTGGTCGCGCCGGGGCCGGAAGTGACCAGCGCCACGCCGCATTTGCCGGTGGAGCGGGCATAGCCTTCGGCTGCATGGCCTGCGCCCTGTTCGTGGCGCACCAGGACGTGACGGATGTCATCCGCCGAGAAAAGTGCGTCATAAATCGGTAGGACCGCGCCGCCCGGATAGCCAAACATGACTTCTACACCCTGTTCCCGGAGGGCCGTGATTACGATCTCGGCGCCGGTCATCAGGCGTGTTTCGGTCTTCTGTTTGGTTTTGACGGTCATGACTTTGCTCTGGCGTCTGGGGTTAGAAAGGAGGGTGTTTGTCCGGATAGTTATCTGAAAAGAAAAAGGGCCCCCTTCGGAGACCCTTTTGTGCGCACACCCGCAACCGGTTCTGATGAACTGCGGCTACGGGTGCCTAATTACGAGTACCTCTGACATGCGCACGTGCGTTTCCTCCAACGACGGGGGTTAGGAATAATCTGCCTCCATCTCCCTGTCAATCTCCCTATAGAGGGCAAGAATAACCCTCATGCGGTCGCTCATTTCGGTGCCGGGAATTCTCGGCCAGAACGGGAATTGCCTGCCAATCCACGTGAATTGCCTCTTTGCATAGCGCCGCGTGTCGCGTTTTGCGTTTTCGGCGGCGAATTCCGCGCTGATCTCGCCGCGGGCAAAGGCAGCCAGCCAGGGCATGCCATGGGCCTTCATGCAGGGAAGTTCGGGGTCGAGGCCGCGTTCGATCAGCGCCCGGGCCTCGGCCATCGCGCCCTGCATCAGCATGCCCTCAAAGCGCCGGTCGATCTTGGCATAGAGCTTGGCGCGGGGCGGTGTGAGGGCAAAGCCCATCCACTCGCGGTCCAGCAGGACAGGGGGCTGGCGCTCATGATGGAAGTCGGTGATCGGCCGGCCCGTCGCCAGCCAGACCTCATAGGCCCGGGCGAGGCGCTGCCTGTCGCCGGAGCCCAGCCGTTCTGCCGTTTCCGGATCGTGGGGAGCGAGGCGGGCGCGCAGGCCCTCGGCGCCTTCGGTTTCGGCGATGTCGCGGACTTCGGCGCGGATATCCTCCGGCACGGGCGGAATGGCGGACAGGCCCTGCGTCAGCGCCAGAAGGTAGAGCCCGGTGCCGCCGACAATGACGGCGCGCTTGTTCTTCTTCTGGAGGACGCGGATCTTGGCCCGCGCCTCTTCCAGCCACTGGCCGGTGGAATAGCGCTCGGCTGCGTTGACATGGCCGAACAGGTGATGCGGCACGCCATTCATCTCTTCCTCGTCCGGGCGGGCGGAGATGACTTTGAGGTCCCGGTAAACCTGCATGGAATCGGCATTGATCACCTCTCCATCGAGCCGCCGGGCGACTTCGATGGCGAGCGCGGTCTTGCCGCTGGCCGTGGGGCCGTGGATCAGGATGGCCGGGTGCATGCCAATAGAGGTAAGGGGTTGTCATCGAAGAGGAAACCCATGAAGACGCGGGAAAACCCGGGAAAACTGCCATGAGCCTAAGGATTGTTGCCGTCGCTGCCATGGATGCGGCAAAGCTGGAAGCGGAGGTCTCTTCCGAGCTTGGCCGCGTGGCGCCGTCGCGTTCGCTCGGCAGCGTGGACGGGCTGGTCGCGCTTGAGTGGCACTTGCCGGGCGACGAGGACGAGGCCGCCCGCCTGAGGGCCCGGCTGACCGACAAGGGACACCCCGTCGATACGGCTGTGCTGCCTGCAGACAGCGGCCGCAAACGGCTTCTGATCTCGGACATGGACTCCACCATCATCGGCCAGGAATGCCTTGATGAATTGGCAGATTTTGCCGGGCTGAAAGCCGAAGTGTCCGCCATCACCGAACGCGCCATGCGCGGCGAGCTGGACTTTGAAGGCGCCCTCACGACCCGCGTCGCCATGCTGAAAGGCCTCGGCCTCGACGCACTGGAACAGGCCTATTCGGAGCGCATCACGCTGAACCCCGGCGCGAAAACGCTGGTCGAAACGATGAAAGCGGACGGCGCGGAAACTGTATTGGTTTCAGGCGGTTTCACCTATTTCACCTCCCGCGTGGCTGCGGCGGCGGGCTTCCATACCCACCGGGGCAACACGCTGATCGATGATGGCAAGACCCTGACCGGGGAGGTCGGCCGGCCGATCCTTGGCCGCGAAGCCAAACTCTCGGCGCTGGACGAGTTCGCGGCCGCCAGAGGCATCGGCCGGGTCGACGTGATCGCGATGGGCGACGGGGCCAACGACCTTGCCATGATCAAGGCCTCGGGCCTTGGCATCGCCTATCACGCCAAGCCCGTCGTGGCGGCCGAAGCCCATGCCGCGATCGAGCACACAGACCTTCGCGCCGCGCTCTTCTTCCAGGGCTATGAGGCGAAGGAATTCATCGGCTGAGGGGGTGGATAAGCGGCGCGTCAGACCGTCAACAACACCCTCTACACACCGTCTATACACCCTCTAAAGACCGTGAGCAGACGCCGCGCCGCGCGGGCGCTCAAAGGGGCTTCGGGTCAATTCAAAATTGTAATGTCATCACATTACGTGTATGCTCTCTCCAAACAGAAAAAGAGGGAGGCCAGCATGAGAGGCAGACACCGGACCGGGGCAGGGACTGCGGAGGTGTCGATGACGCCGATGCTGGACGTGGTTTTCATCCTGCTCATTTTCTTCATGGTCACATCCACATTCACCCGGGAAAAGGCGATCCGGCTGGAGCCGCCTGCAACCGGCACGGGGGCGTCCTCCGGCAAGGCAATGCTGATCCGGATCGGCGAGGATAGCGTCGTCCGCGTCAATGGCCGCACGACCGACATTGGCGCCGTCCGGGGTGCCATCGAACGCGTGCGCGCCGAAACGCCGGACATTCAGGTCGCCATCGAGGCAGCGCCGAAAGCGAAAACGGGCGTGGTCACGCTGGTGCGCGATGCTGCCTATGAGGCCGGTTATACCGAAGGGGTCAGTCTCTCCCTCGCGCGCGAGGCGCTCTGATCACTGCGGGGCGACCGCGACGGGCGTGATTTCGTTTTCTTCGCAGTAATTGTAGGCGTAGTCGTCTTCATAGACGATGCAGGGTTCGGGAACGCGCAGATCGTTCTCGCGCAGCCATTTGCAGGATGCCGGGTCGCTGAACGAGCAGCCGAAATGATAGGCGAGGGCCTCGACTTCACGCCGGGCCTCAAAGTCTATGCTGCCATCGGACTTGAGGAAATCCTTATCGGCGTAGCCTCTGTGGAGGGCATTTGCCATCTCCGGGCAGGCCCTGCCGAGCCCTGAAAAACAGGCCGTCCGGAAGAAAATCTCGGCCACGTCCCGCTGACCGCGTTGGGCGGCGGTCTCGGCACCGTGAAACACAGCTTCGAGCAGGGCAGGCGGGGCGATCAGCGCGTCGTAGGGGCCGTTGTAGGATTTTGCCTCCTCGGTGTCCTTGAAGAGCTGCTCGACGATCCCGTCCTGCGCCGAGGGGATGAAGCTGCTGTCCGGCCAGGCCTCGATGAATTCCAGCCAGCCGGCGATCGTGTTCATGCGCTTGGCGGCGAGGAAGGCGAGGTCTTCGTTGCCAGCGGTGGCGGGCGTCGGCCCGGCTTCGCAGGAGGTGAAACAGATGTCCTCTGTCAGGCCGTCTGCCGTGAAGGGCAGCGCATTGCCGGGCCGGGCGGCGGCCACTTCGCGCAGGGCGAGGGTGAAAGCGCGGTCGGCCGACAGGCCTTTCTGCGGCAGGCGTTTCGACAGGGCCCGGGAGAACAGGCCGTCATCCGGCGTTGTCGCCCCGTCTGCCGTGGCGAAGGCGATGTAGAGGCCGCGCTTACGCGGGACACGCACCATGCCCTTGTCTGCCGCGCCGCCTTTGGACGAGGTGAAGGGCAGCGTGTTGCGGCAGGCATCGGAGACGATGAAGATCGCCTTGGCGTCAGAGGCGGCCAGCGCATCCACGATGCTGTTCACCGGCACGCCGAGGATCGGCAATTGCTCAGCGCCGGTGATCGGCGACTTGGCCGGGATCAGATAATTCGCCCGCTGTCCGGCGGACTCGGCCGAGCCGCCATGGCCGGAATAATAGAAGAAGCCGATGGAGTCCTCGCCTGCCGCGCGCAGGTCCGAGGAAAGCTGTGCGACGGCAAGATTGATGTCCGTCTGCGTGGCATCGCGCAGCACCTTGATATGCTCGGCCGGAAAGCCCGCCTGGATGAGGCCGGCGTGCATGTTCTCGACGTCCTCATGCGGCAGGCTGAGCGGTCCGACGGTGGGCGGATAGTCTTCGTTCCCGATCAGCAGGGCATAGCGGGTTTCCGCCGATGCGACGAAGGCAAGGCTTGCCAGAATCCACGAAACAATCAGTGCGCGAAACATGATCCCACCTTCCTGTCCGCCTCGGGAAGAGCCTAGACCGGGATCGCGCGCCTGAAAAGCAGAAGCTGGGGTCGTCTAGTCGTTCAGGTCCACGCTGAGGAACTGGTCGAACCAGCCGGCTTCGCCGCGGCGTTTGACGCGGATCAGCAGCGGCTCTGCCGGTGTGGCGCGGGCGGCTTTGACCTTGTCCAGCGTTTCACTGACCGTGGTGACACGCTCGAAATTCACCTCGACGATCACATCGCCGCGCAGCAGCTTGCCATAGGCCGGGCCGCGGGCCGAGACGGAGGTGACGACCACGCCGTCGACATCCTTGGGAATGCCGTAGCGGCGGCGGATGTCGTCGTCGATGCCGGTCAGGTCAGCCCCGAGATCATTGGCGCTGGCCGGCAGGTCCGGCAGCTGGGCCGCCTCGTCGCCGGTCTGTTCTTCCAGCTCGCCCATGGTGACGGTGAAGGTGCGGGCGCGGCCATCGCGCACCAGGCGCACGGGCACATCCTTGCCGATCGGCGTGTCGGCGATCACGCGGGTCAGTTCCCGCACGCTGGCCACCGGCTGGCCGTCGAAGCTGAGGATCAGGTCGCCGACTTCCAGCATGGCCTTGTCGGCCGGGCCATCATCGGTGATGCGGGTGACGATCACGCCGCCCTTGGCGCTGGCCTTGTAGGCGCGTACGAGATTTTCATCTGCATCCTGAACATTGACGCCCATCCAGGAGCGGCGGATACGGCCGGACTTGATGAGCTCGCTTGTGATCTTGTTGACGAGGTTCGAGGGCACCGAGAAACCGATACCGACGCTGCCGCCGGTCGGCGAGATGATCGCCGTGTTCACGCCAACGACTTCGCCGCCCAGATTGAACAGCGGGCCGCCGGAATTGCCGCGGTTGATGGCGGCATCGGTCTGGATGAAGTCATCCGACCGTCCGGCATTCAGGTCGCGGTTGCGGGCCGAGATGATGCCGGCAGAGACAGAGCCGCCAAAGCCGAACGGGTTGCCGATGGCGATCACCCAGTCGCCGACCTCGGCGCTGTCGCTGTCGGCGAAGCTGACGAAGGGCAGGGGGGTGCTGGATTTGACCTTCAGCACGGCAAGGTCTGTGTCCTGGTCGCGGCCGATCAGTTCCGCCTCCAGCACGCGGCCATTGGCGAAGTTCACTTCAATCTCGTCGGCGCCTTCGATGACGTGATTGTTCGTCACGACATAGCCGTCGGCGCTGATGACGAAGCCGGAGCCGAGCGAGCCCTCGCGGCGGAAGCCGTCTTCGTCGCGGCCGAAGAAATCGTTGAACCGTTCCATCGGCGAGCCCTCCGGGAAGGTGGGCATGCCGCTCGGCGCCACCGTCTTGGAGGTGGAAATGTTCACCACGGCCGGCATCAGCCGTTTCGACAGGTCCCGGAAACTGGCCGGGCGCTCCTTGGGATCGATCTGGTCAAGGGTTTGCGACAGGCTCTGCGCAGTGGCGGGCGCGGCCAGCGGGACGGAGACGAAAAGGGCAAGGGCGGCAAGAGCCGGGAAACGCATGGGACTTCGGCTTCCTCTGCGGGCGGAAGATGGATTTATTTTCACCGCAGACTATGGCGCTTTGCGGGCAAGGCGCAACAGGTTCAGCCCAAGTGAACTGCAAGCCAGATCAGCACGATGCCGACAGCCCCGCCGCCAAGGCCGGCCATGGTCAGCTCCCTTGTGCTCAACTGGGTTACCAGAACAGCGAGGCGCCGCATGAAGTCCGGGGCGACCGCATAGGCCGCCCCTTCCAGTAAGAACCACATGCCGACACCCGCCAGCAGGATCAGTGGCAGTGTCATCGCTGAAAGACTCCTTCAGCTTATTTCGAGTTCTTGCGCGCAGCCGCGATGAACTCGTCGCACAGGCCAAGATTGTCCGGGGCGACCACGATCTGCGTCGTGCCCTTCTTCAGAGCGGCTTCGCAGGCGATCAGGGCGCGCTGGAAGCGGAAGAATTCGGGGTCGCGGCCATAGGCGTTGGCATAGATCTCGTTCCGCTTGGCGTCGCCTTCACCGCGGATCTCTTCAGACCGCTGGTTCGCTTCGGCGAGGATCACCGTCTTGTCGCGATCGGCCTTGGCGCGAACGGCCTGGGCCTGCTTGTCACCATTGGCGCGGATCAGCTCGGCTTCCTGGTTCCGGGCCGCTTCCATGCGGCGGAAGACGCGTTCGGACACGTCGGCGGGCAGGTCCGCCCGGCGGATGCGAACATCGATGATGTCGATGCCGCGTCCGGCGATGGAATCCGACAGATTCTCCCGGATCTCGTCCATCAGCGTGGCCCGCTGGCCGGAGATGATCTCCTCCGGCAGCTTGTTGGCCAGGGCGTTCCGGATCGCCGTGTTGGTGAACTGCGACAGCTGGTTCTCGGCCACGCGCTGCGTCTGCAGGCGCTGGTAGAAGGCCAGGGGATCAGAGATCTGGTAGCGCACGAAGGCGTCCACGATCAGCTGTTCCTGGTTGGAGGCCAGCACTTCGATGTTCGGAATGTCGAGGCCGATATTGCGGCGGTCGTATTTGATGACGTTCTGGATGAAGGGCATTTTCACCTTCAGGCCGGCCTGGTTCTGCCCGGGGGCATTGTAGGCGGCCTGCGCCTTACCAACCTGCAGGACAAGCGCCTGTTCGGTCTGGTTGACGATGAAAAAGCTGTTCATGCCGACGATCAGCGCCGCGGCGGCGATGACGAGGGCGAAGATACCAAGTCCACGCATGATGATCGCTCCTACTGGCTGCTGCGGTTGGGGTTGACCGGCAGGTATGGCACCGCGCCGGAGTCGGAATCGAGGATCACCTTGTCGGTGTTGCCGAGGACGCGTTCCATCGTCTCGAGATACATCCGCTCGCGGGTCACCTGCGGTGCCTTGCGGTATTCGTCGAGGATGGAGGTGAAGCGGGCCGCTTCACCGGTCGAGTTGGCGATCACCTGCTCGCGATAGGCTTCGGCATTCTGCAGCACCTGCTGGGCCTGGCCTTCCGCACGCGGGATGATGTCGTTTGCGTACTTGTTGGCTTCCTGGATCGCCTTTTCGGCATCCTGGCCGGCATTGACCACGTCGATAAAGGCCTGGCGCACCTGTGCAGGGGCGGCCGCTTCCTGAATTTCGACGTTCTGCACCTGGATACCAGCGCGATAGTCGTTCATCAGGGCCTGAAGCTGGGTCTTCACCTGTTCGGAGATCGTGGTCCGGCCCGTGGTGATGACGTCGTCGAGCTTCGACTTGCCGACCACTTCGCGCATCACGCTCTCGGCGGAGGCTTTCAGCAGTTCGCTGCCGCCATCCACGTTGAGGATGAAGTTTTCCGGATTGGCCGGATCGTAGAACCAGAACACCCGGAAGCGGACATCGACGATGTTCTCGTCGCCGGTCAGCATCAGGGCTTCGTTGGAATTGTTGCCGATCTGCGTTTCCTGCTGCTTCTCGGACGGCATGACGACATGCGTCTCGATCGGGGCGGGCAGGTGGAAGTGCAGGCCGGGCGTGAAGTTCGTCTGCCACTGGCCGAAGCGGAACACCGCGGCGCGCGAGCCTTCGTCAACCACGACGACACCCGTCATCAGCCAGGCAATGAGGGCGATGCCGGCGAGAACAAGGATGCCGAGCGGGCCGAAATTCGGGCCCGAGCCACCGCCTTTGCGCCGGCCACCGCCGCCGCCATTGCCACGTCCGCGGAAACGTTCCTGCATGCGGCGCATCTGGTCTTCGAGGTCACCCCCGCCACCGCTGCCGCCGCCGGACGGACGCTTCCACGGGGAATTCCCGTCGCCGCCTCCGTTGTCGCCGCCTCCGCCGCCCCAAGGGCCGCTACCTTTAGTTTTATCATCCCAGGGCATGGCCCCTCCTGTTGCACGTATTCGCTTCCATATAGGTGCTTTGCTAATAAGTGCATGCCCTTTTCGGGGCATCAAGGGATAGAGGGTCGCGGTCATGTTCGGTTCCAAGGGGAAAACCCGGCAAAAACAGGCAGATGCTGTCATGAAGGCGCTTGGCAGCCCGGACTGGCTGGAGTCTGTCAGCGTCGATGAGAGCGGCCGTGCCGTGCTGGTGATCGTGGCGGATCCGGCCGATACCGCCAGCGCCGAGGCCCGGCGAATGGACGCAGAAGGCAAGGCAGGCCTCGTTCCGGGGGTGAAATCGGTCACCACCGTGCTCACCGCAGAGCGCCAGCAGGGGGCCGCGCCGCACACGCACAGCCACGCGCCCCATTCGCCAAAGGGCGCGTCCAAAGGCCGCTCGGAACTTCTGAACCTCACCCCGTCGCCGCGCCGTGTGCAAAAGGGCGCCCGCTTGTCGGACGAGGCGATGCAGCAGGGCGCCCCGCAGCGCCAGCAGGGGAGCGTCGCGAAAATCCCCGGCATTTCCCGCATCCTCGTCGTCGCCAGCGCCAAGGGCGGGGTGGGCAAGTCCACCGTCTCGGTGAACCTTGCGGCCGCCCTCGCCAAGACCGGCATGAAGGTCGGCCTGCTGGACGCCGACATCTATGGCCCCTCCATTCCCACCATGCTGGGCACGCAAGGGGCCGAGCCGAAGGGGTCGAAGAACAGGAAACTTGTGCCGGTCGAAGCGCACGGGCTGAAGACGCTGTCGATCGGCTATCTGTCAGATCCTGACGCGCCGATGATCTGGCGAGGGCCGATCGTCATGTCGGCGATCACCCAGATGCTGAACGATGCCGAATGGGGCACGCCGGAAGATCCGCTGGACGTGCTGGTCATCGACACGCCGCCCGGCACGGGCGATGCGCAGCTGACCATTGCGCAGAAAGTGCCGGTGACTGCCGCGCTGATCGTGACGACGCCGCAGGAGGTCGCCCTCGCAGATGTGCGCCGGGGCGCGGCCATGTTCACCAAGACCGCCGTGCCGGTGATCGGCCTCGTCGAGACGATGAGCTATTTCCAGGACCCGGCTGGCAACAAGCATTACCTGATGGGCCATGGCGGCGGACAGCGCATGGCCGATGCGCTCGGGCTTCCCCTGCTGGCGGAAGTACCCATGCTGCAGGCCATCCGCGAGGGCGGCGACAGTGGCGTGCCCGCGGCCATCGGTGACGAGGAAACCGCGAAGGCCTTCCACGAACTTGCCCGCAAGGTCGCCATCGGCCTCGACACGCTGGAAACGAAGGCCCCGCCTGAAATCGTCTTCGAAGACTAGTCTTCACCGCCAAAATGCTGAGCGGCCAGCGTCGCGGCGAGGCCGATCATGTTCTCGTAGCCAACCGTGTTGTTGTTCAGGATGACAATCACGCCATCCTCTTCCGGCACCAGCATGATCAGGCTGAGATAACCAATCAGGCGGCCATTGTAATAGGTCACGCCAACGGTCCGGTCGTCTGTCACGGGAAGTTCCGACACGCTCCAGGCCATGGGCGTGTCGGCATTGAAGGCTTCTGCCGCGGCAGCGTCGGAATAAACCTCGCCGCCGATGACGGCGTGTCCCCAGGCATTCAGATCATCCGCGGCCGAGACCATGGAGGCCGTGCCGCGGAACAGGGCCGGGTTCACGACAGGGATGACCTCATAGGTGCCGTCATCATTTTTCAGGTAATCTACAGCGATGCCGTCTGCGTCCCGGTAGAGCTGGCCCGTCGCGGTCATGCCGAGCGGATCCAGGATCTGCGTTTGCAGATACGTCTCGTAATCCATGCCGGAATAGCGGTCGATCACGAGCGCCAGAAGATAGTAGTTTACGTTCGAGTACAGATAATCGCTGCCGGGGGCGAATTTCAGCTCCAGCTGTTCCAGCGTGTCCATGAAGGACTGATCTGTGAAACCGCGTTTCACGTCATTGTCGAACCAGCCGGGAATGTCGATATAGTGCGGAATGCCGGACCGGTTCTGCAGCAGGTGGCGGAGCGTGACCTCTCCGGCATAAGGCACGTCGAAGTCCGGCAGCAGGTCTTCAAGGGTCTGGTCCAGTCCGAGCTTTCCCTCATCAACCAGTTTCAGCACCAGCGCGGCCGTGAAGCTCTTCGTCATCGAGGCGATGGGAAAACGGGTGTCGATGGTGACGAGTTCAGCATCTGCTATCGGGGAGGCGTTCACCGCTTCGCGCAGCAGGAGGTCGTCCCCCTTGCTGACAAGGAGCGTGCCTGAGAACTCCAGCTCGTCCAGCAGGGCTGAGAGCTCATCCGATTTTACTTCACCGGCACTTTGCGTTGCGGCGGCGGTTTCGGGGGCTGGCTGTCCGGCGGTGCAGCCATACGCCAGCAGGGTTGCAGCAAGGGCCGCGATCAGTCTGTGTTTCATGGGGACCGCAGGTAATGGGCGTTGGCGGCCTAGTCCAGCCGCTTGCGCTCAATCTTGTCAGAGCCTGCAGGCAGGACGAAGGCCATGCCGTCCTCGCCCATGAGGATCGGGCCGTCGAAGGCTTTCTTCGTGCCCTTCATGAAGGCGGGGTAGAGGATGCGGCTCGGTTGGGCCGGGACGATATGGGTGAAGACGAGCAGGCCGGCGCCTGCCTCCTGCGCCGCCTCGGCCGCACCAACCGGACTGGTATGATAGTCCGGAATGTCGTGCATGATCTTTTCAAGCCGCCTGGCGCCGAGCGTCTCCAGCTGATCGGCAATCTCGCCGACCATTTCGTCATTCAGCGCCTCATGCACCAGCACGTCGGTGTCGCGGGCAAGACCGATCAGGGCCTCGTTTTTCACCGTGTCGCCGGAAATGGTGACCGAGCGGCCCTTGTAATCGAACCGGTAGGCGACGGCAGGCTCAACCGGAGAATGGTCCACCGGCACAGCGGTCACGGTCAGGCCATCGCGCTCATAGACGCGTGTTGCGGCCCCGTTGGTGAGGAAGGGAAAGGCTTCCATCCCGGCGCCGGAGGGCGGTACGACGTCCGCCCCGTGATGGGCGATCCGGTAGGTCGCATCCAGCGCATAAGCCTCATTGAAGCCGTCGGCGATGCGCTGGACCCCGTGCGGCCCGTAAAGAGCAAGCGGCGTGTCGGCCCCGCCTGCGGCCCAGTGCTGCAGCATCACCTCGCCGAGGCCGTCGATATGGTCGGAATGGAAATGCGTCAGGAACGCTGCTTCCACCCGGCCCCAGGGCAGGGCGAACTCCCCGAACTTGCGTCCTGAGCCTGCGCCGGCATCGATGATGAAGACCCGGTCGCCGGCGGCGACCACTGTCATCGGGCCTGCCCGGTTCGGATCCGGCAGGGGGGAGCCGGTGCCGACCAGCACGACCGTGAGCCCGTCCGGAGCGTCTGCCAGGGCGTTCCGTCCGACATTTTTCTTCACCGCGCTCCTGAAGACCATTTCTCCGATCTGTACACTGAACACGGTGCGGGCGACGGCCCCGGCCACCAGTAGCAGCGCCAGAATGACGAGTGCAGGTTTCAGAAAGCGCATTGTCGTGTCCCCCCGGCCTGACAGGTCAGGCGTTGAAGTTGAGCTTCAGGCCCGGTTCAGGCCATCGGCACTTGATCAGGTTTCCCGTGCCCGACAGCGTGACGTAGGCGTCGCGCATGTCGTCCCCGCCAAAGGCGATATTGGTGACCAGCAGGTCCGGGAAGGCGATATGGCTGTGCTGGCCGTCCGGCGTGATCGTGGTGATGCCGCCATTCAGGATGGTTGCCACACAGACATTCCCTGCCGCGGTCATGCCGAGGCTGTCGAAATATTGCAGGCCGGGCATGGTGGCGACGACGCGGCCGCCATTCAGCGGCGAGGCGGGTTTGATGACGCCGGGGCTTTCCAGGTCGAAGGCCCACATGCGGCCGGTCATCGTGTCGGCCATGTAGACGGTCTGCTCGTCCGGCGAGAGGCCGACGCCATTGGGGCTGGAATAGTGATAGTCCAGCTCTTTCGCCGCGCTGGCGCCATTGGCGAGATAATAGAGCCCGCCGAATTCGCGGTGGCGCGGGAACACCTTGCCATGATCGGTGAAATAGAGATTCCCGGCCTTGTCGAAGACGAGGTCGTTCGGCCCTCTCAGCGGGTTGCCGTCGACCGCTTCGATGACACGCTCGACCTTGCCGGTGGAGAGGTCCACCCGTTCGATCCGGCCGCCATCATAATCTTCCGGGCAGTTGCCGGGGATCAGCATGCCGTCCATCTCGTGATATTCGAAGCCGCCATTGTTGCAGACCCAGAGCGCGCCGTCCGGTCCGATGGCGAGGCCGTTCGGGCCGCCGCCGGGCGTCGCGATCACTTCGGTCTTGCCACCATCCCAGCAGCGCGTGATGCACTTCTTCTCGATCTCCACCACGATGATGGAGCCGTCTGCCATGACGACGGGGCCTTCCGGAAAGCGGAGACCGCTCGCGACTGTTTCATATTCCATGTTTTTCCTCCCATAGAAGGAGGCCACCCTATGCGCGTGTAAGCGAAACTGCAATCTGGCAGTTATCGTGTCAATTGTTTTGTGCGGGGTGTGTCAGGTGCGCGGCGCGATAGCCGGCTCACGGTCCATCCGGACGATGGAGAAGGCGTGATCATTCCCATCCCCGGCCGGATAGGTGGCCAGCGTCTCGCGAGACCAGTCGCCAGTCTGCAGTTCCGGGAAATGGGCGTCGCCTTCCGGGCTCGCATCGACTTCGGTCATGAAGATCCGGTCGACATAGGGCAGGGCGAGATCATAGATCGTGGCGCCGCCGATGACGAAAACGCAGCTGGCGTTCTGCCGGGTGGCAACGGCGCGGGCGGCATTGATGGCCGCCGGGAAGCTGGAATAGACCCGCGCGCCGGGGGCGTTATAGGTCCAGTCCCGGGTCATCACGATGTTCTCACGGCCCTTCAGCGGGCGCACCGGCAGGCTTTCCCAGGTCTTGCGGCCCATCAGGATGGGGCAGCCCATCGTGACCTTCTTGAAGAAGGAAAGATCGTCTTTCAGGCGCCACGGCAGGTCGCCCTCTTTTCCGATCACATTGTTCTTGCCGCGGGCGGCAATGAGGCAGACGTTCAGACTGTCCGGCATGGGGGCAACACCTTCGTTGCTGATTTCCTGTCGGGGTGACGGGGAGGCAGCCCCCGTGCAGGTAATGTAGTGGCCATTACACCGGGGTAATGACAAGGCTTGCAAGTCAGTCGCGTCTGCCAATAATGCAAGTCAGCCGGGGAGCCTCGCGATTAATACTTTGATTTCAGTGCTTACCAATGGGCACGCAGAGCAGCTGCTGCCTGCGCTTCTGGCGCTGGCGCTCACTTTCAGCGCGATCTGGTATCTTCAGGGACGCTTTTGGGCGATCATTTACGTCGCCCTGATTCCCTTCCTGAACTGGTCGTTCGGGGTCATTCCAGAGTTCCAGGTCGTCACCCCGCACACCAATGAGATGTTCCCGCACGGGGTCTCGCTGCATCCGATGACGATGGTCACCGGCATGGTGTTCGTGGTGCGCGATTTCGTTCAGCGCGAGATGCACCACCGCGTCCTCATCGCCATGGCGCTCGCGGTGGGCTGGTCATTCTATTATGCCTGGCCCGTGATCGCGCTGGCCAGCGGGGTGGCTTTCGCCATCTCCGAGGGCGTGGACTGGCTGATGTTCACCTTCACCAAATACCGCCTGTCGACGCGGATCCTGCTCTCCAGCCTGTTTGCGGCGCCGGTCGACACGACCGTGTTCCTCTATGGCGCAGACCTCGCCAAACAGATCGAGCTTGGCGCAGAGCCGGGCAACTCCCTGCATTTCTGGAACTGGATCGTCTTTGTCATCGGCAAGATGGTCGGCGCGGTGATCGTCTCCGCCGTCATCCGGCGGCGCGAAGACCTTGGCCTGACCAATCCTGCCGAATTGTGAGGACCCGCCTCAGTCCTCGCTGACGGTGAGGTTCAGCGTGGCGAGGAAGCCGGCGAGGCCGGCACCGATCAGCGGGGCCACGATGAACAGCCAGAGCTGGGTCAGCGCCTCGCCGCCCACGAACACGGCCGGGCCGAAGCTGCGCGCCGGGTTCACCGAGACGCCCGTCACCTGGATGCCGGCAATGTGGATCATGGCCAGTGTCAGGCCGATGGAGATGCCCGCAAAGCCTGCCGGCGCGTTCTTCGAGGTCGAGCCGAGAATCACCACCAGGAACAGGAAAGTCGCCACGACTTCAAACAGGAAACCGGCCGCGAGGCTGTACCCGCCGGGTGAGCCTGAATCGTAACCGTTCTGGCCGAGGCCGTTGATGGCGATGTCATAGCCCGGCTTGCCGCTGGCGATCATGTAAAGCACGCCGGCCGCGATCAGGGCGCCGATGAACTGGGCGGCCCAGTAGAGGAACATGTCCTTCATGCCGAGGCGTCCGGCGATGAAGGCGCCGAAGCTGACTGCCGGATTGATGTGACAGCCCGAAATCGGCCCGATGCCATAGGCCATGGCCACGATGGACAGACCGAAGGCGAGCGCAATGCCCAGCTGGCCGACAAACTCGCCCGCCAGCACGGCCGCGCCGCACCCGAACAGGACCAGCGTGAACGTGCCGATGAGTTCCGCGATAAAGATTTTCATTGGGTTCCCTCCCGGATCGTCCCCGGGGTTGTCCCCGGTGGATCGGCCGAGAATGATCGCATTCGCCTTTTGCGGCAATCGGTTACGCGTTCCGGGCGAAACGGCCGGCCGGGGCCGGGTCAGGCCTCTTCGATCAGCTGCGGGCCCTGGTTGCGGACATTGCCGACCGCCGCGCCCACCGGCCAGGCATGCATCGCATCAGTGGGGAAGGGCTCGAACAGATCCTCGACCTCCTTGGTGGAGGCGGTCAGCCAGCGGGTATAGTCCTGCGGGTCCAGGATCACCGGCATACGGGTGTGCAGGCCGGCCATCAGGTCATTCGGCTTGGTCGTGATGATGGTGAAGCTGTCGATCTCAGACCCGTCGATCATGGCGCGATCCCAGAGGCCGCCGAAACAGAACCAGCGCCGGTTGCGCAGGCCGATGGCATAAGGCGTCTTGCTGCCCTTCGGCCCGGTCCATTCATAGAAGCCGCTGGCAGGCACCAGACAGCGCCGGTGGCGGAACGAGCCGCGGAACGTGTTCGACTCCTGCAGGCCCTCGGCGCGGGCATTGAAGGTGGCGAACTTCTTCTCCTTCAGCGGCTGGTGCCACCAGCTGGGCACGAGCCCCCACATGGCCGGTGCCATCTGGATCGTGCCCGCGGTCTGGGCTTCTCCTTCCGGCGTCAGGCGGATGATCGGGGCGTATTGGGTGGGCGCGATATTGTAGGCGGCTTCCGGCGGCTCCACGCCTTCCGGCGGGATCAGCGACAGGGCCGCATGATACTCCGCCCAGGTCACGCCATGTCTGAAGAAACGTCCGCACATGAAGCCAGCCTAGAGGCCGGCGGCGCCGCTGCCAATCGCCAACACACCGCCAGCCGGGCCCATCCGGTTAAACCCTTATTGAAGAGGACACTTTAAACCGCCAGCTAGACCAGAGCACAGACGACAGGAGCGATCATGAGCATGGGTACCAAGGACTACGCCGCCATCACCGGCTCGATCAATGAAGGCATCAAGGGCCTGCGCGATACGGGCGCGGTGGAAACGCTGACCCAGTTCACCGCGATGTCAAAAGCCGCCATGGCGGATGGCGCCCTCGACAAGAAGATGAAGGAACTGATCGCCCTCTCCATTGGCGTGGCGACGCATTGCGATGGCTGTATCGGCTTCCACACCAAGGCGCTGAAACGTCTTGGCGCCACGGATGAGGAAGTGTCAGAGGCGCTCGGCGTGACCGTCTATATGGGCGGCGGCCCGAGCCTGATGTACGCCGCCGACGCCTGGAACGCCTGGCAGGCGCTGAAGGAAGGCTAGTCCCGCTATAGAGTCAGACGTTCAGAAGGGAGGTGCTTCCAGCGCCTCTGCCTTGCGCATGCAGGTTTGTATCTCTGCGGCTGACAACAACATTGATTGAGGCTCTGCAAACCAGGCCACGATGAGTTGGCTTGTTGGAAGCCGGTACTCTGAATACAGGCCATTGATGAGATCATCGAGGTTGGACTGGGTTGGCTCGCGCTTCATCAGCCTGAAAGTGTCGATCCGCATCGCAGCAGAACTGAGGTTCGCTTCGGTGAAGGGGGGTGAGAGGGAGTTATTCTTTTTCGCAAAAGAGGCAAGGGCTCGCAGTTTAATCGAGCACGCCTTGGCTTCGGAATCGGTGAGTGGCGCTTCATCAGCAAACGTTGGAGATGCCACACCAATGGAAATGACAAGCGCTGCCGTCAACTTGCGTATCAATGCGCGACCCCTCCCAGAGCTGGTTTCGACAGACCTGTTTTGCAACCGAGTAGATAGGAATTGTAACCAAAGATAGTATGTTCGGGAGCGCGGGGCAATCTGGAAAAGAGCGCTATTCCGTCTGGTCTGCGAAACAGGCCGATTTAAAATCGGAAACGTTCCGGCCGAATACCCTAAACGGCGACCGGCGCCTTGATGTGGGCGTGGGCCTGATAGTTCTCGAGCGAGAAGTCTTCATACTCCCAGCCGAACAGGTCCGTCTTGTCCGGGTTCAGGCGCATGGTGGGCAGGGGCAGGGGCTCGCGCGACAGCTGCAGCTGCGCCTGCTCCACATGGTTCAGGTAGAGGTGCGCGTCGCCGAAGGTGTGGACGAACTCGCCGGGCTTCAGGCCTGTTGCCCGCGCCATCATCAGGGTCAGCAGCGCATAGGAGGCGATGTTGAACGGCACGCCGAGGAAGATGTCGGCCGAGCGCTGGTAGAGCTGGCAGTTCAGCTTCCCGTCCATGACATTGAACTGGAACAGGCAGTGGCAGGGCGGCAGGGCCATCTCGTTCACATCGGCCGGGTTCCAGGCGGACACGATCAGGCGGCGCGAATTCGGATTGGTGCGGATCTCGTCCAGCACCCACTGGATCTGGTCGATCGTGCGCCCGTCCGGGGCGGCCCAGCTGCGCCACTGCTTGCCATAGACCGGGCCAAGGTCGCCATTTTCGTCGGCCCACTCATCCCAGATCGAGACCTTGTTGTCCTTCAGGTATTTGATGTTGGTGTCGCCCTTCAGGAACCACAGCAGCTCGATGATGATCGAGCGCAGGTGGAGCTTCTTGGTCGTCACCATCGGGAAGCCGTCTTCCAGATTGAAGCGCAGCTGACGGCCAAAGACGGCGCGTGTGCCCGTGCCGGTGCGGTCGCCCCGCTCGAAGCCGTTCTCCAGGGCATCGCGCAGAAGATCGAGATACTGTTGCATGGATCCGGGCTCCTCAGCTGTTCTGGCCGACCTCAAACGCACAGTTTCTAGCGCGATTCCCTTGGCGCCGTCTTCCTCACCCGTGAGGTTCGATTGCCATGGTTAAACAGGCTTTGCCGGGGCGCCGGAAATTCGAAGCTGAAACAGAACAGCGAAGCAACCCATCCGAGGCATTATGCGGTCGATTCCGGGTGGTGGAGCTGTGGAACAATGTCTCAGATGAAGAAGATTCAGGAAGCCTTAAGCCTGTATCGCCGCGACACGCGCGGCAATATCATGGTGCTGATGGCGCTTGTGGTCGTGGCGATCATGGGGCTGGCAGGCCTTGCCATCGACCTGCGTTTCACGATCTCGCAGAAGGAAAAGGTCCAGTACGCGCTGGACTCTGCCGTGCTTGCGGGGGCTCTGGAACGCCAGAAGGGCAAGACCGAAGAAGAAGTGAAGGCCGAAGTGCGCGAATATGCCGGCGCCCTGATCGGCATGCAGGGCGGCGGCATGACCTGCCAGGATATCGGCGTCGTGATGGACGATGTCAGCGAGGATATCAACGCCACCATCACGTGCACGCAGCCGACCTTCATTTCACAGATCCTCGGCCGCGATCATCTCGATTTCTCGGTCTCCACGACGTCGACCTATTCGGTCGGCAAGGTGGATGTGGCCTTCGTCTTCGACGTCTCCGGCTCCATGAACAGCTATAACCGGCTGTCGCTGCTGAAGACGGCCGCCAATGCTGCCTTCGACACGCTGCTGCCGGACGACATGCCGGACGACAAGACAATCCGCATCGCGGTGACGACCTACAACAATTCCGTCAATGCCGGGTCCTATATCAATGATGTGACCGACGGTGTGTCGCTGGCGTCGGATGCCTCCAACCTCGCCGCCTCCGCAAATTACAATTCGTATAATGGCAAGCGGATGTACGACTCCGCGACCGGGGAGCGCTTCTTCTACTACCAGACCGGCACCTGCCTCGATTATGGCACCTGCGATCAGTGGTCGAACTGGGACTGGGACCCGGCCCGGCGCTTCTATTCAGACGTCTCTGTGAAGGACAGCTGCGTCTACGAGCGTACCGGCAGCCAGGCAGATACCGATGCCGCCCCCGGCTCGCTTGCCTGGATCGGTGCAGCCAATCTCGAATGGTATTTCAGCTACAACGACAGGAACAAGTACCGGGGCTGGCAGGAGGTCGCCTATGGCGGTGCCAATTCCAATACCGGCGCGTTCCGTAACAACTATGCCACCTGCCGCGACTCCGGCCCCGTTCCGCTGACGGACAACAAGGCGGCCCTGAAGGCGCATGTGAACAGCCTGACGGCTGGCGGCGGCACGGCGGGCCATCTCGGGATCGCCTGGGGCTGGTACCTGATCTCGCCGAACTGGAAGTCTATCTGGCCGGCGGAGTCCGAGCCGTGGGCCTATGACGAGGTGAACGCCACCAAGGCCCTCATCCTGATGACCGATGGTGACTTCAACTCGCAGCACTTCTCCGCGTCCAAGAACTCGTTCCAGCAATCCATGGATCTCTGCGACCAGATGAAGGCGGCGCCGTCCAAGGTGACGATCTATACGGTCGGCTTCCAGGTGCCGGAATCGGTTCAGAAGACCGGTGACGGGCGCACGATCCTCGAATACTGCGCCACCAGCCCGGCCTTCGCCTATTCGGCCGCCGACGGCGACGAACTGCTTCAGGTCTACAAGGAAATCGCCCAGTCCATCGCGGACCTGCGCATCAAGCAGTAGGCCTAGGCTTCCACGGTGACCGTGCCGTCCTGCACGTGCAGGGCCTGGGCGCGGTCGCCGAAACTGTCGAACAGGAACTTCTCCGTCCCCGTCAGCCAGGCCTGGCCGCCGAGGGCGCAGATCTCGTCGAACAGGGCCGCGCGCCGGTCGGGGTCGAGATGGGCGGCGGCCTCGTCCAGCAGCAGCAGGGGCGGCGGCCCGTCGCGCTCGGCCTTCAGCGCTGTGGCGGACGCAAGGATCAGCCCGATCAGCAGGGCCTTCTGCTGCCCCGTTGAGGCATCTTTCGCGGGCGCCCCCGTCGGCCGGTGAATGACGGCGAGGTCTGCCCGGTGCGGGCCTTCCAGCGTGCGCCCGGCGGCCATGTCGCGGCGGCGGGACGTGCGCCAGGTTTCGGCCAGCATCTCGAAGATGGATTTGAAATCGTCGCCGCGCATGGCGGCCTGTTCGGCCTTGCCTTCGAGTGAAATGTCCGCCTTCGGAAAATGCCCCTCCGGCCGGGCTTCGATTGCCGCCTGCAGCGACTCCAGCACATGGGCGCGATTGATGGCGATTTCCGCGCCGCTTTCGGCAAGCCGCGTCTCGATCGCATCGGCCCAGGCCGGATCGACATGGCCGCGCTCCAGCAGGGCATTACGCTCACGCATCGCGCGCTCATAGCGGCTGGAGGCGCTGGCGTGCGAGGGCGTGTGGGCGAGCACGAGACGGTCGTAGAAGCGACGCCGGTCACTGGCGCTGCCGCGGAAGACGCCGTCCATGTTCGGGGTCAGCCAGACGATGCGGACGATTTCCGCCAGTTCGGTCGCCGTGGAGGGCGCGCCATCAAGGCGGACGACGCGTTTGGAACTGCCGCCGGAAGTATCCAGCGTCACGCCCACCTTGTGGCCGTCGGCGAGGGCGGCGGCCACGGTCCAGCTGCCGGCAGACCCGGTGCGTGCCATGTCCGGCAGGGTAGAGGATCTGAGGCCCCGTCCGGGGCCAAGCTGGCTGACGGCTTCCAGAAGGTTCGTCTTGCCCGCGCCATTGGCGCCATAGAGGCAGACATGCCGGCCATCCAGCGGCAGGGTCAGCGACGCGTAATTGCGAAAGTCCGTGAGCGACAGTCTCGTTAAGGCGGTCATGTCGTCACGCGGCCTGCCTTCCGGCGTTCCGGCCGCTCCGTGTCAGGAATTACACGCGCAGCGGCATCAGCACATAGCGCGCGGAGTCGTCGGACGGGTCCAGCACGAGGGCAGGGGAGGCCGGGTCATTGAACATGAATTCGGCTTCCGGCGCCTCGATCTGGCCGGCAATGTCGAGCAGGTATTTGGCATTGAAGCCGATCTCCATCGGCTCGTCGCCATATTCGGCTTCGAGTTCCTCATTGCCGACGCCCGTTTCGGCGTGGTTCACGGCGAGCACAAGCTTGCCTTCCGACAGCGACAGTTTCACCGAGCGCGAGCGTTCCGCCGAGACGGTGGACACGCGGTCGACGGCGGCTTCGAAGGCCTTGTTGTCGATCGACAGCTTGCGCGTGTTCCCCTTCGGGATCACGCGGCCATAGTCCGGGAACGATCCGTCAATCAGTTTGGATGTCAGCGTCGCACGGCCGGCGCGGACGATGATTTTCGTATCGGAGATTTCGATGTCGACCGGACCATCCAGCCCGTCGATCAGGCGGCGAGCCTCCCCCACGGCCTTGCGCGGCACGATCACGCCTTCCAGCCCGGCAGACCCGTCCGGCGCTTTCGCTTCGGCCAGCGCCAGGCGGTGGCCGTCGGTCGCCACGGCGCGCAGCACCGGCTTGCCGTCGGCATCGTCGGTCGTGTGCAGGAAGACGCCGTTCAGATAGTAGCGCGTTTCCTCGGTCGAGATCGCGAAACGGGTCTTGTCGATCAGACGGACAAGATCCTTGGCGTCGAGCGCGAATTTGATCGCGCTGTCATCGGTCGTCATGGTCTGGAAATCGGACGCGGGCAGGGTGGGCAGTTCGAAATGCGAGCGGCCGGCCTGGATCGACAGGCGCTGGTTCTCCGGTTGCAGTTCCAGCTCGACCTCTGCGCCGGCGGGCAGTTTGCGCACCACGTCGAACAGGGTGCCGGCCGGGGCCGTCACCGCGCCTTCGCTGGCCACTTTGGCCGGGGCGCTGTCGACGGCTTCGATGTCGAGGTCTGTCGCCGTCAGGCGAAGTTCGTTGCCGGAAGCCTGCAAGAGCACGTTGGACAGGATCGGGATCGTATTGCGCCGCTCGACCACGTTCTGCACGTGGGAGAGTGCGTTGAGGAGGTCGCTGCGTTCGATCGTCAGTTTCATCGTGTTTCCGTCCATCCCGGCCAGCGCTGCCGCTGACCGCTAAACCCTGTTGCATCTGCCTGCTGGTCTGCCCCGCCGGTGCACGCCGACGGAATCAGCCCGCTCCCAGGTAGGGAACGGGCTGAGAACACTTAAACATCCATACGAAAAAGCCAAGCGTTGATCGCCGTCGTGGCCTATTCAGTTCGTTAATGGTTGCCGGCCGCCTGCAGTTCGAGGATCGCTGCGGCCACACGGGCGATGTCCGCGGCCAGTTCCTGATCCGTCGCCAGCTCCTTGGAAAGCTTGCGGTGCGCATAGAGGACGGTCGTGTGATCGCGGCGTCCGAAGGCACGTCCGATCTGCGGGAAGGACTTATGCGTCTGCTCCCGGCACAGATACATGGCGATCTGGCGCGGATAGACGACTGCGCGGGCCTTGGACGGGCTTTCGAGGTCAGCCTTCGACACGTTGAAGACCTTCATCGCGGCTTTCTTCACCAGTTCGATCGTCGGGGCACGCACTTCGCCCTCCATGCGGCGGATGACCCGTTCCAGCATGTCGGACGTCGGTGTCATCGTGCCGAAACCGGCCTCGGTGAAGAGGTTCCAGACCGCACCGGTCAGCTCCCGGCCGGGGCCGCGAATGCCGGTATGAATGCGCTCGATCAGGGCCTCATCCAGCAGGAAGTCCGGATGGGCCCGGGCGATATGCCGGGCGAGGCGGCGGATGATCTCGCGCCGCATCTCTTCGTCCGGCAGTTCCACCTCAACCACGGTGGCGCCCTTCAGCTCGCTCATCATGCGCGGGGAGAAGCCGGCCAGTTCGCCCGGCGTCTTGTCGCCAGCCAGCACGACATTGCCGCCCTGTCCGGTGACTTCCCGGATGTTCTGGAACAGCTCGGTTTCCGTGCCCGGCTTGCCCGAGATGCGGTGCAGGTCGTCGATCAGCAGGATAGTGGCAGAGCGCAGGCGCTTTTTCAGGGCGCTCGTGTCCTTGGCCTTCACCCCGTCGGTATAGGCCGAGAGGAATTCCTCCGCGGTCAGGTAAACCACCGTTGCGTCGGCATTGGTTTCCATCGCCCGTGTCCGCAGGGCGAGCAGCGTGTGCGTCTTGCCGGTACCCTGCGGGCCGGAGATCAGGTGAACCTGTGTCCCGACCGGCTGGCCATCGGCCACGCGTTTGGCCAGTTCCACCGAAATCGCGTTCGATTTTCCGGTCACCAGCGTGCCGAACGTCATTTCCGGCGCGCCGGAGGAGGGACGTGGCGGGCGGGTCGCGCCGCCATCATCGCCGCCGGTCCCGTCACCGGCGCCGCCTGCAGCGGCTTCCGGCTCCGCTTCGGCCCACGGGTCCTCGACGATGGCACGCAGGTCCGCACCCGCATCCTTCCAGCAGACCAGCCGGATGTCGCGCCGGGCGTCGTCATGCTCCTTCCAGATACGAAGGAGGATATGACGGTGATCGGCGGAAACCCGGTCAAAGGAGAGGCGGTCACGCGCTGCAAGCACGATCTTCCCGTCAACTTCCGCGATAAGCTTCAGATCGGCGATCCACCGCTCATAATCAGCAGTGGAGAGGACCTCCTTCAGGTGTTCCCGGACGGCCTGCCAGATTGCCTGGCCGGGAAGACTGGAGATCTTCTTGTTGGTTTTGGAATCTACGCTGGCTGGAGTGTCAAAGAGTCTGTTTCGGTCCATGCCGAGCCCCATTTTTTTGTTATTTGTTACAGCCACCAAACCGGCACGCAACACCCCTGTCCAGTCACCCGAAACTGGCCCCGAAAATACTCCGTACAGGGATGTTTATCGTTGGTAAACTCAAGGTACCGACGGGCGGTTTCAAAGACAAGTGCATCTTTTTCCCGAGAGCCGTGATTGGCGTGTTGACTCTTTCCACAGTACCCTTGTGAGGCGAAAAAAACCTATATGGCTCAATGGTTTTTTGCTTCCTGCAAAGCATGTATTTTTTTTGAAGTGAGCTTTTGCGCACTAAAGTTCACTTTTGTTCTGTCAACACGCATTGGACGATATTGGCTGTGAAATTCGCATCAAAAACAGGAAATATTTTGGAACGGTTTCAGACCTTCGTGTGAGTACGCATTCGTGCGGGGGAGGCAGGGGCGAGGCCTGCAAAATTGCATTTCTGTAGGTTGTTCGATCATATCTGTGACACTCAATCGGGCAGTTGCTGGCCATGAATTGGGCGCACGGAAATTTAAGACCAAACGCAAATCCCCGGCAAGAAAAAACCCGCCGGGCGAGGCGCCGGGCGGGTCTTGTTTCTTGCCGGTGGTCCGGCCCGAATTTGTAGAGCGTCTGGCCTCAGGCCATCGACTTCACACGGGCAGCCAGGCGCGAGACTTTGCGCGCAGAGGTGTTCTTGTGCATGACGCCTTTGGTGACGGCACGCATCAGCTCCGGCTGGGCAGCCTTGAGCGCATCTGCGGCAGCGGTCTTGTCGCCCGAGGCAATGGCTTCTTCGACCTGACGGACGAATGTGCGCACGCGCGAACGCCGGGCCTTGTTGACCTCGGTGCGCCGCTCGATCTTGCGGACCATTTTCTTGGCGGAACGGGTATTAGCCATATCAAACTCCTGTTGCCCGAGGGGCGACCCTCAGGCTGAAGGCGCGGAGATACATAAAGGCCGGTTTGGCGTCAACCGGAGAGTCCCGTCTGAAGCGGGAAAAATGCACCTGCCTGCCTGCTTGTCCTATTTATCGCGGAAGTGCGCCGAGCGTTTCTCTATATAGGCCTCCATGCCCTCTTTCTGGTCGGCGGTCGAAAAGAGGGACTGGAACAGGCGCCGCTCGAACTGGATGCCCTGCGAGAGCGGGGTCTCATAGGCATAGTTGACGGCTTCCTTGGTCATCATCGCCCCGGCCATCGGCATGGAGGCAATGGTGCGGGCGAGGCTGCGGGTCTCGTCCATCAGGTCCTCGGCTTTGACCACGCGGCTGACCAGGCCGAAGCGCTCGGCTTCGGCGGCGTCCATCAGGCGGCCGGTGAGGCAGAGTTCCATCGTCTTCGACTTGCCGATGGCGCGGGCGAGGCGCTGCGTGCCGCCGGCGCCGGGCATCACGCCGAGGCGCACTTCCGGCTGGCCGAATTTCGCATTGTCGGCCGCCAGGATGATGTCGCACATCAGGGCGAGCTCACAGCCCCCGCCAACGGCATAGCCCGCCACAGCAGCGATAATCGGCTTGCGCAGGCGGGCCGTCCGTTCCCAGTTCCGGGAGATGAAGTCCTCATAATAGGACTCCGGATAGGTCTTGTCCTTGATTTCCTTGATGTCGGCGCCGCCGGAAAAGGCCTTTTTGGAGCCGGTCAGGATGACACAGCCGACCTTGTCTTCCTTGTCGCAGCGGTCGAGCGCGCTGGTCAGGTCGTTCATCATGGCTTCGGACAGCGCGTTCAGCGCCTCCGGGCGGTTCATCTGGATCACGGCAACGCCGGTATCCTCGTCAAACTCGGTCAGCAGGGTCTCGTAGGGCATTGGAAAGGGTATCCTTTCTGTGGCCGCGCGCTGCCTGCCGGGCAGCGCAAGGGCCCAATATGAGGGGGTCTTGGTTAAGAAGGGATTGGCAGGGCCGGGCGTACCGGCGGGTACCTCTTGTGGTTAACCTGGCATTACGGGCCGGTCATGAATTCGAGGCGGGCGCTATAACGCCGCCGGATGGGCTTGTCACCCCATGGAGTCAGAAAGTGACTTCCGCCTGTATTCTGGCCTGCGGCGGCGCAAACCCTGTGCCAGCCTCGTGCGTACACTCTATATGAGAGACATGAGCGACACATCCGACCCGACACAAGATCCCGAACGCAACCGCCTCGCAGGGCGCCTCAGCCGGACTGCAAGGGTCGGCGCGAACCTGTCCGGCGCGGGGCTGACCTTTGCGGCGCAGAGCCTGTTTGGCGGTGATCAGGGCGATGAGAAGATCGCCAAGGCGCTGGCGGCGGCCCTCGGCAAGTCAAAAGGCCCGCTGATGAAGGTGGCGCAGATGCTGTCCACCGTGCCGGACCTGTTGCCCGAGAAGTACGCCGCCGAGTTCGCGCAGCTGCAGGCCGAGGCCCCGGCCATGGGCTGGCCCTTCGTGCGCCGCCGCATGCGGGCAGAGCTGGGCGCGGACTGGCAGGGCCGGTTCGCGGACTTCGGACATGAGGCCTCTCACGCCGCCTCCCTCGGCCAGGTCCATGCCGCGACGCTGCATGATGGCCGCAAGGTCGCCTGCAAGCTGCAATATCCGGACATGGCGAGCGCCGTGGAAAGCGATGTCGGCCAGCTGAAGACGGTGCTCGGCCTCTTCAAGCGGATGGACGGCTCGATCGACCCGACCGCCATGGTGGAGGAGATCACCGACCGCCTGCGTGAGGAACTCGATTATGCCCGCGAGGCAAAACATATGGCGCTCTATGCGCGCATGCTGGCGGACAAGGAGTTCGTCGAAGTTCCGGAGCCCGTGGCCGATCTCTCCACGCCGCGCCTCCTGACCATGACCTGGCTGACCGGCCAGCGCCTCACCGCCTTCGAGGACGCGCCCCAGGAGACGCGCAACCATATCGCCGAAATGCTGTTCTGGACCTGGTGGGGGCCGATGAACACCTATGCGGTGATCCATGGCGACCCGCACCTCGGCAATTACCAGGTCACCGGGGAGGGGACGGGCCTCAACCTGCTCGACTTCGGCTGTATCCGCATTTTCCCGCCAGTCTTCGTGGAAGGCGTGGTCGACCTTTATCGCGCCCTCCAGAAGGATGATTTCGATGCCACCTATGCGGCCTATGAGAAATGGGGCTTTGACGGCCTGTCGAAAGATCTCGTCGAAGTGCTGAACATCTGGGCGCGCTTCATCTATGGCCCGTTGCTGGACGACCGCGTGCGCAGCGTCGCGGACGGGGTGACCGCGGGCGAGTATGGCCGCAAGGAAGCCTTCGCCGTGCGCAAGCTGCTGAAGGAAAAGGGCCCGGTGAAGATCCCGCGCGAATTCGTCTTCATGGACCGCGCCGCCATCGGCCTCGGTGCCGCTTACCTGCGTCTCGGGGCGGAGCTGAACTATTGCCGCCTGTTCGAGGAAAGCCTTGAGGGCTTCTCGGTGGAGGCAGTCTCAAAAAGACAGGCCGACGCGCTCGAAGCGGTCGGCCTGAACTGAAGCGTGTGGGGCGAGGGCTTTAGTTCATCTTGAACTTGATCGGGATCGACTTCGGCCCGCTCACAAAGTTTGCCTGGACCCGCGTCGGTTTGCCGTTCAGCTCGACAGACTGGAGGCGCGGCAGCAGCTCTTCCCACAGGATACGCATTTCCATCCGGCCGAGGTGCTGGCCGAGGCAGACATGCGCGCCATAGCCGAAGGCGACATGCTTGTTCGGAGACCGGTCGATCTTGAAGCTGTAAGGATCGTCGAACACGTCCTCGTCGCGGTTGCCGGACGGGTAGGCCAGGAACAGCCAGTCATTCTTCTTGATCTGCTTGCCGGCAACTTCCGTGTCTGCCGTGGCGGTGCGCATGAAGTGCTTCACCGGGGTTTCCCAGCGGATGGATTCTTCCACCATGGACGGGATCAGCGAGAGGTCGTCCTTCAGCTTGCGGAACTGGTCCTGGTTCTCGGCAAGGGCCCAGAGCGCGCCGCCGGTCGTGTTGGACGTCGTGTCATGCCCGGCCGTTGCGGCGATGATATAATAAGACATGGCTTCGAGGTGGCCGAGCGGCTTGCCATAGACTTCGCCATTGGCGATCACGCTGGCGAGGTCTTCGCGCGGATTCTTGCGGCGGTCCTCGGTCATCTCCACGAAATAGGTGAAGAAGTCTGCGACCGTGGCCTGGATGTTGGCGAGGCCGGTATCGGAGTCGGTGACTTCGGCGCCCGAGCGGTTCACTTCCGGATCCTGCGCGCCGAACAATTCCTGTGTCAGCTTCAGCATGCGCGGCTCGTCAATCTCCGGCACGCCCAGCACTTCCATGATGACGTGCAGCGGATAGAGGAAAGCCACATCGCGGGCGAAGTCGCATTCGGTGCCCTTGTCGGCCATCTTGTCGATGAAGCCGCGGGCGATCTCGCGGATGCGGTCTTCCAGCTTGCGGAGGTTCTGCGGCATGAACCAGGCCTGCGTCAGGCGGCGGTACTGCATGTGGTCCGGATTATCCATCTGGACGAGGGAGCGCAGCAGGTTCGGCGAGCCGCCCATCATCTCGCGGACTTTCTTGTCGGTCTCGATATTGGTCAGCGTCGCGGAACGGTCTTCATTATGGAAGAGGTCGTTCTGCTTCTCGATGGCCTGGATGTCGGCATGTTTGCTGACCACCCAGAACGGATCGAAGCCTTCGATTTCGGCGACATCCAGCGGCGCGTTCTTGCGCAGCCAGGCAAAGGCTTCGTGCGAACGGTCCCAGTCGGCATAGGCCTTGGGATCGACAACGGCTTCGGCGATATTGGCGGGTATGGTCATGCGTTCCTCCGGTGCGGGAGCGATTGGCGGCCCCCAGTCAAGAGGCGGTTTAGCATATACTTGCTATACGGCCAACAAATATGTAAGGCAGACTCATGTCGGATACGAAGACAGCCCCCACCACAGATTCTACCGCGTCCGCCAATGCGGGGCGGATGACCCAGGCCGAGCGGCGTGAGCGGTCCGAGCAGGAATTGCTCGAAGCCACCATGCGCGTCGTTTCCGAGAAGGGGGTGGCCGCGGCGACGTTCGATGCCATCGGCAAGGAGGCGGGCTATTCCCGCGGTCTCGTCACCCAGCGCTTCGGGTCCAAGGACGGGCTGATCCGCAGCCTCATCGCTGCGCTTCACGACTGGCAGCGCGAGGCGCTGGCGGCGGCCCATGTAGAACGGATGGACGGCCTATCGGCCCTCTGCGCCTTTGTCGATCTGCACTGCCAGGCGTTGGACGGGCGGGAAGAGGACAAGGCCTACTACATGCTGCTGGCGGCGGCGGTGGCCGACCGGCTGGAAACCCGCGCGGCCTTTGCCGAGTCGCACGAGCTGGAACGCGTGCTGATCCGGAAGATCATCGAGCGCGGACAGGCCGAGGGCAGTATCCGCAAGGATGCCGATGCCGACGCGACCGCGCTGATGGCCGGCTGCGCGCTGATCGGCATCCGCATCCAGAACATGATTGATCCGGATACGGAGATCGCGCCCATCCGGGATGCGCTGGTCCAGTCGCTGCGTGCGCGGCTGGCACCGGTCTGAGGAGGAAGAAGCAATGAGCGACGCGCCCTACAAGGTCTGGCAGTGCCGTACCTGCGGCTACATCTATGAAGAAGAGCACGGGGATCCGGGCGAGGGGCTGGCGGCCGGAACGCGTTGGGCCGACATTCCGGACGACTGGGTCTGCCCGCTGTGCGGCACGCCGAAATCCGACTTCGACATGATCGAGCTTTAGGCGGGCTTGAGCGGACCTGTATCTAAGGTTCGAATTATTTTTCAGGTTGAAAGGAAAGACGCGAAAATCATCCCAAAAAACAAGCGATAGGAGAAATAGTTAATTTGTGTTAACTATATCGAATAAGAAATGAGGGAGGAAATAATGCGTTTGATCCAATCACTGAGAATCTCCGGCGTGGCGCTCACCGTCGTGCTGGCCGGCTGTATCACCAGCGCGACCGCGCAGGAGCCGGCAGCTGAAGCCGCTCCGGCCGATGACGGATATCCGCTGGTCAGCGGCGACTTCTGGGAAATCACTGGCGTCGACATCAAGCCCGGCGGCGGCCTTTACTATGCCAACCATCTGGCAGACCGCTGGCGCGCCTCGCAGGAGTTCGCCAAATCGCAGGGTTGGATCAAGGACTATATGGTCTTCGGCAATTACTATAACCGGGCTGGCGAGCCGGACCTTTATCTCGTGACCATCATGGAGAAGATCCCGAGCGGTCCGGAATCCGAAGCGCAATATGATGCCTTCCGGGAATGGGCCGAGGCCACGACCGAACAGCTTGCCTCGGAAAATGCCGACCGGGCAGAATTCCGGGAAATCACCGGCACCAGCCTGCTGCAGGAACTGAACTTCCGCGAATAGGGCACCTCAACAATTTCAGAAGCCGCCGGTTCGCGCCGGCGGTTTCCGCTTGTCTGGCGCAATTGTGTTCCGGGAATGCTTGATCCGCCCGGCCGGGAGTTCTACGGATTCCGGACTTCTTGGCCTTCAGCAGGGACGGGCGACACAATTGACCAGGCTTCGCTCGATGATCTGGACGGCGGTTTTTGTGGCCGTCGCCTATCAGTTCCTGGTCATCGTGCCGGCCATTCTGGTCAACAGCCTGATGCCGGGCATCTCGCTCATCACCCTCGCAGGCCTCGCCAATGTGCTGACCGTGATGGTGATCTATGCCTATCTGAACATGCGCGGTGTGGCCTGGGAAGTGGCGGAACCGGGCGACATGAACCTGGTCGTCGTTGGCATCGCAGCGGCAGCCGCCATGGTGACCGTGGCCCTGACGACGTTCCTCTCAGGCCTGCTGGCGGCGGTGTTCGGATCACAGGGGTTGAGTGTCAGCGAGAGCTTCGTCAGCCAGTTGCATGCCGCGTCTCGCGCCGAACTCCTGTTCACCATCGTGCTGGTCGCGCCTTTTGCGGAAGAATTCATCTATCGCGGCCTGTTCATGGGCGTGCTGCTGGAACGGGGCTGGACGCCGCTGAACGCTTCGGGCCTGGCGGCGGTGATCTTTGCGCTCCAACATTTCCAGTATGGCTGGATCGGCATTCTGATGGTGCTCGTCTATGGCCTCGTGCTCGGCCTGTTGCGCGTGGCCAGCGGCGGGCTGTTCCTGCCGATCATGGCGCACTTGTTCATCAATCTTATCTCCCTGGCGGTGTAGTCGGCCCTGCGTTAGGACCCTGCGTCGGGAGAGGGCTGGCAAATCGCGCCGGACAGCGTTAAGCGGGCGCCATGACTGACGATCTTTCACGCAACCAGACATTCGACCTGCCGGAAGGCTACCAGATGCTGCCCTGGCACCGGGGCTTCGGCCGCCAGGTCGGCCCGCTGTTCGAGAAGCGCGACGAGACGGGCCTGACCCGCGCCTTCCGCGTCGAGGAGCACCATACCAACGGCATGATGAACGCCCATGGCGGCATGCTGATGACCTTTGCCGACATGGCCTGGGGCGCGGCGGTGGAGAAGGACGACGACACCTGGTGGGTGACCGTCCGCCTGATGTGCGACTTCCTCTCCGGCGCCAGCATGGGCAGCTTCGTCGAAGGCAAGGGCCATGTGATCGGCCGGCAGGACGATGTCTTCACCGTCGAAGGCAAGATCTGGGCAGGCGACAAGCTGCTGATGCGGGGCACGGGCATTTTCAAGGTGATCGAGCGCCGGGACGGGCAGCAAAAGCCGTTTACGCGTCAGACCGAAGGCGCCTGAGCTTTCGGTTGACTTTGCCGGGCCGCCCCCGTATCGGCCTTTTCGTAATGAACACAGCACTGCACCACCATCATCACCATTCGTGACGCGCCGATGAGGCGCGAACCGGTCCGGCTGCGCCTCTGCTAAAGTGTTCCCCCAAGAACCAGACCAGACGAGGCAGGCCACAGCCGGGGCGTGCCTGATGTTGACGTGTCGCCTTCCAATCCGGACCAGCACCGACTATGCGGTGCGCAAACAGGACCAAGAGCGACCCATGAGTGACAAAGACAGCAAGCCTCTCTCCGGCAAGCAGCTTGCCCGCAAGCCGCGCGGCTTTCCCGACAAGCGCGAGGGCCTCCTGCATGCACAGGCACGGCTCGTGGAAACCATTACCGGCGTCTATCGCCAGTGGGGCTTTGAGCACCTCGAAACCGGCGCCTTTGAGTATGTCGACGCGCTTGGCAAGTTCCTGCCCGATACCGACCGACCGAATGAAGGCGTGTTCGCCCTGCAGGATGATGACGAGCAATGGATCGCCCTGCGTTACGACCTGACAGCGCCGCTCGCCCGCTTTGTCGCTGAAGCCGGCCAGGACCTTGGCCGCCCGTTCCGGCGCTATGCGGCCGGGCCAGTCTGGCGCAACGAGAAACCGGGCCCCGGCCGCTTCCGGGAATTCTGGCAGTGCGATGCCGATACAGTGGGGGCGCCGGGCTTCCATGCCGATGCGGAAATGATCGCCATGGGCGCCGAAGCGCTGCGGGCGGTCGGCATGCAGTCGGGTGAGTTTGCAATCCGGGTGAACACGCGCCGGCTTCTGAACGGCGTGCTGGACGCCGTCGGCGCCGAGAGCCAGGAGACGCGACTCGCCATCCTGCGCGCGCTCGACAAGCTCGATCGGCTCGGTGCGGGCGGCGTGGCCGACCTGCTCGGGGAAGGGCGCCTTGATGAGAGCGGCGACTATACCAAAGGCGCAGGGCTCGGGCCTGAAGAGGTCAAACGCGTCCTCGCCTTCGCGGAAGCCGGCGCCGGGACGCGCGAAGCCACGCTCGCCAACCTCGCCAAAGCCGCGGGAGACAGCGAGCAGGGCAAGGCCGGGCTCGCCGAACTCGAAGCCATTGCCAGCGCCCTTGAAGGACTTGGCGCGCCCGAAAGCGATGTGTTGATCGACCCGTCGGTCGTGCGCGGGCTCGAATACTATACTGGCCCTGTCTATGAGGCAGAGCTGCTGCGCGAAGTGACCGGCGAAGACGGCAAGACCTACCGTATCGGCTCCATCGGTGGCGGCGGACGCTATGACGATCTCGTCGCGCGTTTCACCGGGCAAAGCGTTCCGGCCACGGGCTTTTCCATCGGTATCTCACGCCTTGCTGCCGCGATGCAGATCATGGGCGAAACGGCGAAGCTCGACGGCCCGGTCGTCGTGCTCAATCTCGACCGGGACAATCCGGCCATCGCGCTGTCCATTGCCGCGGAGTTGCGCAAGGCGGGCCTGCGCGCCGAAGCCTATATGGGCGGGGCGAACAATATGGGCAAACAGATGAAATATGCCGACCGGCGCAATTCCCCTGTTGCGGTCATGGTGGGTGAGGATGAACTCGCCAAGGGCACGGTCACCATCAAGGATCTTGAAATGGGCGCGCTGAAAGCGAAGGCCATCAAGTCCAATGAGGAATACCGCGAAGCCCGCCCCGGCCAGATCGAAGTGCCGCGCTCGGACATGGTTGAAGCAGTCCGCCGCATCGTCGAGGCCCAGGCATGACACATGCAGCTGTGGTGAAGGCGGCCCGGTCCCGGTTCGAGGCCTCCGGTGCCGAGCCGGTGAATCCGGCCTTTATCCTGCCGTCGGACATTCCGCTGGAACTGTCGGGCGAAGCGGTCCGCGCGCGGCTTTGCGTGTTCACGGATCATCGCGGCAATGAAATGGTCATGCGGCCGGACCTGACCCTGCCGGTGGCTGGGCTGGAAGCCGAGCGGCTCGCCAGTGGCACCAATGGCCCCAAGGCGTATTGCTATGCCGCCGAGGCGTTCCGCCTGCCTGCGGCCGATGGCGACCCGATGGAATTTACCCAGGTCGGCTTTGAGCGCTTCGGCCGGGAGTCCGATCCCACCGAAGATGCCGAGGCCTTCGCGCTGGTGCATGAAGCCGTCCGGGCCTGCGATGTCGTTCCGGCGGGGATCGCGACGGGCGACCTTGCCATCTTCCCGGCCTTCATCGATGCCCTCGGCCTGCCGCGGGTGACGGCGGACCTGCTGAAGCGGGCCTTCCGCCAGGAAGGCGGCGTGCGGGCGCTGGTCGAAGCGTCCCCCGCGCCGATCGAGGCAGACCTTGTGCCGACGCTGGAAGCGGCGACGCCGGAGGAAGCCGAAACGGCCTTCCGCGCGGCGCTGGCCGAGCGAGGCATTCCGCTGATCGGAACACGGAGCGTTCCGGAAATCATTGCGGGCCTGCGCGCGCGGGCGGCGGCGCTGGCGGCCGGCGGTGTGCCGGACAAGGTGCGTGAAGTGATCGGTGCGCTGGCGGCGGTCAACTGCACGGCAGCTGAAGCAGCAGACCAGCTGGACGCAATCGCTGTAAAATACAGCCTGTCACGCACCTCAAGTGCGATCGACCGTGTCGCCCGGCGAATGGAACTGATCCGCGAATTGCTGCCGGAAGTGAAAGCCATCTGCCGGTTCCGTTCCGGCTTCGGGCGGCGCTTCACCTATTATGATGGCTTCCTGTTCGAGACGCTGGGCGCCAACCTCGCAGAGAGCCAGCCGATTGCATCAGGCGGCCGTTATGATGGCCTTGTTTCCGGGCTCTCGAACGGCAAGGCGGATGCAACCGCGATCGGCGGCGTGGTCCGGCCCGACCGTGTGCTGCGTGCAAAAAGGAGGGGTGCATGACCCGTCTGTCACTGGCGATCCCGTCCAAGGGGCGGCTGAAGGAAAAGTCTGAAGCCTGGCTGGCATCGGCCGGCTTCCCGGTTACCCAGATTGGCGGCGAACGCGGCTATCAGGCGGAAATCGAAGGCCTGGGCGATGTCGAGATGCGGCTACTGTCCGCGCGGGAGATTGCACAGGGCCTCGTCGATGGCAGCCTGCATGCCGGGGTCACCGGTGAAGATCTGCTGCATGACCTCGCCCCCGTCGGGGAGAGCGATTTCGAAGTGGTGAAACGGCTGGGCTTTGGCGGGGCGGATGTGATCGTCGCCGTGCCGCAGGCCTGGGTCGATGTGGACACGATGTCGGACCTGGAAGCGGCTGGGGCGGCGTTCCGCAAGGCGCACCATCGCCGCCTGCGGGTCGCGACGAAATATATGCGCCTCACGCGCCGCTTCTTCGCGGCCCGGTCTGTCGGGGAATACCGGCTCGTCGAGAGCGCTGGGGCCACGGAAGCTGCCCCAACGACAGGTTCGGCCGATGTGATTGTCGACATCACCTCCACCGGGGCGACGTTGAAAGCCAACGGGCTGAAAATCCTGTCGGACGGGCTGATCCTGAAAAGTGAGGCCGTCTTTGCCGTGTCGCCGGGTGCCGTATGGTCACCTGAAGCGAAGGCCAGTCTTGAGGTTTTGTTCGCAGGTGCAGCAATTAAACCCAAGGAATTAATAGAAAAAATCTAGGACACATTCTTGACACATCCGCAAAAGCGCGGCCTTATGTCCCAGCAAGTTTCTGGGAGGAAACGCTGCAAACGGTGGGAGGCGCGGACCAAGGGTCTGCGCCTCTTTCCGTTCAGGGGGTAATCAGGAAATCAGGGGTGTGGAAACCGGGCAGTCCGAAGCAACGGCTCAGGTGAGGTAGGGGGCGTTTGGACATCACATCCGTCCCGCCCGGCTTCATGAATAACAATAAGCACTTATCGTTTATCGTCAAGTACTATTATCGTTTTTCGATTAATCTTTTGTAATTGTAATCAACCAGCTCGGGCTGCCATCCTCGGGGATGACCCGCAGGATGCGTGTCTGGCCATCGGGTGTGTGCGTTTCGCTGATTTCCGCGCCTGAGACTTCGATCTTCAGCGAATCCGGTGCGTCGGCCGGCTGGTCCAGCTCGACATTGACCGCGCTGGCCTGGTCGGGGGAGACGAACAGCTCCGCCGCTTCGACCGGCGTCAGGAAGCGGACAGTGCCGTCTTCCTCGATCACCATGGTTTGACGCTGGGTCATTTCAGAGCCGTCCGCGGCTGGTGCAGCGGTGCGGGACTGGACCACATTGAGCGGGGGAGACAGACGCTGGGGGCTGTCCTGGGCGGCTGCGGGCAGCACGACCAGACCAAGCCCGGCGGCCAGGCCAGCAAGCGGTTTCATCCTCTCACTCCCATTCACTTCGCCCGCACTAAAGCGCGAATCGTGGCCTCTGTCACATGTCCCCGCCTGCGGTGTGTTGACTTCCGGTCAGCCCCCCGTCATGCGTGGCGCCCTGAGAGAAATCCTCGCGACATCGGAAGGGCAAAAGATGAGCGATCCCCGCCAGCATATCATGCCGGTCTACCGGCCGCCGGAGCAGGTCTTTGAAAAAGGGGAGGGCGTCTACCTCTTCACTGAAGACGGTACGCGATATCTGGACTTCATCGCCGGCATCGCGGTCAACGCGCTTGGCCATTCGCACCCGGCCATGGTGGACGCCCTGCGCGAGCAGGCGGGCAAGCTGTGGCACACATCGAACATGTTCCGTGTGCGCGGGGCGGAAGAGCTGGCCGACAAGATCTGCCGCGACACGTTTGCTGACCGCGTCTTCTTCACCAACTCCGGCACCGAAGCGATCGAATGCGCCATCAAGTCGGCCCGCAAGTATCAGTGGGCCAATGGCCATGAAGACCGCATCGACATCATCACCTTCACCGGTGCTTTCCATGGCCGCTCCATCGGTGCGATCAATGCCGGTGGCAATCCGAAATACCTCGAAGGCTTCGGCCCGGCGCTGCCTGGCTTCGTGCATCTCGAATGGGGTGACCACGAAGCCCTGAAAGAAGCTGTGGCCCGCCCGACTGCTGCAGCGGTCCTGGTCGAGCCCGTGCAGGGGGAAGGCGGCGTTCGCGCCATGCCGGAACAGTGCCTGAAAGGCCTCCGCGAGCTTTGCGACGAACACGGCGTGCTGGTGATCTATGACGAAGTCCAGTGCGGCATGGGCCGGACCGGCAAGCTGTTCGCCCATGAATGGGCCGAAGGCGCGGCGCCGGACATTCTGTGCTCGGCCAAGGGCATTGGCGGCGGTTTCCCGTTCGGCGCCTGCCTGACGACCGAAGCCTGCGGCGAGCATATGCAGCCGGGCAGCCATGGCTCCACCTATGGCGGCAACCCGCTGGCCATGGCCGTCGGCAATGTCGTCTGGGACATCATCTCCGATGAGGACTTCCTGGCCGAGGTGCGCCGCGTTTCCAGCACGGTGGCGCAAAGCCTGAAGAGCATCGCCGACAGCCACCCGGACAAGGTCGAAGCCGTCACCGGCAAGGGCCTGCTGACCGGCCTGAAGATGAAGGCTGATCCGAAAAGCCTGCAGGGTGTCTGCCGCGACAAGAACCTGCTGGTCGGTGTCGCGGGCAACAATGTCCTGCGCCTCGCGCCGCCGCTGGTGATCACGGACGAGAACGTCCGCGAAGCGACGCGCGTGATGGACGAAGCGATCTCCGAATGGGAGATCTGATCCGGCCGATTGCAGGGCTCCTGCTGATCGTCCTCGGGGCCTGCACAACCCAGCCTGTGCCGACTGCGCCGCTGACCCCGGCGCAGGAAGGCCTGATCGCCGACGGGGCGCAGCTGTGCGCGCTCGTGCGGGAGAATTATGTCTATCTGGACGGCAAAGCGGCCGCCTGGGATACCGCCTGTGCAGAGCTGCCTGCGCGTGCGGCCACCGCCAGCACAGGGCCGGAGCGCCTGCGCGTGCTGGAGGACCTGACCGACACACTGTACGATGCGCATGTTTCCTTCGGGGCCAATTCCGGCCAGTCGCCGCGCCTTGTGCCGTCCGGGAATGATTACTGGCTTGAAGACGGGCAGGTGACCGGCGTGCGGGCCGGCAGCGCGGCGGCCATGGCAGGCCTGCAGGTCTGGGACCGGGTCATCGCCGTGGATGGCCAACCGCTGGAAACCGCGATCGCGGAGCGCCTGCAGCCTTCCGGTGTGCAGGCGGCAAACGCGCAGCGGCGCTGGGCCGAGCTGGCCGCCGCAGCGGGATACCGCAATCGTCCGCATACGGTCACTGTTCTGCGGGAAGGACAGGAGATGACCCTCTCGCTGGACACCGCGGCGCAACCGCCGGAAGGCCCGGTCACGGCCCGCATGCTGCCCGGACAGATCGGCTATGTCCGGTTCAACAATTCGCTGGACGAAGACGACACGGTTGCCGCGTTCGATGACGCAATGGAGACGCTTCGCGGTGCACGCGGCTGGGTTCTGGATCTGCGCGATACACCCGGTGGCGGGAACACAGATGTCGCCGAGCCCGTGATGGGCCGCTTCATAGACGAAACAGGGGCCTACCAACTGATCCGACCGATGGATGCGCCGGAGTGGCAGAAGACCGTGTCTCCGCGTGATGACTGGACGGCACAAGGCCCGCTGGCCGTTCTCGTCGGTCACTGGACGGGCAGTATGGGGGAAGGCATGGCCGTCGGTCTCGACGGTTTGCGGCGCGGCGAGGTGTTCGGCAGCCGCATGGCAGGGCTGGCCGGCGGTGTGGAGTCCTTCACGCTGGACGCATCCGGCTTGGCGATCCGTATCCCGACCTATGCTCTGGCTCATATCGATGGCACGCCGCGCGAAGCGTGGCACCCGCCGCATGAAGTCCTCGCGGACAATGGCGCCGGGCCGGACCGTGCATTGCAGGCCGCGACAGACTGGATAAATTCCCACGAAGATTGACGGGAAATCTCCCTCAGGGGGTTCTTGTCGCGGAAGGCGCTGCTAAACTCTCCTGAAGGCCGGGTCACCGGTCAGGGAGGGAAAATGGAACAGGTGCAGGATTTTGAGCAGGCCACGCGGCTTGAGCCGTTGGAGGCGGGACGCTGGTCTGTCGAATTGCCGGAAAGCTGGGGCCTGTGGAGTCCGGCGGGCGGATTCATTACGGCGCTGGCTTTGCGGGCGGCGGGGGAGGCGAGCGATCTTCCGAGGCCAGCCAGCATGACCTGCCATTTTCTTCGCATGGGCAAATATGCCCCGGCGGAGGTTCACGTAGAGACTGTGAAGGCCGGCAAGCGCAGCGAGCTGCTGAGGGCAGAACTGGTGCAGGACGGCAAGACGTTGCTGCTTTGCCATGTGTGGACCGTGCCGGACACGCTGCCCGGTCTGGAACATGATGACACGCAGGAGGCGCTGCCGGACCCGGAAACCGTGCCGGGTTTCGAAGAACAGTATCCGGACGAGCCCTCGCATCCATTCTTTGACCATTTCGAACAGCGCCCGATCCGCGGGACACCGCACAAGGGGGAGGCCGCCCGCGACCCGGAGCTGACAGGGTTCTACCGTTTCACGCCGCGCCCGGTGTCAGACGATGTGTTCACCGATGCCGGGCGGGCGATCATTCTGATGGATGCCTTCGGCTGGCTGGCCCAGTATCCCGCTCATCCGACGGATGGCCCATCGCCCTGGATCGCCCCGAACATTGACTATCACTACCGCTTCCACCGCCCGACCAGCCATGCCGACTGGTTGCATATGCGGGTGCGCGCGCCAGTGGCAGGGAACGGGTTGATGGCAACCGATGGAGAGATCCGGGACGCGTCGGGACAGCTGCTGGTCAGCGGTTCGTCCCAGCTGATGTGTCTGCCCCGTCCGGGCGCGTGAGGGTCAGGACTCCCCGGGCGCTTTCTTGCGGCCAGTCACCATGGCACGGGCGAGGTTTTCCTTGTGGACGAGGCTTGAGGCGACCACGCCGGCGAGGTGCAGGCCGACGAGCGCGAGCGTGATGTATACGAACGCCTTGTGCACGCCTTCGAGCAATTCCTCGGAGGCCGATTCTTCATGTCCGCCGCGGCGCTCATGTTCCTCTTCTTCACCCTCTTCATTCTCGCCGAATGTTGCGGCGAGTGGGGCAAAGGTCTCCTCTGTCACGATCCCGGCAAGCGGGCCCGCATCGTCCTCCACGGCATAGAGCGCCATGCCGGATCCGGTTGTGACGAGAAGGCTGAACAGGAGAGCGACGACCATGGCGCCGCCTGCGGGATTGTGGCCGGCATAGTCTTTCACTTTGCCGGTCATGAGGCCGCGCAGATACCCGAAGACAGCCCCCGGCCCGCGCACGAAATCTGTAAACCGGGCATGGCGGCTGCCGATGATGCCCCAGACGATTCGGACCAGCACATAGGCCGCCACGACATAGCCGGCCCATTTGTGGATGTTGAAACGATCGTCGCCAGACAGGTAGGCCGTGAAGAAGGCAATCACGAGAGTCCAGTGCCCAATACGGATTAGGGGGTCCCATACCGGGCGGGTGGGGGTCTTGATCTGGCTCATGTCATTGTCTCCGGCGCTACCTGCTGGCTTGGCTGGGAGATGGCGCCCTGGACGCTGCGCGGTCCATCCGTCACATGACGCATTCCCTTTGGCGGCGGGATGGGCGAGAAGGACGTATGTCAGATGACGTATCCGGACGCAGAGGCCTTTTGGGCGTTGCCGTGCTGTTTGGCACGATTGCCCTGTTCATCGGGGCAGACCTGATCACCGACAGTGGGGAAGGCGCCGGGGCGGGGCACCTCGCGGCAGAACTGGTCGTTCTGGTCGCCGCATCGTTTGGGCTGGGCGCCATGCTGTGGCGTCTTGGCCGCCTTCGCCGGGCCCTGGCCGATGCGCGCCAGGATGCCGGACGCTGGCAAGAGGAGAATCGGGAGCTGGTGCAGGGGCTCGGCGTGGCCATTGCGCGGCAGTTCTCGGCCTGGGGCCTGACGGACGCCGAATCGGATGTCGGCCTGTTGCTGTTGAAAGGCCTCTCCCTGCAGGAGATCGCTGATCTTCGTGAGACCAGCGAGCGCACCGTGCGCGAGCAGGCGCGTGCAGTGTATCGCAAGAGCAGCCTTGCCGGACGCAACGCCTTGTCTGCCTATTTTCTGGAAGACCTGCTGCCCGGCGCGGGTGGTTGAAGATGCGTGCTGGCGCCGGAGATTTGCGGCGTTAAGATCAGGACATGACCAAGATCACTGCTGCCTGTGTCCAGATGCGTTCCGGCGTGGAAGTCGCCCCGAATATTGCGGCGGCCTCCGCCCTTATCCGGGAGGCAGCCGGGAAGGGCGCGAAGTTTATCGCAACGCCTGAAATGACGAACCTGCTGGACATCCGCCCCGGCATGGCGCGGCCGAAGATCGTGGAACAGGATGATATTCCCCTGCATGCCTTCCAGGCGCTGGCGGTGGAACTGGGGGTGACACTGCTGATCGGCTCACTGGCGGTAACGCTGGAGAGCGAGGAGCGCTTCGCCAACCGGTCCTTCCTGATCGGGCCGGACGGCGGCGTGATCGCGCGATACGACAAGATCCACATGTTCGATGTGGAGGTTGGCGACGGGCAGAATTATCGCGAGAGCCGGGCCTACCGGCCGGGGGAACAGGCCGTACTGGCCAAGGCGCCGTTTGGCCAGATCGGCATGACGATCTGTTACGACCTCCGCTTCCCGCATCTTTACCGCAAGCTGGCGCAAGCGGGCGCCGACATCCTGACCATTCCGGCGGCGTTCACACGCGTCACTGGCGAGGCGCACTGGCACGTGCTGGTCCGCGCGCGGGCGATCGAGACCGGCTGTTTCGTCGTCGCCCCGGCGCAGGGCGGCAAGCATGAGGATGGACGGGAAACCTACGGCCACTCCCTTATCGTCTCGCCCTGGGGCGAGGTGATCGCGGAAGCCGATGGGGCGGCGCCGGGAATCGTTCTGGCGGAACTGGATCTCGATGAGGTGGCCAAGGCCCGCGGACGCATTCCGTCACTCGGGAACGACCGGGACGTCCGTATGGCGCGCCTTGGTAGCTAACCAGTTGGGCAGCTAGCCGTTCGCGGCTGCCGGTGCGAGCAGGCAGATTGCCAGCAGGCAGAGAACAAGACATCCGAGTGCGATACGCCCAGCCATGCGCATTCCTCCGAGCCCTGCAGTCTGGCAGAAGGACTGGAAGATTACGTGAAAGAAATCCGGTGGATTTTTACAGGTGCGCTAAGCAATCCGACAGGGTCTAGCGCCCGAGCCGCCTGCGGAATTCCTCATAACCGAAATGCGAGACCTGCTCCACGCGGCCGTCTTCCCAGCGGACGGCGAGGTTTGCCAGCGGCGTGCCGTTGAACGTGTTC
Source organism: uncultured Hyphomonas sp. (assembly GCF_963675305.1). NCBI lineage: Bacteria > Pseudomonadati > Pseudomonadota > Alphaproteobacteria > Hyphomonadales > Hyphomonadaceae > Hyphomonas > uncultured Hyphomonas sp. The sequence goes on along the minus strand of NZ_OY776147.1, from coordinate 2,827,239 downwards.
GTCTTCACGAAGCTGTAGTGCATCTGGTCTGTGAAGACGAGCTGGTCGCCCGGCTGCAATGGTTTGTGGAAGGAGTAATCCCCGATCACGTCGCCGGTCATGCAGGTTTTCCCGCCGAGGCGGTAGGTGTAGGGCTTCTCGCCGGGTTGGCCCGCGCCGACAATGTCCGGCCGGTAGGGGACTTCCAGAACGTCCGGCATGTGGGTGGAGGCGGAGGCGTCGAGAATGGCGAGCTCCATCTCGTTCCAGTGCAGGGCGAGCACTGTGGCGTAGAGTTCACCGGTATTCACGACGAGGCCAGCGCCCGGCTCCAGGATCACATCAACACCGAAGCGCGCCTTGAAGTCTTTGATCGCTTCGATCAGCACGTCGACATCATAACCCGGCTTGTTCAGGAAATGCCCGCCGCCGAAATTCACGGCTGAGACCTGTTCGATATATTGCCCGAACTTGTCGGCGACATGCTGGATCAGACCGGCCGAGCCGTCAGCCAGGCTCTCGCAAAGGGCGTGGACGTGGAAGATGTCGACACCCGACCAGTCCACCTCGTCCAGCTTCGCCGGGACTTCGCCAAACCGGCTGCCCGGTGCGCAGGGATCGTAAAGGTCACCGCCGAGCGTCGCGTTGGAATAGCCGGGGTTCACCCGCAGGCCGATATGCGCGCCAGCGTCGCGGGCAATATCGCCAAACCGGGCGAGTTGTTCGGCGGAGTTGAAATAGATGTGCTCGGCAATTTTCGTCAGGCGGCGGACTTCATCTTCCGTATAGGCCGGGGAGTAGACATGCACTTCCTTGCCGAAGCTCTCATGACCCATGATGGCTTCATGTTCACCGGAGGCCGTGGTGCCGTCCAGATAGTCGGTCATCACCGGGAAGGCCGCTGGCATGGCGAAGGCCTTGGTGGCCAGCAACACTTTGCAGCCGGCTTCTTCCCGCACGCGCTTCGCCGTCTCCAGATTCTTCCGGAGGCGGGCGACGTCCAGGACGAAGACGGGGGTGGGGATGTCGGCAGGCAAAGTCATGGCTTTTTCCATTTAGCACATTCTACGGTCGCGCGAGGGGTCTTCCGGCAGGAAGCCGGCCTCGACGAGATTGAGAACGAATTCATCCGAGCGGGTGCATGGGCGGAAGCCCTCGCTCAGTTCTGCCTGCGAGACCAGAGCGCCGGTGTCCGCATTGGTAAGGGTGATGAAGGGCGTCCTGATGCGATCATACCCGCGTGATCGAGCGATGTCGGTCACACCAATCTCTTTGGCGAGCGCCGCGCCGTTCGGGCGGCGGACGTCGATCTTCAGGGTCAGGATGCGGTAGTCGTCCTGACTGGCAAGGGCGGCGTCACGCTGGGCAGGCGTCAGCGCATCCTTCAGGAAGCGGTCAACCGTCCAGGCCTTCCTGCCGGAGAGTTCGGTCTTCTCCAGCTTCATGCAGGAGGGGCATTCGTCGAACCCCCAGACGATCATCAGGGGGCGGTCTTCTTCCGCAGCCTGCGCGACGGCCGTATCGTAGAGCTCACGCGCATCGAGGCATTTGTAATAGGTCGGCTTTGCCCGCTCGCCCGTACAGCCCTCGATTGGCTGGAAGGCGGCATAGTCGACGGCTTTCTCGAAAACGAGCGGCCCTTGCGGTGCAGCGGCTTGCTGGCTGCACGCCGCGAAAGCCATGGCAGCGACGAGTGCGACGAAAGCCCCGCGCATGTTGCTCAGGTTTCCACCGCGAAGAGTTCGTCCTGGTCGCCAGGCTTCACGTCAATGACATGCCAGGGCAGGCCGCGCTGGGCAACGTCTTCGAGGAAGGGCTTGGCCGGGAACTGCTCGACATTGAACACGCCCTTGCCGGACCATTCACCGCGGAAGAACATGGCTGCGCCGGAGACCGGCGGCACACCCGTTGTGTAGGAGACGGCCTGCGCGGAGACTTCCTTGTTCGTCTCGGCATGGTCGGAGACGTTGTAGATCATCTTCGTCAGCGGCTGGCCATCCTTCTTGCCACGGACAATCACGCCGATGCTGGTCTTGCCGGTATAGTTCTCGGCGAGGGAAGACGGCGGCGGCAGAAGATCCTTCAGGAACTCCATCGGGATAATGTCCATGCCCTTGTGCTTGATCGGTTCGAGGCCGATCAGGCCAATGGATTTGAACACCTGAAGGTGCTTGATGTATTCGCTTCCGAACGTCATCCAGAAGCGGATCTGTTTCAGGCCTTTGATGTTCTTGACCAGGCTTTCCTCTTCCTCGTGATAGATGAGGTAGGAATCCTTCGGGCCGACTTCCGGATAGTCGATGTCGCAATTGATGGAGAGGGCGGGGATCTCGATCCACTCGCCATTCTTCCAGTATTTGCCGTCCTGCGTGACTTCGCGGAGGTTGATCTCCGGATTGAAGTTCGTCGCGAACGTCTTGCCATGGTCGCCGGCATTGCAGTCCACGATGTCGATATATTCGATCTCGTCGAACAGGTGCTCCTGCGCATAGGCGCAATAGACGTTCGTCACGCCGGGGTCGAAGCCGCAGCCGAGAATGGCGGTGATGCCCTTCTCCTTGAAGCGGTCATGATAGGCCCACTGCCAGTGGTATTCGAACTTGGCCACATCGCGCGGCTCATAGTTCGCCGTGTCCATATAGTTGCAGCCCGTTTCGAGGCAGGCATCCATGATCGGCAGGTCCTGATAGGGCAGGGCCATGTTGATCAGGAGGTCCGGCTTCACCTTTTCGATGAGGGCGACGACTTCCGGCACATTGTCGGCATCGACCTGCGCGATCTCGATCGGCGTCTTGCAAAGCTTGGCCGCTTTCTCGCAACTTTCGATGCGTCGGGAGGCGAGCGTGATGTGCTTGAACGTGTCGCGGTCCATCGCGCATTTCTGGGCGACGACCGAACCGGCAGCGCCGGCACCGATGATGAGAACGCGGTCCATGATGGTTGGGCCTCCAATACTCTGCGGGGTTCCTGAATTGACCCGTCACATAGGGCAAACCGGAGGGCTTCGCCAGTGGAGACATGAGAGGATGGCGCAGCGCGAACGGGTCGCGAGGATGGGAGGAAACGACTGGCCGCCCACGCTGCGCCGGGGGGAAGGGTCAGGCCGCCTGCCTGTGCGGCGTGAGGCGGGCGAGTTCTTCGGTCAGCCAGTCCCGGTGGTGGCCCAGCCGTTCGACCTGACGGAGGTCGGCATCGGGGCGGCTGGCCAGCTCATCCTGCCAGGCTTTGATCACGCGCAGCTGCGTTTGCAGCCAGCACAGCATGGCAGGGTCATCGACCGGAACACACATCACACGTCTCCTTGCAATTAAGAAGCATTCACAAATTTAAAGTACACATGCTGGCGCTAATTGCAAGTCATTCTCAAAAATGTCGCAGGTCGTCTCCGTTTCGCTCTGGCCACGTTCTGGCTTGCCGATGGGAACGAATGACACTTCTGCGGGTTATACGCTTAACAGTCCGGCCGTTCCCGGTGCCGGCGATACATGAGGAGACACCAGATGACCCTTGAAGGGATTATCATTTTTCTGCTGGTTGGCGGCGTTGCCGGCTGGCTGGCCGGGCTGATCGTGCGCGGCGGCGGCTTTGGCATCATTGGCAATATCGCCGTCGGCATCATCGGTGCCTTCGTTGCCGGCTTCCTGTTTCCGGCGTTCGGCATCAGTCTCGGCGCCGGCATTGTCGCGGCCATTCTACATGCCACGATCGGCGCTGTGGTCCTGCTTCTGATTGTGCGTGTGCTGAAGCGCGCCTGACGCGGCGGGCATCAGCCCGCCAGTTCGGCATCCAGCTGTTTCGCAAGCGCCTCGACGCGCGACTTGTTCTTGCCGAGATCTGACAAGCCGATGCGGGAGCGGGAATAGACCGCCACCTGAGAAGCGTCCGCACCGGTCGGCCGGATGAGAACGTCCACATCGTCCCGGAACCGGGCAATGGGGGTCACAGCGACATAGCGCAGCTGGATGTCGCCATTCGGCAATTCCCGTTGCTCGGCACCCGGCTGAAGCCGGAGAAGTGCCGCTGCCACGTCCGTGGCCGGATGGGCAAATTCCAGCGCGTCTCCGGTATTTCCGGCCGCCTCGCAGATGGACGGGTTGCAAGCCAGGTAGCGATTGGTCGGCAGGCCCGGCTCAAGCGTGGCAAAACTGATCCAGCTCCCGGCAGGTTTGGGCGCAGAGGTGCAAGCGGCGCATAGAAGCAGGGTGGCGCAGGCCAATATGGAACGGATCATCGCGTGCCCTCCGGTTTCCTGTTGTCTATACGGCGGCCAGGCCAATCCGGATCGCATCTAGCCGTATGGGCAGATTTAGGCTAAGGCGCGCCCTTCATTTTAAACAGGGGGACGCCATGGCAGGCCGTCACTTCATCGATCTCTGGCATCTCGATCATGTCGAGCTGCGCGAAATTCTCGACATGGCGCACGCCATGAAGAAAGCGCGCGCCGGCTGGCCGAAAGGCCGTGTCGATGACGGCGCCCCGCTTGAAGGCCACACGCTGGCGATGATCTTCGAGAAATCCTCGACCCGTACGCGCTTCTCCTTCGACATGGCCATGCGCCAGCTGGGCGGCTCGTCGATCACGGCCACATCCGGCGACATGCAGCTCGGCCGGGGCGAGACGATCGAGGACACGGCCCGTGTCCTGTCACGTTATGTCGATGCGGTGATGATCCGCGCCAACGACCACTCCGATGTCGAGGCGTTCGCCGAATTTTCCTCCGTTCCCGTCATCAACGGCCTGACCGACCGGTCTCACCCCTGCCAGATCATGGCGGATCTGCAGACGCTGGAAGAGACCGGGCTGGAGCTGCGCGGTGCACGCATCGCCTGGGTCGGCGACGGCAACAATGTCTGCGCGAGCTTCATTCATGCGGCGGCCAAGTTCGGCTTCTCGCTGGCTGTCGGCACGCCCGCCCGGTTTGCACCGGATGATGAGGATCTCGACATTGCGCGCGAGCTGCAGGGCAAGATCGATCTCTATGAAACGGCGGAAGAAGCCGTTGCAGGCGCAGACGTCGTCATCGCCGACACGTTCGTGTCCATGGGCGACAAGGATGCCGAGCGCCGCCTTGAAATCCTGGAACCCTATGCCGTCACCGAAGACCTGATGCAGCTGGCAAACAAGGGCGCCTATTTCCTGCACTGCCTGCCGGCCCACCGGGGCGAGGAAGTGGATGCCGAGGTCATCGACGGTCCGCAAAGCCTTGTCTTCGACGAAGCCGAAAACCGCCTGCACGCCCAGAAGGCCGTGCTGCGCTGGTGCCTCGAGAAATAGGTCCTAGCCGGACTGGACCTCGTCCAGCCCCAGCGCAAACAGGGCGGCAACTGCGCTCATGGCGCCGAGGATGGCAATGACGGCGGTGAGCCCGGCAAAGCTTGCCACAAGGCTGAAGCCCCCGCCGAGGATGAGCACGGTGCCGATGATCGTGTTCGATAGCGCGGTGTAGGCCGCGCGCGTCTCCGCCGTCGCCATGTCGACCAGATGAGTGGAGCGCCCAAGTCGCACGCCCTGATAGGCAATCATCAGGATAAAGATCATGGCGGGCAGGCCGACCGTCGCTGTAAGCAGACCGCCCGCGTTGAGGCCCAGCGTGCCGAACAGGGAGAGCGCCCCGGCGAGGCCTGTCAGGATCAGAACCTTGCGGCTCGACCGGTCGGCAAGCCGTCCCCAGACATAGGAACTGAGCAGGCCCGCCCCCGCCGAGGCGACGACCAGAAGGCCGAGCCCGCCGAACATGTTACTTGCTGCATCTGCCTCCGTGCCGAGCGCCACCATGAAGGGCGGGGCGAGCGCCGTGGAGGTCAGCAGGGCGCGGACAAGGATGAACCGGCGCAGCTGCGCATCGCGGGCCAGCAGGCCGAAATCCTCCTTCAGGCGCCGGACGGGGCTGGAGCCGGTTTCCGGTTCGCTCGCCTCTTCGGCAAGGCTGGCAAACACCACAGCGGCGGCGATCCAGAGCAGGCCCGCCAGCACCAGCCCGCCCGTCACCAGTGTGAGCCGGCTTTCGCCCGCAAAGGCCAGCAGCACGCCATAGGTCAGCACGGCGCCTGCGCCGACGGTGCCGGCCGTTCCGGTCGCCGTACCGCGCCGGGATTTCGCAATCGTCTTGCCGAGGACATCCTTGTAGGTGACCGAACAGACCGACCGGGCGAGTGCCAGAACGGCCAGCGCGCCCAGAATCGCCCAACCTGCCGCGGCGCCGGTCAACATCAGTGCAGCCAGTCCCATCGCGATGGCGGCCAGGCCTTCGACCAGTGCGCCGCCCGCCCAGGCCCATTTTCGCCGTTTCAGCCGGCGCAGTGCCCCGGCCGTGAACATTTGCGGGAAGAGGGCGCCGGCCTCGCGGATCGGGACGAGCAGGCCCAGCAAACCTGCCGGGGCGCCCAGCGTGGTCAGCAGCCAGCTCAGCACGAGTTTCGGATCGATCAGGCCGTCGGCAATCTTGCTGGCCGACAGGCTGGTGACATGCCGGAAGAAATTGTCGGGCTCGTGTTCGCGGGCCGTGTCTGAAATATCGAGATGGCCCGGCGTTTCGCTCGTCGAGGTCAACAGGCGGAACACCGCCTTCTTCTTGTCCTCAGCCATTGCCAGTCAGCCCTCAGCGGTTCGGATTGGGAAAGGATCACGTTTCGCGGCCAAAAGACAATTGCAAAGGTGCAGGGGCGTCTGCTGACCCGATCACACGAACGGATCAAACCTTTGTCAGAACGGTATTTTCCGGCTGGCACACGCGTCCTTCATGGATAGGGTGCGCGAATGGCAGACACAGACTTTCCGACCGAGAAATTCTCTCACCCCGACATCACGGCCAAAGGCGAGGCCCGCGCCAGCGTCGCCTGGACCGGGCTGAAAACGCTCTGGTTCAACACCGGCACGCTCTGCAATATCGAGTGCCGCAATTGCTATATTCTCTCCTCGCCGAAGAACGACCGGCTGGTCTATCTCAGCCTCGCCGATGTCATGCCCTATCTGGACGAGATTGAGCGTCTGAGCGCCAACGAGGTGGAGATCGGCATTACCGGCGGCGAGCCTTTCATGTGCCCGGACATCCTGCCCATCATGGAAGCGATCCTGTTCCGCGGGCACAGCCTTCTGCTGCTGACCAATGCCATGCGCCCGATGATGCGGCCGCGTCTCCAGGAAGGCCTCTTGCGACTTCGCCGGAATGGGCTTGCGGAGAAGCTTATCCTGCGCGTCTCGCTCGACAGTCACGACCCGGTCCTGCATGACGCCGAACGCGGAGCAGGGGCGTTCGAGGAAGCCTGCAAGGGGCTTCGCTGGCTGGCGGAAGAAGGCTTCCCCGTGGCGATTGCCGGGCGCCAGTCCCTGCATGAAGACGAGGCCGCCGCCCGCGCGGCCTATGGCGCACTCGCCCGTTCGCTCGGCCTGACGCTGGACCCGGCGGATCCGAAACAGCTCGTCCTGTTCCCGGAGATGATCGCAAGGGATGATCCGCCTGAGATCACCACAGAGTGCTGGGGGATCCTGAACAAGTCACCTGAGAGCATCATGTGCTCAGACCAGCGCATGGTCATCCGCCGCAAGGGCGCTGCCCGTGCCAGCGTCACGGCCTGCACCCTGCTGGTGGACGACCCGGCTTTTGAACTGGGCCACACGCTGAAACAGGCGACGGCGGAGCCGGTAAAGCTGAACCATCCCTGGTGCGCCAGTTTCTGTGTGCTGGGCGGAGGCAGCTGCTCGGCCTGACCGAGCCTGAAACCTACTCTCCGAAGCCCGGTTCGACTTGCTCGAATACGGCGAGATAGGTGATCGTCGGCGCACCGAGACCGAGGCAGCCCGGCTGCTGAACTTCCATTACGCTGTGAAAGCGGTAACCCTTTTCGTGCGCTGTATTCAGCCGGTCTTCCAGCGTCTTCACAGCCTTGTCGGAGAACACTTTCCCAATGGGCTGGATCCGGTATTTCATTCTGGTAGCTCCAAGTTTTTCATGTCAGTTCCCCCATGTCCGGGCTTGCACCGGTGCAGGCGTGCCAGGGTGAGGCGGAATGCGGTGACGGGCGGTTTGGTCCTGAAGGCCAGTTCGCTGTAGCGCGAACAACTTGGTTCAAATCCGCAACGATTCCCAATGGCTTCAGGCCGTATCCGCCGATAGAGGCGCAGCAGACCGATAGCGGCCTGACGCAGCCCCCAGCCTTTCAAGGCGGGCAAGGCATCGATCCGTTCATCGAGTTCCGGGCGCAGGCCCAATCGGCGCAGGGTGGACGGCCGCAATTCCTCCGGCACGTCCAGGTCCAGGTGCGCGATCTTCAACTCAGAGGATTTCAGCCCAGCCCTCATTGGAGGAAATAGACGAAGACAGTGCGTGCAAGTCAATACAAAGCTGGGGCCTGGCGATCACATAGCAGGACCTTGATACACGGGCGGGGCGCTGCCACATGGGGGCGTCACAAGGAGCCCGTCATGGCTGACACATCCACCCCCCTCAGCGATTTCGTTGCCAATTTCCAGATCGAACAACGGCCCGTGCGCGGCCGGGCCGTCCGTATGGGCGCAGGCAGCATCTCGCCGATCCTGCAGCGCCACGATTATCCCGTGAACCTCGCCCGCATTCTGGGCGAAGCCGTCACGCTGGCGGCGCTGGTCGGATCGTCGCTCAAGTTCGAAGGCCGCCTGCTGGTGCAGGCCGAAGGCGATGGCCCGGTGAAGATGCTGGTTGGCGAATACCGCTCCGATGGCGGCGTGCGCGGCTATGCACGCTTCGATGCCGAAGCGTGGGCGCATCTGGACAAGCTGAACAAGGGTGCGGCTCCGCACATGCCGCAGCTGTTCGGCGCTGCCGGACGTCTTGGCCTGATCATCATTCAGGACAATCCGGCGATCCAGCCTTACCAGGGTATCGTCCCGCTGGTGAAAGGTACGCTGGCGGAATGCGCGGAGGATTACTTCGCCCAGTCCGAACAGGTGCCGACGCGCATACGCCTGTCGCTTGCCGAGTTCGAGCGCAAGGGCGAGCCAGGCCTCTGGGTCTCCGGCGGCATGATGGTCCAGCGTATCGCGGATGACGAGACACGCGGCGATACCGAGGAAGCCTGGAACGAGGCGCAGGCCCTGTTCGCGACAGTCACCGACCAGGAACTCGCCGATCCGGACCTGCCGATGGACCGGCTGCTCTACCGCCTGTTCCACGAACAGGGTGTACGGATGGAAATGCCGGTCACGCTGGATGACCGCTGCACCTGCAATGAGGAACGCCTCATCGCGACGCTGCAGAACATGCCGGACGACGGCCTGCACGACCTCGTGGAGGACGATGGCACGCTGTCGATCGACTGCCAGTTCTGCGGCCGCCACTACACGGTGCCGATCGAAAAGGTCACCGGCGCGGCCAACTAGAAACAGGCCCGGCCTTTCATTCCGTGTGAATGGGAGGCCGGGCGTCTCCTACATTCCGCATTGCTTCGCCGCCCGCCCGCTGGCACATGGGGCCGCATGACATTCAAATGGCTCCCCAATGCGCTGACCATCGCGCGCTGCGTGTTCGCACTGCTCTGCCTCGGTGGCATCGTGCAGGCCCTGAAAGTGCAGGACCTGATCGATCTCAGTGCAACGCAGGATATTTCCGCGGCGGAGCAGGAGACGCGGGTCGCGGTCCAGCAGCTCTGGTACCAGTTCGCCTTGCTGGCCTTCCTGTCGGGCGCGCTGACGGATTTCCTGGATGGATGGCTGGCCCGCAAGCTGAACGCGCAGTCGCGATTTGGCGTGTGGCTGGACCCGATTGCGGACAAGTTTCTGGTCGGCTTTGCCTTGCTGGGCCTCGCCCTGATTTTCCACACCTGGCTGATCTACATTCCGGCCGCGGCAATCATTGCACGCGATGCCTTCATGACCTGGCTGCGCACGACGCCGGCGGGCAAGGCCGTTGTGGACCCGTCCAACCTCGCCAAATGGAAAACCGCGTTTGAAATGGCCGCTATTATCGGCCTGATGTTGCCGCTGGCGGCCATCCCGCAGAGTGCCGTGACGCAGGGGGGCACGACGGGCAATCTGGCTGAGCTGACGGCGGTTGCGCTGGTTGGCCTGCTCTGGATCGCGGCGGGTCTGTCGCTGCTGACGGGGTGGCGCTACATGGTCGCGGCAGGCCGCAGCCCCCGGAACTGAACGCAGAAACGCCGGCTCCAAGGGGAAATTAAGAGCCGGCGTTCCATTTTCGTCACCGGCGCGCAGAACAAGGGGAACCTGCAGCGCTGATGGTCTTTCGAATGACGAGAACTGGTTCACTCCCCCGTCACCTGAAAAGCGTCTCACCGGCCACTTAAAAGAGGTTTAACACTCAAGGCAGGATTGAGGCGCCATTTCCACGGAACCGCCACAGGACTGGCCCCTGTGCTGCCGCATTCGGGGCAGACCACTGGGTTTATGAAACGTAAACGTCCCATCGCTGCCTGGAAGCTCGTCGCCGTGTTCGGCGCGGCGATGGCCTTCCTCTGCCTTCCGGCGGTCCTGGCCGTGGCAGGGGTGGACGATGTCCGCGAAACACCGCGCTCGCGGGCGGTGGTCGAGGCGCACACAGCAGACCTCAGCGACGCGCTGGCAGAAGAGGGCCTGCGCCTCGGGGCGCCCGTTTACCTCCGGCTTACCAAGGAACCTGCTGTGCTGACGGCCTATGTCGCCGATGCCGATGGGGTGTACGAGCCGTTCCGTTCCTGGCCGGTCTGTGCCTATTCAGGCAAACTGGGCCCGAAACTGGCGGAAGGGGACATGCAGGCCCCCGAAGGCTTCTACACGGTCGCGCCGGGCCAGATGAATGCTGCCTCGGACTATCATCTGGCTTTCAATCTCGGTTTTCCGAACGCCTATGACCGGGCACAGGGCCGCACGGGCTCTTACCTCATGGTGCATGGCGACTGCGTATCCATCGGCTGCTACGCGATGACCAATGAAGCCATCGAGGAAATCTGGACGCTGATGCAGGCGTCGATGGAAGAAGGCCAGCGGTCGGTGCCGGTGCACATTTTCCCATTCCCGATGACGGCCGCGAACCTGCAGCGTCATGCCGGCGACCCGAACGCCGCTTTCTGGCGGTCGCTGGCCCCGGCCTGGGAGGCGTTTGAAGAGACGGGCCATGTGCCGGCCGTGCGTGTATCTGACGGGGATTACCAGATCGTCCCGGCCAGCTGATCCGGCCTAGCGGGGCGGGGCCCAAAAGGGCGATGGCGGGGCGCCGCCGAATACCTCCTGAAGCTTCGTGCGCGTGCCGCCTGTTGTGCCCTCCGGCGGAGACAGCGGATCAGCCCAGACGGCTTCGGCGATTTCCCCGTATGAGGTCGCGTCCCCCTGCGTCCAGGTGCCCGGCCGGGCCCGGTAAAGCACGACATGGTCATTCGGAAACACGTGATGGTTGGAATAGATGCCGACCAGGTCCGGTGGTGATGTCAGCGAGAAGCCGCCTTCTTCGAGGAGTTCGCGTTCCAGCGATTTCAGGCAGGTCTCGGCCTTCTCAACCCCGCCGCCCGGCAGGTACCAGCCCGGCGTATAAGTGTGGCGGATCATGAAGACTTTGCCGGCCTCATTTTCCACGACTCCCCGCACGCCGAGTGTCATCGGCCGGGACAGGCGGAACCAGGACTGGAAGATACGGGTGCGGATACGGGCCATGCAATGTCCCTAATGGTGTCGTCTCAAGATGAGGTGAATGCAAAAATTTTCCCGCGTTCAGGCGAAAAATCCGCGTTTCCGGTGAAAAATCGGGTGAAAACCCTGTCGAATTGGGCTCGCCATGCGCGGCGCACCGCGCTATGCACACGCCAACAAACACAATCATGTGACAAAGATTTCACAAGCGAGAAAGCGACATGATCCATCCGTCCCTGCTTGCCATTGCCGCCATCGTCGTCGTTTTCGGCGTCCTGAACCTGATTGAATTCAAGCGGCTGGACTAACCGCTAGGCTTGTTAATGCCGGAGCTCTCTCTGATCGCTGCCCTCGTCGGGGGCCTCGTGATCATGGCACTGGCGGGAAACGCGCTGGTCAGCGGCGCTGTGTCTCTTGCTGCCCGGATGGGGGTTTCTCCTCTTGTCGCGGGCATTTTTATTGTCGGCTTCGGCACCTCCGCGCCTGAAATGATCGTGTCGCTCGACGCGGCCCTGTCGGACCGGTCCGGGCTCGCTCTCGGCAATATTGTCGGTTCCAATATCGCGAACGTCTTCCTGGTGCTGGGCCTGCCGGCCCTGATCGCGCCCATTGCCGCGGGCGGGGTGGGGGAGAAGCGCGGCCTGATCGCCGTGATCGTCGCCGCCGTGGCGTGGATCGGCATTACCGCGCTCATGCCGCTGACGCCGATGGTCGGCCTCTGTTTCATCGCACTCCTGATTGCCTATTCGGGGCTCACCTTCATTGCAGCCCGCCGCGCTGTGGCGGTCGGCAAGGATCCGGGTGTCACCGAGGAGGAAGACCCGCACCTGCCGCTCTGGCTGGCGCTGGTCTATGTCCCGCTCGGCATTCTGGGCCTGGTGCTGGGTGCAGACCTTGTGATCGAGGGCGGCGTCGGCATCGCCATGTTCCTGAACGTGCCGGAAGAATATATCGGCCTCACCCTGCTGGCGGTCGGTACATCGCTGCCGGAGATCGGCGCGGGGCTCGTCGCCGTGGTCAAGAAGCAGGGCGAAGTGCTGATCGGAAATGTGCTGGGCTCGAACGTGTTCAACATCCTCGGCGCGGGCGGAATCATTTCCCTGTTCGGACCGGTGAAGATGGCGCCGACCTTCCAGCAATATGACCATTGGGCCCTTGGCCTTGCCACGCTGGTCCTTGCTTATGTCATCCTGACCAAGGCGCGGATCGGTCGGCTCTTCGGCCTGCTGCTGCTGCTGATCTATGTGGCCTACATCTATGGCCTGATCACCGGGCTCAATATTACCGGCTTGTTCCAGCCGGCGGGGACATGACGCCCGGTATCGCACTTGTCACCGGCGCCGGGGCCCGCCTCGGCCGCGCCATGGCCGTCGCCCTTGGCGAGGACGGCTGGAAGGTTGCCGTCCACTATCACAGCTCACCGGAGGGCGCAGACGAGACGTGCGACCTGATCCGGAAGGCTGGCGGCACCGCAGAGTCCATCGAGGCCGATCTGGCAGACGAGAAGGCGCGCAGCAGCCTCATTCCCGGTGTGGCGGACCTGCTGGGCGGCCCCGTCAGCCTGCTGGTCAATTCTGCCTCCACTTTTCATGACGACACTGCGCTGACCCATTCCCGGGAGGACTGGGACGCGCATATGGAACCGAACCTGCGCGCGCCGATCCATCTGGCGCAGCTGATGGCTTCAGACCTGCCGGAAGGTGAGCATGGGCTGGTGATCAACATGATCGACCAGCGCGTCTGGAAGCTGAACCCGGTCTTCTTCACCTATACCTTGTCAAAGGCGGCGCTGTGGCAGGCGACGCAGACGCTGGCTCAGGCACTGGCGCCGAATGTCCGCGTCAACGGGATCGGCCCCGGGCCGACGCTGGCCAGCGTTCATCAGACGCCGGAGGAGTTCGCTGCGGAAAAGGCTGCGACCCTGACAGGGGAGGGCTCATCCCCGGAAGAGATCGTGCGGGCCATGCGCTACCTGATCGCCGCAAGCAGCGTGACCGGCCAGATGATCGCCAGCGATGGCGGCCAGCATCTGATGTGGCAAACCCCGGACATGAATCTATGAACTTTTCCTCCGACACGTCGGCGCCGGCGCACCCCGCCGTCATCGAGGCGCTGGCCCGAGCCAATTCCGGCATGGAAGCCAGCTATGGCGGCGACAGCGTCACGGCCGGCCTGCGGGCGAAGCTCGCCGCCGTGTTCGAAACGGAAGATTTCGATTACTGGCTGACCGCGTCGGGCACGGCCTCCAACGCGCTGGCACTGTCCTGCTTCTGCTCGCCGATCGGTGCGGTCCTCTGCCATGAAGAGGCCCACATCGCCATGGATGAACGCGGCGCACCGGAATTCTTTTCCGGCGGCGGCAAGCTGCAGCTGCTGACCGGGTTCGGCGCGCGGATCGACCGGGCGGCGCTGGAGACGGCGCTTGGCCAGATCAATCCGGGCTTCGTACACGGAACCCCGGCAGAAGTGCTGTCCCTCACCAATCTGACGGAATGCGGCACGGCCTATCGCGCCGCAGAGATCGCGCTCTATGCGGGACTGGCGAAAGAGAAGGGGCTCAGCGTCCATCTCGATGGCGCGCGGCTTGGCAATGTGCTGGCGTCCGGCAAGGCCTCGGCGGCGGACATGACCTGGCGGGCCGGTGTCGACGTGCTGACTTTCGGCCTGACCAAGACCGGCGCGATCGGGTGCGAGATCATTCTTCTGTTCGGCGGTGCCCGGAAGAAATTTTCCGAGCTGCGGGCCCGGGCCAAACGGTCCGGCCACATGCCGCCGAAGATGCGGTTCCTGGCGGCGCAGGCCCATGCGATGCTGGAGGACGGTCTGTGGCTGACGCTGGCTGGCCAGGCGAATGCGCGCGCCGCGGCCCTGACAGATGTGTTCACCGGCGCCGGCTATGCGCTTGCCTATCCGGTCGACGGGAATGAAGTCTTCCCGATCCTGCCGGAAGATGTCGCGCAGCGGCTGATGGCGGCCGGCGCGAAATTCTATCCCTGGCCGGGCGGAGCCTGCCGGTTTGTCTGTTCGTGGAATACGGCGGAGGCGGACATCGCGGCGCTCGCCCGGGCGCTGAAGGCCTAGGCGCTTTCGGCGAAAGCCCCGCTCAGCCAGTTGCTGAGATGCTGGACGGATGACTGGTCATCCAGGGGTGCCACGGCGCGTCCCCCCAGCAAATGCTGGTGCAGGCTCATCATGATGACCGGAGAGAACATGGCGATGGCAGCTGTACGCAGCTCGTTCGGATCTTCGGGCGAGCCCGGCGTGCCGGAGAGTTTGATGCAGACGCACTCGAGCGACGGCTCCAGCACATGTTCCAGATAGGCTTGGCCGACATCCCGGTCAGCCATGCCTTCGACCATGCCGAAGGCGTGCATGCGGACGAACAGGTCGTCATTCATCCGCGTCAGGGCGTGCCGGAAACAGGCGCTGACCGCTTCGTCCACACTTGCGGAGGGTTCGGACAATTGCGCCCAGATGGGCTGGGCGCGCTCGCCCAGTTCCGCCATCATGGCGATGACCAGACCTTTGCGGTCGGTAAAATAGTGGCGCAGCGTCGGCTCTGAGGTTTCGGCAGCCATTGCGAGCTGGCGCAGGGAAGGGCGCTCGATATCTCCGGACAGGGCAAAGTCGATGACGCTTTCGAGCAATGCAGCGCGCTTCGCGTCAAAGTTGTAGTTCCGGGCGCCAGGTGTTCGGGCCATGAAGGGGCCTGCCTCTCTTTACCGTTAAAACGGCTTCCATCGGAGTGAATATCCGAATTCAGTAGCTGCGACTAGTGTAATGCTATCGGAAGTGTCAACGCGGTTCGTTCAGCGTCGTGGCGTAAAGACGCTCAATTTCCCGTGTTCCGGGCTGTGTTGCCTTGTTTCCGTACGACTCGCCGACACGGAAAGTGCGCTCGGAATTGCCATTTTTGCGTGTACGAGAATCGCCTGCCGGACCGAAATTGCCGCGACTGGGGCTTGACCCGTCCGGCAATTCTCCAGGACTGCCGGCACAATTTCAGGTGGCCAGCACGCCGTCCGCGTCCGAAATGACAGGCGCTGCGGCGTAGGTGCGGTATGTAAGTCTTCCGGCGGCGCGTCTACTGGTTCTTGCTGCGCAGATCGTCCAGGATCATCTCCGCCATATGGTCATGTGCCGGTACGGACGGATGCCACTGGCAGCCATAGGCAACCGCCGGGTCGCCGCCATTCAGGGCGAGATAGCGGATGTCTGCGTCATAGTCCTTGTTCACGGACTTCACCGCCGTTTCCACGGCATGGCCATGGAGGGCATTGTCCGTGCCGCCCAGCATCGGGCCGGTCAGGGCATAGATGGTGGCATCCGGATAGCGCATGGTCATCAGCGCGAGCAGGTCTTCCATGGCCGGGACGAACCGGTCGGTCGGGTCGTTGTGGAAGAAGTCATGGGTACCAAGATTGACGAGCACGAGTTGCACCGGGCCGGTCGCATCGAGGCGTTCCAGCTCTCCGGCCCGCGTCAGGCGCATCGACATCGTATTGGTCTGATTGTCCCCGTAATTGTGCACGAGGCCAATGCCCGGCCAGGCAAACATCTCATAGTCAACGCCCAGCGCATCGGCGACCTGGACCCCATAGGAGTGGCGCTCGGACGTGTATTCCGGTGTCAGCGGGCAGGATTTGTCCGGCCCCATGGCACCGAGGCCGAGCGAGATGGAATCGCCCACGATTAGCACTTTGCCCGGCAGGTCCGGCAGCGGGCCCTTGGGAATTTCGCGATTGGCACAGGACGGCATGGCCAGCAGCAGGGCGCTCAGCAATATACGTTTCAACATGATGGATTCCGTCTCCTTTGACCGGGTCCAACGCAGTTTCTGCCGGATCTTGTGCACAGCATGTGCCAGAATGACGTCAGCGCTGTACCGGAAGGGGACGACAGATGGCAAAACCTGCGGGCTATTCCGGCAAGCCGCTCTGGCAGAAACTGGGCCTGAAGCCCGGCATGTCCTGCCTGCCGCTGAACCCGCCGGGGCCGTATCAGGCGCTGGTCGATGGGGCACAAGGGATTGATTTCATTGAAAAAGGGCCTGCGGACATCGTCCATCTGTTCTGCCGGGTCCGCGCAGACCTGGAGGCGGAGATTGCCCCGGCGCTGGCGCAAGTCTCGCCCGGCGGCATGCTGTGGGTGTCCTGGCCGAAGAAAAGCTCTGCCCTGTTCCGGGACCTGACCGAAGACATGCTGCGGGAGGTCATCCTGCCCACCGGCTGGGTCGATGTGAAAGTCTGCGCCGTGGATTCAGACTGGTCCGGCCTGAAATTCCTTCGCCGGAAAAGCCGGTAAGGCTGGTCAGGGGATCTGCAGTGTGGACAGGATAAGGTCTGCGCGCTCATCCGGAGATGTCTTGGGCAGTATCTGGGTTTTATATCCGAATTCAGGAAATGCTGCGTTCAGTCGATCATACTCAGCGACGGCGTCGTCCAGCCCATGCCTGCGGGCAGCATCTGTTTCGTAAATTTCCGGCCAGGGCGGGGTCAGGAAAACCATATCCGCATAGCGGTAGCGGCGGGCGACACCGTCCGGCACCCGGCCGGTCAGGTGCTGAAGGCCGGACAATGCATCGATGATCCCGCGGTCGAAGAAGACCGGGCCCGGCAGGGCGCGGGCCGCCTCGAAGTCTTCGATGGCCAGCGACAGCGTGAGGTGCAGGAAGGCCTCCATATCCAGCCAGGGCAGGGCATCGCCGCCATGCGCCTCTTCCGCCTCGACCACGCGCCGGCCCGGCTCTTCCACGACATGATGGCCGCGGGCCTTCAGCACCTTCAGCAGTGTCGATTTGCCCCCGCCGGAGCATCCCGAAATGAGGTTGAGTTTGTTCATGCGTCGACTCTTTGATTAAATGTATGGACACGGTCCTGGCAGGATCTGGGCCTGGCCGCATTGGACGGGGACACATATGAATATGAGATGGCTCACTTTCGTTTGCCTGGCTGTTCTGCTGGTTGGGGGCGTTCCAGCGAACGCCGAAGATGAAGCTTCCAGTCCGGATCCCTATGCGTCCCTGGATTCCTGGATGCGTGCAGAAGCGCTGAATGAGCGCTGCAACATGCTCAATTATTTCGAAGTCCGCACGATCGACAAGGCGATCAATGAAGCGGCTCAGGATACGCCGGAAGGACAAGCCAGCAATTCTGCGGCCGGTCAGTCGTGGTTTGAGGAGACATTCGCCAAATACAAGTCGATGCTGAACGCGCACCGCAAACAGGCGAAGGCAGATGTGAGCGACAGGCCCTGCACCGGCGCGGACGCAGACATCACGGCGGCCCGCTCCGCCTATGCGCCCTTTTACCTGAGAGCCATGCTGGCCGCCCGGAATGCGCCTGAACTGAATTCGGGCCGCGCCGGGCAAAAGAATGCGGCCATGCAGCTTGGCCAGTTCGCCGGGCAGATGTTCGGCGACAATTATCAATCGGTCGCCAGTCAGCTGGCCGCGCAGAATTCGACTGAGGGGGTGACGCCCTCCAGTGCCTGGAAGGGAATTCAGTCCAGCGTTTACGATGCCTTGTGGCAGATCCGTCTCGGCGAGAAGAATTACGTGTATCAGCCCTATCCGGGTGAACCGGGATATTATCGGGCCAAGCTTGCGAATGTTGACGGCGCTTATTTTCCGGCCCGCCTTGGCCACCGGTTTCACCCGGACATCCGTGATGCGTCCGGCGCAAAGATCCGGATCAATCAGGCGGAAGGCGTGATGAACAGTGGACGGATCGTGATCCTGGTCAGCAAGGATGCTTCCAATTGGGGGCCGAAAACGCTGGAAGCGGAACTCCTTGTCCAGAAGGAGCCGGACCTGATGGCATGGAACAAAAATGACTGGCGGGCCGGCACAATCCGCTTCCGGGCGGAGACGCTGGATGACCCGTCTTGCCCCGCGGATTTCTGTTTTGTCTTCCCGGAGGAAGCGTCAGACGCCATACGCGCCCGCCGTGCGGAAAAGGGGAGCAGCCACAATTATGAACTGTTCATCGGCCCGCCAAACCTGTTCCCCCTGAAAGATGACGCAGGCACGTCTCAGCGCGACAGGTATTACCCGCCAACCCTGCCAGACAATCGAGGAGAATGAGCATGAGCTATGTGGATGGCGTCGTGGCCGCCGTGCCGGAGGCAAACAAGGACGCCTATATTGAGCATGCCCGCCAGGCGGCGGCGATCTTCCGGGAGTTTGGCGCGACGCAGGTCGTGGAATGCTGGGGCGACGACGTGCCTGAAGGCAAGATCAATTCCATGCACACGGCCGTTCAGCGCAAGGAAGGGGAAGCCATCGTCTTCTCCTGGATCATCTGGCCATCCAGGGAAATCCGCGATGCCGGGTGGGCCCGGATGATGGAAGACAGCCGGATGGCGGATCAGGAAATGCCATTCGATGGATCACGGATGATCTTTGGCGGCTTCAACATGGTGCTTGACGCCTAGGAATGCGGAGAAAGCCCTCGCTTGCGCTTCGGGCCTTTTCTTCCTCAATTCGATCCTTGATCGAACTGTCACGCCTTGCGCGACCGGAAGAAAAGACCAGACGGCCTGTAAGCCGGGTTCTGTTCGCCTGATTACTCAGGTCTGGCAGCCATTCCTCTGGGATGCCTGTTGCCAGGCACCTCACGCGACACACCCGGGGCGCAGGCGGGATACAGCCCATGCGCGCCCCCTATTCGGTCTTGCTCCGGGCGGGGTTTACCGTGCCGGTCCTGTCGCCAGTCCCGCGGTGGGCTCTTACCCCACCCTTTCACCCTTACCTCCCCGGGGGGAGGCGGTTTGCTTTCTGTGGCACTTTCCCTCGGCTTGCGCCGGGCGGCCGTTAGCCGTCGCCCTGTATCCCTGGAGCCCGGACTTTCCTCCAGCATGCCGTTACCAGCATACCAGCGGCTGCCCGGCCGTCTGGTCTGGCGCGGTATATAGGACGCATGGCGGCAGCTGACAAACGGAAGCTACTCTCCACGACCTACTCGCATGCACTGACCGATGAGATCATACATGATATGGCGATTGCAGAGCATGCTATCGGAGGGCGTATTATGACAAAATGTGTGGGTGTCTTTTTTCAATCGGCGAAGCTATCGCTGACGTGCGCGGGGCTTTCGTTGATGGTGGCGTGCGCAACTCCAGCTGCAGCCGATCCTCCTGTAGGTGCCACTACCAATTATTCCGACACTGTGTGTGAGCCCCTCGCTCAAGCGCCTCACGAAACAGTCGAATTGTACTTCGGATTGAGCATCGCAAACAGGGAACAAGACGTCAGTAAGGCCGAATGGGACGCGTTCGTTGACGAACACATTGTCGAGACCTTCCCAAACGGCTTTTCGGTGGCGGATTTGCACGGTGCCGGATACGACAGTGACGCACGCAAGATCTGGCACGAAGATTCAAAGCGCGTCACTGCCATTGTACCTGTGAGTGATAAAACTACAGCGCGAGTCCAAGCGTTGACGGACTTATACAGGGTCCGCTTCCAGCAAAACTCGGTGCTGGTGAACCGCTGGGACTCTCTCGCAAGTTCTTGCCACGGGCTGGCGGAGTAAAGACCAGACTCGTCCTTCCTGCAAGCGGACGGCCCGTGGCCAGACGCGATTACGCGTCCCCGAAGATCAGCGGTTCGCACTTTGCGCGCAGCAGCTCGATCAGCTCATCTTCCATGAACTGGTAGTCGTCCGGAATCTCCAGCACGTGCAGCGCCTTGTAGGCGACTTCCTGACGGAAATCGGCGCGCAGGCGCTGTTCGTGCTTGTCCTCCATGACGAGGATCATGTCGGCCCAGCGGACGTCCGCCACGGTGATCCTGTGCCGGGCATTGTGCGCCGTGCCGGCCGAGCGGGTGGCGACGCCGGGGGCGCGGGAGAACATGGCTTCGCCCGTCGGGCTGCGCCATTTGTTGTGGCTGCAGACGAACAGGACCTTTACCGGTTCTGCATCGGCCATCAGTTTCTCCCATTCCCGGTGCGGCCATATCTTGCCGATCTGGCGCGCGCGGCCAAGCTTGTTCGCCCGCCGGTAGATCAGTTTCCAGCTTTTCTGTTCAAAGCCGCGATGGGTGGGCTCGACCTTCCGGTCGCCATCATGCTTGCGGGCCTCCACGCGTCGCGCGGCCCGGCTTGCGGGGTGTGACATTGTCTTTTCCTCATATTGTCGGGGTCAGCAGCCGCGGCAATACGAGGGAAGGGGGAGATAGAACCGGGCGCGGCCGGGTTCAAGAGGAAATCAGGCCCACAATCAGATCTGGGCCGTCTCCTGCCAGGTGGTCCAGTACGCGCCGATACTCTCGCCGAACGGACGCGGCTTTTCGGCGAACAGGCGGTGGCCATGGTGCAGGCAATCCGGCGCGAGGCGTTTTTCCTCCGCCTCGATCAGGCCGCCCAGCACTTCGCCCACTTTGGCATCGGCATGTTCAATCAGCGGCAATACGGTCAGCCGGAAGACAGCCAGATCGTGCAGGTCTCCCAGAGACGTTGCCAGATGCCGTGCCTCGACAATCCGTGCATGGATCATTTTCGGCCAGACATGTTTCATGAGGCGCATGTGATACCAGTGATACTTCACCCGCTTGCGGAACTCATGGAACTCGACCGGCGTGCCATCGTCTTCGGCGTCCGCCAGCGTCTTCACGGCGCGCTTATAGGTCTGCGCCACGCCGCGGCCGAGGATATCCGGCGCCTTGCCCTTCACTTTCCAGCCATCCGTGCGGGTGAGGGCGTCCTCGAACGCGGCGCGTGCGCCTGCGAGCCTGTCCGTGACGTCTTCATCGCCTGCGGGCGGGCTGGCGGCGGCGAGCGTCTCGCGCACATCGGCAAAGAAGGTGCCGCCAATCACCTCGCCGAAGCGCGCTTCCAGCGCCGCGACGGTTTCCAGCAGGGCGCCCGCATCGCGCAGGTCCGCAAGGCCGCGTGACAGGTCCCGGAATGCGGCGTTCTCGTCCGCATAGGCCTTGAAGCCCGGCCGCACGAGACGCACGAGCCCGCGGATTTTCTTGCAGCGCTTGCGCAACTGGTGGACGGTCGTCACCGGGCCAAGCGTCTCATCGTCAATCTCGGTAATCGCTGTCTCGATCTGGCTGCGCGCGATGCGGCGCACCCCCTCAGTCAGGCTATGATCGGACAGGCGGAAGGAATAGGACAAGGCGGTTTCCCAAAGGCGGTGAGGGCATCTGTGTACCGCAACGCCGCCCCGCCGCCAAAGCGATACACTCGTGAGTGGAATCGGAGAGACAAGACGGAAGTCCCGTTCCAGCCCTGCAGCAAGCCGCTCATGATCCGTTATAGTCCGGTATGGTCATGGCAAGTCATGCGGGGGTATGTGGGTGCATGAAAGTCGTGTTTAGGATGGCGGCACAGCCGGTGGGTATCGGCTCCGCCTCAACCCACCCTACGCTTGCCGCTCAAGGTTGAATGGATAATGCTTACTCACGGAGTAGATCTTCGTTACTGGGAGGCGGCGGCGGAGCTTCGCAAGAGCCTTCGCACCGAGGGCTTCGAATTGATCGACGTTCATGCGGAACTGGCGAGTGTCCTGTGCGACGGGGCGTTTACAGCTCGCGAATATCTCGATGAATCTGATGCTAGGGCTTATTTTAGACTCAGATATGCCGTCACGCCGGATACAGCTTTGCTCGCAAACTATCCAAATCGACTCAATGAGATATTGACAAAACGTCTGCACAGTATGCCGCCTGAGGAAGAAGGCAGACAATATTACGGAGTACTGGAAGCGCAAAAGATACAGGAACTTGCTCTTATCCCGGCGAGTGATTCCGAATTGCTTGTCAGGAATTCCGACGTGCGGGCTTATCTCCGAAAGGTCGGCGAGCGTAATGGGTTCCGACATCTTTCCAAAAGAGTGCCGCCCATGCCTTCGATCCTTGTGAAGGAAATGCCGAATACAGGTATCACCGGGTTTTTCGGAGTGGATTCGGGCGGAAAAGGAGCCATTGTAAAGTTTGGGCTTCCCCTTCCCCCCTTGGTGAATTTCCACCTATGTACAGATGCGCAATATCTGGATTCTATGTGGCTCAAGCCGTGGGACATTATTACAGCGATGCATGTTTATAGTCTCATGAGGGGAGCAATAAATCCGAGGATGGGTCCGCGGGATTCCAGAACCGGCCAGCGGCCGATCGACACTGTTCCTCCTGAATTCTGGTCGGACATCATTAAGCTGGGCGTCGTTGCATATGTGCGGTTCTTCGACCTGTTTCTTGAGAGCGTTGATGCCTCTGCCGTGCACCTCCGACCGAATTGATCGAACGAGCAAGTAGGGTGGGTTGAGCAGAGCGATACCCACCATCCGCATGCCCGGACTTGTTACGCAGCATACGGAAATCCGGCGTCTCTATCCAACCGGATAATCTTGCATGGCACTCTTCGCGCCATGACAGACCGCACCGATTTCTTCTCTCAGGCTTACTACACGATCGCCCGCGCCATTGCCGAGGCGGGCGTGAATGTGGACCTGTTCAAGAATCCTCAGACGATTGCGAAATCGGTGAACCGGCGCGTGCGGGCGGAGCTGAAGCGGCTGGCCGTTCTGCTCCGCCGTCTGATCTTTCTGGAAGCCTTGCAGATGGAGCTCGCGCCGCTGGCGCCGCGCATCGGCAGCAATTACTATGAGCCGAAGAAGGAAGATGCAGAGTATTGCTACATCTTCACCATGGTGCCAGCGCCATCCCGCCCATGCCCGCATTTCCTGAAAGGGCCGGTGACGGTGCCTTCGCGCGGCCCTGTGCCGGCGGCGCCGCTGATCGCGCGGTGGCAGGCCATGCTCGACACGCTGAAGCATCATAAGCGCCGGGCGAAATGCCTCGCCCGCACGATCCAGCGCTGGCAGGCCGCCGGCGAGGCCCGGCCGCAAGTGCCGCCCATTCCTCGTTCCCACCGTATGCCCGCCGCGCTCGCCCTGGTCACGGGCGGACTGACCGTGCAGCTGATCGACGCGCTGAAACGCTGGCCGGATTCGAGTTGAGCCTTGCCGACAATCAGGAAACTTGCCGGAGCGCGGACGCGTTTCCGGGCGGACGTGCTGGGGCGCCCGCGCCCCTGCTTCGACTTTGCTCAGCCATCACGCGCTGGCTCCCGGAAATTTGCTGCGCAAATTCCGGGATGACACCGGAAAGACGGCGCAGCGAATGGTCAAGCGTTCCGAACCGTTTTAGACAGGGCAGGATCACCGGAGTGACAGGATTCCCATGCGGCCATGGATTGAGAAACTTCCCTTGCCGGTCTGGCTGAAGGTCTGGGCCGTTGAGCCGGTCTGGGGCGCCATCATGCGCCTGTCGAAGCCGGAGGTCCGCATCGTCACCGGCGGCATCAGTTTCTATGCGTTGTTCTCGATTTTCCCGATCATCTACCTGACGCTCAGCCTGTTGTTCGCCTTCATGCCGCTGGAGCTGTCGCAGCGCCTCGCTGCAACGGTGGACGATGTGCTGGTCTCTGCTGTCGCGCCGCTCTCTCAGGCAGATCTGGAAACCATCCGGCAGGTCACGCCGCAGGGTGTGACCCTGCGCGCGCTCGTGGCGGTCATCATCGTTCTGTATACGGCAAGCTCCGGCGCGAAGGCGGCGATCACCGGCATCCGCATGGTGACGGGCTCTGAGCGGCGCACCCGCATCATCCGTTTTCAGGGCGTGTCGATCCTGATGACGGCGCTGCTGATCCTGGCGGTCTGGCTGCTCGGCGCGCTGCAGCTGATCCTGTCCTTCATCACCGAGAAACAGGGCTTTATCGCCTATGACCTTGCCGTGCACATCAGCAATCTCGCCTCGCGGCTCTGGCTCGGCAAATGGATCGCGTGCTTTGCGATTTTCTACATGATCCTCGCCGTCGCCCTGCACGGCCGGCTGAAGGGACACCGGGCGAAAGCGGCTGGCGCGGCGGCCGGGGCGCTCAGCTGGGTGATCGCGACCTGGGGCTTTCACCTCTATCTGAAGTTCACGGCGCTCGACAATTTCTACGGCGCGCTGGCCTCTGTCATCCTCGGCTTTATCTGGCTGGCGACATCCGTCTCATCGCTCCTCTTCGGCGCGGCCCTGACGGCCGAATGGGCCGCCCGCCAGGCAGAGCCGGAACTGATCGACGAAGAAGACGAGGACGACGACATCGTCGTGCGCGGGGAAGGCTAGTCCGCCGTATACAGCGCCTGGATCACGCCGATCTGGCGAAGCGTCGCGATGTCCGCCGTTCCGGTGATCCGGTCTGGCAACCAGCGGCGCTGGAAGGCCCGGACGACCGCTTCGGTGAGGTCGTCATAAGTGCCGGTGGGGGAGAGGCCATAGCCGATGCGTTGCAGCTGTTCCTGCATCTGGCGGACGCTGGGATTCTGTTCACCGGGGGACAGGCCTTTGCCTGTGACACTGGGCGTCTCGAGGTCTTCGATATCCGCCCAGATGCCGATCCCGGTCTGGGCAAGGCGTGCCCACGGGAAGTGTTCGCCGGGGTCCTGCTTGCGCAGGGGCGCGATGTCGGAATGGCCGACGATCCGCGATTGCGGAATGTCACGGCCGGCAAGGATCCTGTGGCAGAGCTCGATCAGGGTCTGGATCTGAATGTCCGGATACGGCGGCAGCGTGCCGTCCGCCGCCGGAAAGTCGTGCCCGCCATTGACGATCTCGATCCCGATGGAGCGGGAGTTCAGATCGTCGTCGCCCTGCCAGCTGGAGACCCCGGCATGCCAGGCCCGGCGGTCCTCGGCGACCAGCTGGTCCACCCGCCCATCCTCCCAGAGGAGGTAATGGGAGGAGACCTTGGCGTCCGGGTTGCGGAGCTGGTCGAAGGCCGCCTGTCCGGTCTGCATGCCGGTATAGTGCAGGACAATCATGTCCACCGGATGCTTGCGCTCATCATGGTTCGGGCTGGGGGAGAGGGTAATGTCCATCAGCTGTCTCCGGCGCCGGCTTTGCGGCCGAGGGCGGCCTCGGGCAGGCGGGTATTCTGGCGCACGGCGATCATGAACACGCCGGCGAGCGCGATGACGGCGCCCATGAGCAGCCTTGGCGAGACCGGCTCGTTCAGCAGGGCCACACCAAACACGACGCCCCAGATCGGCGTCATCAGGGTCAACGGAGACAGCATGGAGACATCATACTTCTTGATCAGCGTGTAGAAAGCGCCATGCCCGAAGATCGAGACGCCCGCGATGGCAAACAGGCTGGCCAGCCAGACCTGCCAGCCGCCTTGAATATAGGCGTCCACCTGGCCGCGTTCCCAGAGAAAGGACACGGCAAACAGCGGGGCAAAGCTGAACAGGCCGACCCAGGCCTGAACCTGAAGGCCGGTCAGCGGCGGCATCTTCTTCATCAGGATGCCCCCGAAGGATCCGATGAAGGCAGACCCGACAACGAACATCAGGCCGACAGAAATCTGGAAGCTCGACGGATCGAACGCAATCAGGACCACGCCCGCAAAGGACATCATGATGCCCAGCCCCCGGCGCCAGCCGATCGTCTCGCCGAGGAAGGCCATGCTCATCAGCGTGGAGATCGGCACGCCGAGCTGCCCCGTAACCGCAACGGCCGAGGCTTCGGCCGATTGCAGGCCGAGGAACAGCAGGGCGAAGTTCAGCGATCCGATCATGATGGAGATCAGAAGCAGGGTGAACAGTTTGTCCGGTACCGGCCGGAGGAACGGGATCAGGAAAAGGGCGACACCGGCAAAGCGGACGGCGGCAAAGAACAGGGGCGGGACCTGCATGTCCGCCACAACCCACCGTGTCAGCACGATATTGAGGCCCCAGACGAGGCAGACACCGAACAGGAGAAGAAAATCGCGGAAATTCATGTTTGCCCCGTATCAGGCTTTTCCCGATTTGGGCAGACTTTGTAAGCCCCTTCCTGTGGGGGAACCGGGAGCCAGTTTCATGCGTACACTTGTGGCCGCATTCAGGCTGGGTTTAAGTTAACCTGTATAAGGGTGAGCGGTTGAGCTGCCGGCACATGGCGGCCTTTTGGGAGTAGGTGGATGTCTCTGATCTGGTGGATTCTGCCAGCAATTTCAGGTGTTATCGGGCTGATGCTGTTGTTTGCCGGGTTCGGCAAACTGGCCAGCCTGAAGCCCGTGAGCGGCGGAGGCCGGCTGATTTTCGGCGTCGGCTTCCTCGGTCTTGCCGGAATTGTGGCGCTGTCGGGCCTGAACCTGCAGACTTATAAACGCCTGACGCTGGAGCGGGATGCGGCGCATATCCGCTTTGACGCCGTCGTCGACCAGCCAAATACCTATCAGGCAACCCTGACCGTGCCGCAGGAAGTCGAGCCGCGCGTTTACACGCTGACAGGCGATGAGTTCTCGATGGGTGCCCAGGTGATCAAGTTCAAGCCGCTGGCCAATATGCTGGGCTAT
Source organism: uncultured Hyphomonas sp. (assembly GCF_963675305.1). NCBI lineage: Bacteria > Pseudomonadati > Pseudomonadota > Alphaproteobacteria > Hyphomonadales > Hyphomonadaceae > Hyphomonas > uncultured Hyphomonas sp. Next base: position 2,800,336 of record NZ_OY776147.1, on the reverse strand, counting down.
GATTCCGTCTACCGGCTGGAATATCTCGAAGGCCGCAATTCGAACCGGTATTCTACAGAAGCCGTCACGAAGGCGGAGTCCAATGGCATCCGCCTCTATGCCAATCCGGGGCTGGATGTCCGCAAATTCGCGGCAGAGCAGGGCGCGCGCTTTGGTCTGGAAGATGCGCAGTATGGCTCTGCCACCTATATGCCAATGGGTGATGGATACGAGTTCGATGTGAATATTACGCAGGACGCCCTGGTCGCCCGGCCGACTGAGGCGACGCGCCTGTTGATGCAGCGTGCCGCTTATCCCGGCTATCAGCCCGGGGCGGAGACAAAGCCGTGAACCCCTGGGAAAAATACGTCGTTCCGAATCTCATTTCGTGCGCCTGCGCATCGAAGCCGATGATGAAGCAGCGGGAAAAGGTCATTCCGCACGCGGAAGGCAAGGTTCTGGAAATCGGGTGCGGTAGCGGCACGAATTTCAGCTATTACGACCCGGAAAAGGTCGAACGGCTTTATGCGCTGGAACCGTCTGAAGGCATGCTGAAAAAGGCGCACCGCACGGCAGGCGCGCTTGGGATCGGCAGCAGTATCGAATTCCTGGAGACCGGTGCGGAATCGGTGCCGCTGGAAGATCACTCGATCGATACGGTCGTCTACACTTTTGTCCTCTGCACGATCCCGGACTGGAAAGGCGCGTTGCAGGAAACCCGCCGCCTTCTGAAACCGGGTGGGAAGATCATTTTCTCCGAGCACGGGCTTGCGCCGGATGAAGGTGTCGCAAAGTGGCAGCGCCGGGTCGAACCGGTCTGGAAACCGCTCGCAGGGGGGTGCCACCTCACCCGCGACACGAAGAAGATGCTGGAAGAGGCGGGCTTCGAATTGCAGGACGCCGAAACCATGTATCTGCCGGGCACGCCGAAAATTGCAGGCTTCTGTTCCTGGGGATCCGCCGTTCCGGTCTGACATGCGGGAGCCGCCCTATTTGCCATTCCTGTCCGGCCCGGCCAGCCTCGCGCCCGGACTGAAACCCATCGCACCGGAAAACCTGATTGCGCCGGATACGGAGGCAGAGGTCTGGTTGCCGGACAAGCGGCGGATCATGCGGGATCGCCGCGCAGAGGTGTTCTTCTCAAACCTGCCGGATGCCGCGCTGGCCGAAGCCTCGGCGCTGGTGACGGACCACCTTCCGCCATCGGAGAAAGACTGGCCAACCCCGCTTGAGGCGGCCGCTGCCCGTGTCTCGGATGATCTCTGCCTGCTCCAGCGCGGCGCCGACGGGCTTTGGCGTCTGGAGGCGGCGAGCCTCGTTGCGCCGACGTTCTGGCGGCTCGCGGACAAGGCCGGTCAGCCGCTCGGCGAGCTGCACGACCCGGTGCCGGATGCCAATCCCGGCCTCGTCTCGCGCATTGCACGCATGTTCGATGCGCTGCGGCCGGAGCAGGTTCTGGAGCGGTTCAACTGGACGGTTCAGGCTGGCGATGCCCGGTTCACGCCGGACGCGGCGCCGCTGAAGGCGCTGGCCGCAGCCACGCCGGACGACTCCGCGCTGAGCGTCCTTCATCTGCGCGTCGAACGGCAGACGATTTCAAAACTGGCGGGCAGCGGCCTCCTCCTGTTCACGATCCGGATCGCGGTCGATCCTCTGGAAGCGGCGCTGTCCTCGCCGGAACGGATCGCGGCTTTCCGGGCGGCGTGGGATGGCACAGACCCGGCGCTCGCCGCCTATAAGGGCTGGCCGCATTTTGAGCGGCTGGTGCGCGCTGCACTCCGCCGCCTTTCGTGAGATGCCTTTTCTGAGGGAGGCAACCGCGTTATGCCTCAGACGGAATCACACACCCCTGAATGAGAGACGGAAGACGCAATGAAATACTGGCTGATCAAATCCGAACCCGATGCCTGGAGCTGGGACGAACAGGTCGCCAAAGGGGAAGAAGGCGAAGAGTGGAGCGGTATCCGCAACTATCAGGCCCGGAACTTCATGCGCGAAATGAAGATCGGCGACCGGCTCTTCTTCTATCATTCCAACAAGGGGCTGGAAGTCGTCGGCATTGCGGAAGTGTGCAAGGAAAGCACGCCGGATTCGACGACGGATGATCCGCGCTGGGATTGTGTCTGGGTCAAGGCGCTGGCACCGATGCCGAAGCCCGTGACCCTGAAAGATGTGAAGGCCAATCCGAAGCTGAGCGAGATGAGCCTCGTCACCTCCTTCCGCCTGTCCGTCCAGCCGGTAACGGCGGCGGAGTGGAAGGAAGTCTGCAAGATGGGCGGGATCGATCCGAAGACGCTGAAGCCGGTCTAGGCGGGTTTGCGGTAGACGGAGATATGCATCCGGCTGTTGGCGGTGAAGTCTGATTTGTCCCAGCCGCCCCAGCGGGTTTCAAGATCCATCCCGGCAAGCTGCGCCATCAAATCCGTTTCCTGTGGCCAGGCATAGCGCATGGGCAGCGGCGTCAGTTTCGTCCCTTCGGATGTGACGCGCAGGACCTGATAGTCGATCCGCTGCGTTGTGGGATCATGCACCGCCGCTTCGAGCGCCAGCGAGCTGAACCCGACATGCCGGGGTTTCACGCTGCGGTGATCATGGAACTGTGAGAGGTCCGGCACGAAGGCTTCGATCAGGAACGCCCCGCCGGGCGCAAGCATGCTGGCCGCATTCCGGAAACAGTTTACCTGCGCGGCCTGGCTGGTGAGATTGTAGAGCGTGTTGAAGATCAGGAAAATGAAGTCGAACATGCCGTCCGCCTTCACCTCGGACATGTCCCCGATGGTGACCGGGATGCCATGTCCGCCGGGCTTTTGCCGCAGTTTCTCCACCATGAGGGGCGAGGCCTCGATACCTTCGATCCGGCAACCGCGTTCGGCCAGCGGCAGGGCGACGCGGCCGGTGCCGATGGCAAGTTCCAGCGTGCGCCCGGGCAGGGCAAATTCCGACAAAAGCTCAATGGCGGCTTCGGTCGTTCCCGGATTGTGCAGAAGATCGTACTCGTCAGCGTTCAGTTCGCCGAACGTCTCCGGACCATAATTTCTCATGGCCAGATAATATCAGAAGGCAGATAGATCATCCGTGGTCTGTATCACGGAATGGATTTCGGCGCGAGGTTGTTTTTGGATCAGCCCCGGTTGCCTTCTTCAAAGCTGGCAAGCGTCCATTCCGCAAATTGCAGGAGGTTTCCGCCGTTGAACAGGAAGCCGGCGACACCGGCGGCGCGGGCGGCCTGCATGTCGGCTTCCTTGTCGCCGATCATGAAACTCAGCTCCCGTTTCACCGGAAAGTCGGACATGGCCTGCAGCAGCATGCCGGGCTTCGGTTTCCGGTCGAAGCTGTCCTTCCGGTAGGCGGGGTTTTCGCCGGCTTCGTGGAAGGGGCAGTAATAGATGCGGTCGATATGCGCGCCGGCCCTGGCCAGCTCTGCCTGCATCCAGTCATGCAGGACCTTCATGTCGGCCTCGGTGTAATAGTTGCGCGCAATGCCGGACTGGTTGGTGACCACGAAGACGAACCAGCCGCGCTTGTTGAAGGCGGCAATCGTCTCGGTGGCGCCGTCCACCCATTCGAAATCCTCAATGCGGCTGACATAGCCTTTGTCGACGTTGATCACGCCGTCTCGGTCGAGAAAGAGGGCAGGGCGCAGGTCAGCCATCAGGCTGGTCTTTGCCTGCATCCTGTCATGCTGGCAACTGTGTCCCGATACTGCGGGGCTGGACGCCGGGGGCAAGACAGCGTTTGTTGCAGGCCTGCCAGGAGATTGTGCCGATGTCGGTTGTTGTGACGTTTCTTGTGTCTGTCCTGCTGAGTGCGATGGGCGGGACCTGCGCGGGTCTGGCGGTCGCCCGGCTGGTCCGTGGGAACATGACAGGCGGATTGCTGGGCGGCATGACGGGCGCGATGGCGCTGCGCTTTTATCTTTATCCTGCATCGGAAAGCGCCATGCCGGGCATGGTGCAGGCTGTCCTGTTGGGCGCGGCTGGCGGGGCCGTGCTGGGCCTGGCGGGCGGACTGATGATGCGGAAGAAAACCTGACGCTGCCTAGTCCGCTTCGGCGGGGATAGCGTCGCGGTTCACGGCAACTCCGCGCATGAAGGGTGCGAGCGAGATCAGCGTCAGGATGCCGGCGAGCAGGAAAGCGGCGCCTGCGAAGTGAACCGCTGCGCCTTCATGTGTGAAGGCAAACAGCACTCCATTCATGGTAAGCGGCCCGACAATCATGGCCATCGCGTTCAGGCTGGACGAAGCGCCTTGTAGCTCACCTTGCGCATTTGCGGGCGTGACGGTCGACATCAGGGAGTTCAGCGAGGGAGACGCGACGCCGCCGAGTGCGCCGAACGGGATGATCGCATAGACCATCCACCCATGGCTGGCGAAAGCATAGGCAAACAGGGCGACGACGTTCACGCCGAAGCCGAGCAATGCCGTCTTCACCGTTCCGATCCGGTCGAGGATCAGGCCCATCAGGCCGGCTTGCACCACGGCGGCACCGACGCCGACGAGGCCAAGCGAAAAGCCGATTTCCTTCGGCGTCCAGTCGTACCGGATTTCCGAATAAACGTTCCAGGTGGAAGGGAAGACCGTATGCGCCAGCATGAAGATGCCGGCGGCGATCAGGAACCAGCCGACATGCGGAAGTTTCGAGAAATGTTTCACGGCGCCCAGCGGATTGGCACGCCGGATGTCGAAGGCCCGGCGGTTTTCCGGAGCGAGTGATTCCGGCAGCACGATCAGGCCGTAGAGGAAGTTGATCAGGGCAAGTCCTGCGCCCGCAAAGAAGGGCGCGCGCGGGTCGATCTCTCCCAGAAAGCCGCCGACTACCGGGCCGAACACAAAGCCGAACCCGAACGCCGCCCCGATCATGCCGAAGGCGCGTCCCCGGTCCTGCGGTGTCGTCACATCGGCGATATAGGCATTGGCGGTGGAATAGGTGGCGCCGGAAATACCGGACAGGGCCCGGCCCAGAAACAAGAGCCAGATATTGTGGGCAAAGCCCATGATCAGGAAATCGAGCGCCAGGGTCGAAATCGAGGCCAGAAGGACGGGCCGCCGGCCAAACTTGTCCGACAAGGCGCCCATGACCGGGCCGAACAGGAAATTCATCACGGCATAGGTCGCCGCCAATGGGCCGAGCCACAGCGTGGCTTGCTCTGACGTGACATGCGCCAGTTCGCGGATCAGTGCCGGGATCACGGGAATGATGAGCCCGAAGGCCAGCATATCCAGCGCAACCGTCACGATCACGAAGAAGAAGGCATTCTTGCCGTGTTTTCTGGGAGGGGCGCTGTCAGTCATGGCGGGCAGGTTTGGCCCCGCCCGCCGAAAGGGTCAATCGGTTTTGACGCTGGGTGATGGATTGTCGAAGCGGCGAGGCAGGCGCAGGATTGCATCCATGACGGAGGGCATTCCGATCACTCGCCATCCGGCCCCGCCGGAGCAGGTTGAACGCATCCGCGCGGCAGTTCGCGAGGCGGAGCAGCTGAACGATTCTCGTTTGGCCAGACCTGAGGATGCCGAGGGACTTTATGCCTTGTTTTCAGAGCCCAAGGTCAACGCGCCGATCTATTCGCTGCCGCGCCCGCTGACCGTGGAGACGGTCCGCCTGTTCATTGAGGATCACGTCGCCCAGCAGGCGCGCGGGGAGGGGCTGTTGTTCGTCCGGGACACCGGCGGCGGGCAGATCATGGGCTATTCCGACATTCAGGTCTGGCCGGAATGGGCAGCGGGCGAAATCGGCGGCGGCCTGCATCCGTCCCTTCACTCCAGGGGCACTGGCACGCAAGGCGCGGCGCAGACCTTCACCTGGATGTTCGAGGCGCTGCACCTGGACCTGATCTGCGAAACGGCCAGTCTGGAGAATGTGATCACCCAGCGCATGCTGGATGGCATGGGCTTTCACCGAAAGGGGCAGGTGACCTCCAGACGGCCCGACGGCACGACGCGGGAATCGCTCGTCTGGGAAATGACGCGCCAGGAATGGACCGCGTCCCACTGATCCCCTTGGGGAGACACCTTAACAGCGCGCCCGATGCTGGATATGCATGAAGCTTCCAGAATTGGAGGACGCGACACGTGGGACTTTACATAACCGGTGCCATCCTGATCCTGCTGATTATCGGCGTGATCCTGATCTATAACGGGCTCGTGCAGAAATCTCAGATGGCGGACAATGGGTGGTCCGACATCGATGTGCAGCTGAAACGCCGGGCAAATCTGATCCCGCAGCTCGTCAACACTGTGCAGGGCTATGCCACGCATGAGCGGGAACTGTTTGCCGACATTGCGGAGAAACGCGCCAGGGCGCTGGCCGCTGGCGATGACCTCTCCAGCCGGGGAGAAGCGGAAAGTGAGCTGTCCCGCCCCGTCGCAAGGCTGATGGCCGTGGCAGAGGACTATCCCGACATGAAAGCCAGCCAGAACTTTCTCGATTTGCAGCAGGAACTGGCCGACACCGAAGACAAGATCGAAATGGCCCGGCGATTCTACAATGGCGCGGTGCGCGAATTGAACACGCGGGTGCAGAGCTTCCCGGCCAACCTGCTGGCGGGCATGTTCGGGTTCCGCACGCGGGAATTCTTCGAAGTGTCCATGCCGGAGCGGGCGGTTCCGAAAGTCGACCTCGGAGGCGCTGGCTGATGGTGCGGTACCTGCTGGCCACGCTTGCTGCCTGCCTGTTCGTTCTGGCGGCCGGGGCGGAAGAGAAGATCAACCGCTTCGATGTTGGTCTCAAGGTGCAAAAGGATGGCGACATCATTGTCACCGAGACGATCAATGTAACCGTCGAAGGCAGGGACATCCGCCGCGGCATCTTCCGGGACCTGCCGCGCTACTACGCAGATGATGTGAAGCCCGGCGACAAGTTGCCCTATCAATATGATGTGCGCCGGGTGCGCCGCGACGGCCGCAAGGAGCCCTACACGGTCGAGCAGGAGGGGAATGCCTATCGTATCCGGATCGGCGATGCTGATGTGCTGCTGGACTATGGCGATCATACCTATGTCATCGAATACGAAGTGAAGAACCAGATCCGCTACTTCGATGACCATGATGAACTCTACTGGAACATCACGGGCAGCTACTGGCTGTTCCCGATCGAAGCGGCGTCGGCGCGGGTGATGCTTCCGGACGGGCCGAACATTCTTGAGGCGGTCGCCTACACCGGCAAACGCGGCGAGACCGGCCGCGATTATGCCTACAGGCAGGAAAACGGCGTTCAGGTATTCGAGACGACCCGGCCGCTGGATCGCCGGGAAGGTCTGACCATCGCCGTTTCAGTACCGAAGGGAACGATTGCGCCGCCGTCCGTCGGGGACAAGGGCATGCTGTGGTGGTTGCGCAATGGCGCGCTGGCCATACTGGTCGCGTCATTCTGCGGCGTCTTCTGGTTCCTCCTGTCCGGTTTCCGGAAGGTGGGACAGGACCCGCCCAAGGGGCCGGTCTTTCCGCGCTATGAGCCGCCGATAGGCTATTCGCCCGCGGCCGTCCATCACATCTATTATCGCGGTATGCGCGGACATGGCGCCCTGATCTCGACCCTGATCGGCATGGGCGTGAAGGGATTGGTGGACATAGATGCTTCGAACAAGAAGGAAACGACCCTGACCCGCAAGCCGGGCAACGCGGCGGCAATCACGCCGGACGAAGCCATCCTCGACGCCGGCCTGTTTGGCGGGCGTACCGTGCGGACTCTCGGCGGCAAGTATGATGCAAGCTTTACCTCGGCCTATCAGAGCTTCCGCAAGTCCCTTTCGCGAAAATATGGCAGTGCATATTTCCGCTGGAACATCGGCTACACGCTGGCCGCCGCCGTGATGACGATTGCTACCGTCGCCTTCGCGATTGTTCAGGCGACCAATTGGTCGGGCCTGCATACGCTCGTGGTTCTGGCATTTGCGGCGCTGAACGGTCTCTTCATGTACCTCATGCCGGCCCCGACGGTGAAGGGCCAGAAAATCCGTACAGAAATCGAGGGTTTCAGGCTTTACCTCGAAACGGCCGAGAAGCTCCAGATGAATGCCGTGAAAGTGGGCAGCGATGCGCCGCCGCCGATGAGTCTTGAGCGGTATGAACGTTTCCTGCCCTATGCGGTTGCGCTGAATGTCGAGAAACCGTGGACCAAATACTTTGAGGACCAACTACCCACAGAGGCTGAAAACTACAGCCCGGCCTGGGGGCATTTTGGCAGCCGGTCCTTCCGCAATGTCGGCGGGATGAACGATGCCATCATGTCCAGCATGAGTACCGGGGTTTCCAGCTCGCTGCCACAAAGTTCGAGTTCGTCCGGTGGGGGCGGAGGGGGCTCGTCCGGTGGGGGCGGCGGTGGCGGCGGGGGCGGCGGCTGGTAGAGTTTCCTGCCTGGTGTGATGTCCGAAAAATGAAATTTTCAGGGCAGTGCAATTTTATGATTGCGCGGGAAGAAAAGTGAGATTACGGGGCGAAAATATACCGGACTCGCGAGGCGCCCCATGTCTGTTACGCACTTCCTCATCGAGATGTCCGGCTGGGCCGGCGCTGTTCTCATCCTGATCGCATACCTGCTTTTGTCGGCTGGCAAGATGGATGGCCGCTCGAAAGCCTACCAGGTGATGAACGTCATCGGGGCGACCGGTTTCATCGTCAACAGCGGCTATAATGGTGCGATCCCGTCGACCACGATCAATGTGATCTGGGTCGGTATCGGCTTCTACACGCTGTGGCAGGGCCGCCGCCTGACCGAGCGTCCGGGCGCACCCTATCTCTCAGAAGAGGCCGCCACGGCCGACGCCGGCGGTGAAACGTTTGGCGCCATCCCGGGTTTCGCCCATCTCGATGACGGTCAGGCCACCTGCGATCTCCCGGCGTAGGGCTTCGTCCATCGGCAAAGACCATTGCGCGATGGCGGAGGCACGATCTGTCCGCATGCAGAATTGAGGGAAGCCGGCAATGCGCCGGGCAATCTCCCTGGCCATTGGCAGGGCGGTGTCTTCGCCGGACAAATAGTTCGCCAATCCGAACGACAGGGCTTCTTCCGCACCGACTTCGCGGCCGGTGAGGATCATGTCCATCGCGCGGGAAGCTCCGATCAGGCGCGGCAGGCGGATGGTGCCGCCATCGATCAGCGGTACGCCGAACCGGCGGCAGAAAACGCCGAACTTTGCGCCGGGTGAGGCTACGCGCAGGTCACACCAGCAGGCGAGTTCCAGTCCGCCCGCGACGGCGTAACCGTCTACCGCGGCGATCACCGGTTTGGACAGGTCAAGCCGCGACGGGCCCATCGGACCATAGTCGCCATCGGGCACGGATTTGTTGCCCCGGCCGGCGGCAACGGCCTTCAGGTCGGCGCCCGCGCAGAAATTGCCGCCTGTTCCGGTCAGGATGGCGACAGACAGCGCCTCATCCGCATCGAATGCCTTGAAGGCTTCGTAGAGCGCATCGGCCGTTGGACGATCGACAGCATTGCGGGCGGCGGGCCGGTCGATGGTGACGATCAGGATGTTGCCATCGGTTTCAGTCCGGATGCCGGAAGGGGCGGGGGCGGTCATGTCAGTCTCCTTTGTCAGCGGACCAGCCAGGCAAAGGCCTGGCGCAGGAAAGCTTCTCCGCCGGTCGGGATCCACTCGCCATGGGCCATGATAATCCTGTCGGGATGGGTCGCCGCGACCTTGTCGAAGGCGTCACGCGCGGGTTTTCGGTTGATGAAGCTGAGCCGCCATTCGAGTGGGGCATACCCCTTGCCAACGACGATGCCCCAGGGCTTTGCGAACAGCCCTTTCCAGCCTTTCCAGTTTTGCTCAAGGAAACTTTCGCTGAAATGCTCGGACAGGTCGGCGAATATGGCTGTACCGCTCGGCCGGTGGACAAAGGCGATCTCGTCCATGAAGAAGGAGCCCCGGAACCAGGCCTGCTCAAACACGCCCTGCCAGGCGTCGGGCGGGGTGTCTTCCAGTGGCGGCTGAAAGGGCAGGTCCTTCCGCTTGCGGATGGTGCTGGCTGGACCCCACAGTTTGGCGTCCGGATATGCCTCGTGCCATTCGGTGAGGTAAAGGTGGTGGATCTTGTTGGGGCTGACGAGGTGGGCGACCGGGCCCAGCGCGTCCACTTCTGCCTTGAGCTCCGGTGTCAGGGCCACGGGCGACCAGACCCAGAGCGCGCCATCCGGCAGGCGGATGATGATCGACCGGGTCGGATAGGGAAACCCGTGGAAGTCTACAATCGGGCCTTCGGTGAGCCAGACATCCGTGTCGATCTTCTCCAGCATCAATTTTCTCCTGCAGGCGTGGTTTGACCCAGAAAGGGGACGATCCTGTTCAAAAGGACCGGCATGACGGCTTCTGAGAGGTCGTGCCCCCATTTTTCAATGATCTCGATTTTTGCGCCGGGGACCCGCCGGGCAATATCCTGTCCTGCGGCGGGCAGGATCAGCGTGTCCATTTCGCCATGCAAAACCAGTGTCGGAACGTCGAGCGTGGCGAGGCGCTCATGCCAGCGCGGCTGGGCCAGAATGGCTGCGTATTGCCGGGCTGTTCCCATCGGCCGGTCAGAACGCTGCATGGCTGCAATCGCATTGGCACGGATTTCATCGTCCGGCGTGCGGATGTCCGGATGAGAGCCATAGACCGCGCGTCCCTTGACGGCGAGGTCTGCGATGGCGTCCGGCGTACGTTCCTCCGGCACAGCAGTCAGCGCTGCGGTGGCTTCCGGTGTCGCAGGCGGCAGGGACGGGTCCCCGGACGTGGTCATGACCGGGATAAGCGTGCGGACGCGTTCGGGATGGTTCAGCGCCATCAGCTGCACAATCATGCCGCCCATGGAGACGCCCATCACATCCGCCTGGTCCGCGCCGAGGGCTTCGATCAGCGCCGCCGCATCGGCGGCCATGTCGTCCAGCAGGTAGGGGACTTTCTCATGCATCGGTTCTCCGGCAGCGATCCCTTTCACGATGTCGCGCGGCGAAGGAGGTGTCTGGCCTTCGAGTTCCGTTGTCAGGCCAATATCGCGATTGTCGAAGATCACGACCCGGCGCCCGGCATCTGTCAGCCCCCGGATGAGACTTTCCGGCCAATTGGTCAGCTGGCTCGAAAACCCCATGACGAGCAACATCATCGGATCATCCTTCAACCCGAACTCTTCATACTCGATGTCGATGCCGTTGGCCTGAATCTTTGCCATGTGTCTCTTCCTCCTGCTTCTTGTTTCTTCTGACGGGGCTTGCGTTCCCGCGTTTTATGCACGTGCCAGAAATGGAAGGACCTGGTCGAGCAGGTCCGGTACGACCGCTTCCGGCAGGTCGTGGCCCCATTTCTCGATCAGCCTGAAGTCCGCTTCCGGTATTCGCCGGGCGATGTCGCGCCCACAGTCTGGCGGAATCAGCCGGTCCATTTGTCCATGCAGTACAAGTGTGGGCTTCCGGACGGTCTCAAGCCGGTCGTGCCACCGCGGCTGAGCCAATAGGGCGGCGAATTGCCGGGCGAGCCCAAGCGGGCGGTTCGCGCGTTGCACATCGGCGATCGCAGCCGCCCGTAGCTCGTCATCCGAGGCCCGCAGGTCCGGATGAGATCCGATGGCGTGATAGGTCTTCACTGCCAGATCGCCGATCGCCTCCAGGGTCTCGCTTTCCGGCTCTGCCGTCAGGGCTTCGAGCGCTTCCGGTTGGGCTGGCGGGAGGTCTAGATCTCCGGATGTGGTCATGACCGGAATGAGTGTCCGCACCCGCCCCGGATGGTTGAGCGCCATCAACTGGACAATCATGCCGCCCATCGACAGGCCGAGAACGTCAGCCTGTTCGGCGCCCAACGCCTCAATCAGCGCAGCGGCGTCGGCGGCCATATCGTCGAGAACATAAGGTACGCGTTCATGCACCGGCTCGCCCTCGGCCGCCCCCTGCATGAGCTCCTCCATGGGCGGTGGGACACAATCTTCGAGGGCCGGATCATCGATTGCCGTTGTGAGTCCGATATCGCGATTATCAAACACAACCACCCGGCGGCCTGCATCGGCCAGGGCTTGCTTGAAACGGTCCGGCCATTCCGTCATCTGGCCCATATAGCCAGACACCAGAAGGATCATCGGATGGTCAGGTGAGCCGGTCTCTTCATATTCGATTTCAAGACCGTTTGCTCTGACACGCGGCATGGCCGTCTCCTTCCGGAAGCTGATTCCGGCTCACACTAGGAGACCCGGCTCAAACCTCAAGCGTGCCGTTGGAGATTGCCATGAATGTTTGTCAGTCGTCCGTCTGATTGACGAAAATCAGAATGATGCCGCTGGCGGCGTGATACATGAAGGCCCCTTCAAAGGAGCCAATGCCGACCTGGCCCTGCCACATCTGCAGCAGGGCGGCACCGAAGACCTGGAATATGCCGAACCACACGATCAGCGCCAGGCAACAGCCCGCAATGGCCCAGGTCTTTGCTGCATTGAATCCGTCGACCGGGCCGTCTGCCATTTTCCACATGTCGAAAGCGCCTTTGAGGCAGACCAGGCCGACAAGCAATTCGCCCGTCATGATCCCGATCAGAGCCAGTTTGACGAGCAAGGGCGATGTGATCGCCGGCACGACCAGGTTTGGATAAGCCGGACTGTCCGCCTGGCTCAGCACGGCGCTCACCGCCATCTGGGCATATTCCCAGTTCACGGCGTTCGAGATGAAATAGAACAGGCCCTGAAGGCCCACGAAGACAATCAGGACAATCTTTAGATATCGGATCATTGTTTCCCCCTTCCGGAACACGCCTGACCCTGGCACCGGAGGTGCGTCAGGCCATTCGCAAGGTCCATGGGAGGAAGCGGGACTTAACGGCTGAGTTCTTTCATCGCCTCATCAAGACCGCCCAGTGTCAGTTCGAACATGCGCTGCGGACCGATCAGTTCACGGATCAGCTTGATGGAGCCGGTATATTCCCAAGCGCCTTCCTTGACCGGATTCAGCCAGACAAGGTTCGGATATCGCTCGACAAAACGCTGGATCCAGAGACCGCCGGCCTCGTCGTTCCAGTGCTCGACCGAGCCGCCGGCATAGGTGATCTCATAAGGGCTCATCGTGGCATCGCCAACGATGATGACCTTGTAGTCCGACGGATACTTGTTCAGCACGTCCCAGGTCGGGATGCGGTTGTTCATGCGCCGGCGATTGTCCTTCCACAGGCCTTCATAGGGGCAGTTGTGGAAGTAGTAGTATTCGAGGTTCTTGATCTCGGACCGCGCCGCGGAGAACAGCTCCTCCATCACGCGTACATAAGGGTCCATGGATCCGCCGACATCCAGCAGCAGAAGGACCGAAACCGTGTTACGCTTTTCCGGGCGCATCTCGATGTCGAGATAGCCTTTGCGGGCGGTGTTGTTGATGGTGCCGTCCAGGTCCAGCTCGTCCGGCGCGCCCTTGCGGGCCCATTTGCGCAGGCGCTTCATGGCCACTTTGATGTTGCGCGTGCCAAGCTCGACGCTGTCGTCGTAATTCTTGAATTCGCGCTTGTCCCACACCTTCACGGCGCGGCGGTGGCGGGATTTCTCCTGGCCGATCCGCACGCCTTCCGGATTGTAGCCATTGGCGCCGAAAGGAGACGTGCCGCCCGTGCCGATCCACTTGTTGCCGCCTTCGTGGCGCTTCTTCTGTTCCTCAAGGCGCTGCTTCAGCGTCTCCATCAGTTTCTCGAAGCCGCCCATGGCCTCGATCTCGTCCATCTCTTCCTTGGTCAGGAATTTCTCGGTCATCTTGCGCAGCCATTCCTCGGGGATGTCCTGCACGTCCACCGCATCCGCCAGGGAATCGAGCCCCTTGAAGACGTGGGAGAAAACCTTGTCGAACTTGTCGATATTCCGTTCGTCCTTCACCAGCGCGGCGCGGGAGAGATAGTAGAAGTCCTCGACATCCATATCGATGACTTTCTCGTCCATCGCTTCCATCAGCATCAGGTATTCCTTCAGCGTGACGGGCACTTTTGCTTCGCGTAACTGGTTGAAGAAATTGAGGAACATGGGGATGTCTCACTTTAGCCTGTCATAAACATAGCCCGCCTGCCGGCCTCTGTCCAAGCTGACGTCACGCGAACTGCCTGCTCATCCTGCGTTCAGCTTTGGCCGGGTAGGCCTGTATCGGCATGATGCGTGTCTTTTTCCTCTCCGTATTCGTGGTGTTCACCACCCCTGTTGCGGCGGCCATGCCCGGCTGCGCGGCAGGGCAGGAGGAGAGAAGCTGCATGATGCAGACGATCTGGGAGTCGGCCGCCGGGTTCCCGGCCGACAAGCGGGATCGCCTTAAAACACTATTCCTGAACACCTTAGCGCTGAGTGGGGACAAAGCGCTGCTCGCGGAATGGGAGGGCAGGCTGGGCGGCGAGGCAGCGCCGCAGCCGCACTATCCCGACTATATCCGCGAGCGGGCGGAAGCCGAGCTGCAGGAAGCTGATTGGAATCGCTTCCTGCAGCGGGCCCAGGCCGGGCTTCCGCCTTTCAATATCGGCCGTCCGGAGCTGATGGCTGCTGGTGCGCGCCTTGCGCCGGATGCAGCCACCCGCCGGCGTGTTACAGACGCCATGTTCGCGCTTGCCGGTCCGGCCCAGCCGGGCGCCCGGCCGCTCGAGAATTTCGAGCGTGGGGATTTCGGCCATGTGCTGAGCGAACTGGCGATGGAGACCTGCGATCTCGCCATGTTCGACCGGGCGGTTCAGCTGACGGTAGAGCCGGACGGGCTGCGCTACGCCTTCTGGCGCGCCCGGATAACGGGAGACGCGGCGGCGCTCGCGGCGCGGGTGCACGCCGGTGCCGGCCAGCCGCAGGACACTCGGCACGTCCGGGAAGCGCTGGAAGGCTACGGCGCAATTCTTCAGCGAGGCTACTGTCCGGCTTGATCCGGCGGCCTTTTTGGGAGTAGGCGGGGGCAAGGAAACGCCTGCATGACCGAATTTGACGACAGAGACGATCTGGCTATGGCCACATCAACCGATGGTGACCCTGACGGCGATCCGCCATCAGGTATTTCCGGCAACAAGGAAGTCGGGGCGATTGCGCACCTCTACCGGGCGGAAGTCTATCGCTCGACCGTTTGGCGCCAGCGCCTCGACCAGACCACCAACTGGGCGGTGATCTCCACCGGTATCGGACTGTCTGCCGCGTTTGCGTCAGAGCGTGCCTCGCCATTCCCGATCGTGCTGGTGGGCGCGCTTTGCATCATGTTCCTGATGCTGGAGGCGCGGCGTTACCGCTTCTTCTATGTCTGGCGGTTCCGCGCGCGGGTGCTGGAAATTGCCTTCTACGTGCCGATGCTGCGCGGGGAGGGAGCACGGATCCCGCTCGACCGGGGCACAGCCCTGTCAGATGACTATGTCAAACCGCAATACCGGATCTCGATGATCCGATCGGTCGGCAGGCGCCTGCGCCGCAATTATGGCTGGATTTTCGCGATCCTCGGTGCGGCCTATTTCGCCAAGATCGCCATTCATCCGACCGATGTGGACAATTTCGCCCACTTCGTGCGCCGCGCACATATCGGGCCGATCCCGGGCTGGCTGGCGCTGATCTGCGGTGTCGCTTTCCATATAGGCTGGATCACGCTTGCCTGGAAAACCTGGTGGGACGAACGCACCGACAAGACCAAGATGGCCGACTTCCTGAAAAGCCGTGAAGACGTCAACTTCCGCCCGCCGACGAAGGGCGTCACGCCGATGAAGGCGGACGACTGAAATCTCGGATCAGCGGCGCGCAAATAATGATTGGATCCTGGCGGCCAGTTCAGATTGGCGTTTGGCATCCATCTTGGCGAGTACCGACTTCAGAAAACTACGTACGGTTGAGAGCTTCACACCCATGCGTTCAGCGATTTCGTCGGGACTCAGGCCAAGTGCGATAAAAATGGCTGTCTCGGCTTCCCTTTGGGTCAACTGGTAAGCGCTCACGAGTACCGAAGCAGCCTCTGGCGGCAGCGGTTCCGGCGAAGTGAACGTTATGATGACAAAATGCTGCTGTGCCGGCCCTCCAGCCATCGTTCGCACGCTTTCTGCCAGGCCCGTATTCAACCTGACAACGCGGACCAGCCAGGGCGTCATGCCGTCTGCAGTGTTCATGAGGAACGTAGCAGGCATGCCGCTCCTGATGGCCACTTCCAGGGAGTGTTCAAGCTTTTTATGGGCTGACTGGTCCCGAAGGACAATTCGGCCGTGCCGGATATCAATTCCTGGGTTCTTTCTCCGAGTATCCCGGGCGAGCGCATTCTCCGCCACGATGCGGTAGTGCGGATCGACAATGAAAGTTTGTCCTGGAATGTGATTGATCGCCTGTTCCAGTAGAGTGCGGTCGTGTGAGAGCTCGCCAAAGACTTGCTGCAGGCTCAGAGCTCGTTTCAGATGCGGCGCCAGGAACAGCATTTTTTCGAAGTCGGATGTTTGAAAAACGTCCTGGGACCGGGACCGGTATAATGAGATGCTGGCAGTCAGACCCGGCGTGTCGATGACACGCGTGCTCAAACCGTCATATGTGTCCGCCGCTTCCAGCACATGGTGACGATAGTCTGCGGGAATGTCCGTGTAGGCGCACATCTGATGGCCGGACAGGACGGTCTCGGATGATCGGACCAAAAACTCCTTCATCCAGATATCACCGTGCCACAGGTGTTGGTTATAGGCATCAGCCGATTCCGGGCTGACGCTGTTCTGCATCAGAAAATAGCGATCTGGTTCTGCAATGACGAGTGCAGAAGAGTGAGAATTCAGTTCGTCCTGAAGGCGGGTCGCCAAAATGGCGAGGCGCCCCCTGTCCGTCACCGTCTCGTATATTTCTCCCACCAGATCATCGAGCATGATCCATTTCTTATATCAGTAGAAACGCTAAATAATCTAGATGGAATCAATATCATCGCCCGATGAGGCTGATGCAGTGAACAATACAGCCGTGATCAGCCCGCAGGGCCGCGGCGGCCGCCGCCCGGGCCGTCCTGGCGGCGGGCGAGGAAGGCGAGGCGCTCGAAGAGGGCGATGTCCTGCTCGTTTTTCAGAAGAGCGCCGTGCAGCGGCGGGGTCAGCCGCTCCGGGTCCTTTTCGCGCAGGGTTTCGAGGTCGATATCCTCGTTCATCAGCAGCTTCAGCCAGTCCAGCAGCTCGCTGGTCGACGGCTTCTTCTTCACGCCCGGCAGTTCGCGCATGGCGTAGAAGGTCGTCAGCGCGTCCTTCACCAGCTTCTGCTTGATGCCCGGATAGTGGACATCGATGATTTCCTGCATCGTGTCTTCGTCCGGGAACTTGATGAAGTGGAAGAAGCAACGGCGCAGGAAGGCATCCGGCAGTTCTTTCTCATTGTTCGAGGTGATGATCACGATCGGGCGCTGTTTGGCCTTCACGGTTTCGTCGGTCTCGTAGACATAGAATTCCATCCGGTCGAGCTCCTGCAGGAGGTCGTTCGGGAATTCGATGTCGGCCTTGTCGATTTCATCGATCAGCAGAACCGGGCGCTTGTCGGCGGTGAACGCCTCCCACAGCTTGCCCTTCTTGATATAGTTTTTGACGTCCTTGGCGCGTTCTTCGCCCATCTGGCCGTCGCGCAGGCGGGACACGGCGTCATACTCATAGAGGCCCTGGTTTGCCTTGGTGGTGGACTTGATGTGCCACTCGATCAGCTCGCAGCCGAGGGCCTTGGCCACTTCAATAGCCAGCACGGTTTTGCCGGTGCCGGGTTCGCCTTTGACGAGCAACGGGCGCTCCAGTGCAATGGCGGCATTCACGGCCACGCGCAGGTCGTCAGTTGCCACATAGTTTTCAGTGCCTTCGAAACGCATGGGTGTCCCGTCCTTATCTGTCTTGCTTCCACAATAAGGAGTGCCCCGACAGGGGCAAGCTCTGACGTGGCGGGAGGTGCATCCCGCACCGCAGCACGGGTTTCATTTTTCGGGACCTTTGACCTGTGGTAAACGGGATGGGCCATGCGCACGACCGCAGCGTCTCAAGCTTCAGCGGAGTGCCGCACCGGTCCGGGCAGGTCTGATCCAGTGGGTGGGGACAGGCCCGGGCCGATGCAGGACTTGTGATCCAGGACCCTGCCGGGGACCGCGCGCATGGCACCTTTTTCCAGGACTTTCGGGCATCTCCCACCTGTTCGGGCGGGGCCGGAAAGTTCGTGAACCGGCAATCAAGCGTTAACGCCTTCCTGCGATTCTTTGCGAAATTCGCCGCATTGGATCTGGAACCATGCCTCTCAAACTGTCGCTCAAGCCGGGTGAAACGTTCGTTGTGAACGGTGCCGTCGTGCGCAATGGCGACCGCCGAGGCGTGCTGCTGCTGGAGAACCAGGCCCGAGTCCTGCGCGAAAAGGATATTCTCCATCCGCGCGATGCCACGACCCCTGCGGCCCGGGCTTATTTCAGTGTCATGCAGATGTACCTGCTCGGCGAGGCGGACGGCCCGACCTATTCGCAGGCCGCAGAATCGCTCGCCGCGCTGCTGGCGGCCAGCGAAGACGAGGACTCCCGCGCGGCCGTGCTCGATATTTCCGCCGATGTGGCCTGTTCCAACCTCTACCGTGCCCTCAGCCGGTGCCGGCGCCTGCTGGCCGACGGTGAAGGGGCGGCGGCCTGATGCCGGGCGGTTCCGTAATGCGTGCGCATCCTGCTCCCGACACACAGCCGCTGGGGCTCGATGAGGCCATCCGCCTTCTGGAGGCCGGGGAGGCGGCAGACATCTGCGTCGATCTCGGGGATGGGCGTCTGGCGCGCGCCGACGGGCCGCGTGGCCGCGAAGGCCTGCTACAGCGCCTCAGGGGCCACAAGATGATGCTCGCGCTCGCATCCGGCGCTGCAGACCTTTCGCGTTTCTCGGCTGCGCCGCGTTCGCTGACGATTGCACCGGGCGTGCAGGAAATCCTCGACGCCGCGACCCAGAGGGACTAGAGCGCCGCGCATGAGCGCAGAACTCCTCTCCCTCTTTACGGCAACCTTTGTCACCTTCTTCGTCCTGATCGACTCGCTGGGTGTCGCACCGATGTTCGCGACCCTTACGGCGCGCGGGGATGCGGCCTATCGCCGGCGGATGGCGTTCAAGTCGATGTTCGTCGCAGCCGTGATCATCTTTGCCTTCGCGTTCGGCGGGGCCTGGCTGATGGATGCCATGCACATTTCCATCGACGCCTTCCGGGCGGCCGGCGGGGTACTGCTGTTCCTGATCGCGCTCGACATGGTGTTCGAAAAGCGCACCGAGCGCCGCGAACACCGCACCGAGGAACACCTCGGCCAGCACGAGACAGACCCGGAGCCGGACGATGTCTCGGTCTTTCCGCTCGGCATTCCGATGATCGCAGGGCCGGGCTCCATCGCAACGGCCATGTTCTACATGTCGGATGCGGACAACTGGATGGAGAAGGGCGTTATTCTGTCGGCCATCGGGCTGAACCTGCTCCTGACGCTGGTGATCTTCCTGGCAGCCGGCCCCCTGGTGCGGATGCTGGGCGCAAGTGTTGCCGGGGCGCTGACGCGAATCCTTGGCGTTGTGCTGGCAGCCTTGTCGATCCAGCTCCTGATCGACGGGATCAAGGGCGCATTCAATCTCGGCTGACCCTCGGCAGGGATCAGGCGCCCATTGGCTCCAGTTTCTTCTTTTTCCGGATATTCCGGCGGAAGGTCGACCAGGTCACAAAGATCAGGGCGAGGCCGGCGGCCGTCATGCCCATTACCTGCAGCACCATCTTGAGGGTCCAGCGGATCCCCGTATCGGCAACGCGAAGCGCTCCGGCACCGGATTGCTTGACGAGCGCAACGGCCCGGTCTCCGCCAGCTTCCGCAATCAGGCGGACCCGGCGCAGGTCTGAGGCATCTTCCACCTGTTCCAGCAGAGTCACCGCAGCCGCAGGGCTGGTGAGGGTACCGATCCGGTCAATCTGTTTGAGGTCTGCTTCGAGCCGCTGTAGGCCGCGCGCGTCGATGGACTCAACGAACGCGGCTTTCGCCCGTTCTGTGCGGACATCGGCCGTGGTGAGTTCCCCCAGCGCTTCTTCGAGGGCAGGGCGCAGCTTGCTGTCGGGCAGGGCGTCATTGACCCGCTGGGAAAGGTAATTCTGGAAGTCATCCGTCAGGCGCCGCGAGCGGAGGGCCGATTTCAGGATCGACGCGGCGCGGATATTGGCATCCGACAGGCCGTCGGCAGTTTCCGCTTCCAGCAGGCCGATGGCCGTGATCTTGAGTGCGATCTCATCGACCCGGTCGCCATACAGCCAGCGCTCGGAATTTTCCGCCAGGTCCTGGAACGTGCCCAACAGGCGGAAGCGCGTTTCCGTCGCCAGGCGTTCGGACGACACCTCAATCTCCGGACCGCCCTGATCTTCCGGGGCGGCTTCGGCGACTTCGACCGGCGTTTCGGGGGTATCGACCAGACCGGACTGAACGTCGACAACCCGCTGGGACACCTGCGCTTCCTCATATTTGAGGCTGATCGCCGTTGGCAGCTTGCGTAGGGCCGCGGCGCTCAGGCGGTCGTCGGCACGGTCCAGCCGCTCGGTATCGGCCGCAACCATCAGTTCTTTTACGTCCTTGCGGTCCAGCATCTGGGGAGCGGCGAGCAGGAAACCGTGCGCGGCGGCGACATCCCGCTCGCTCAGTTCCCGGTCGACGACGTCGTACCAGAATTCATAGCGGTCTGCCGGATTGCGCGGTGCAAAGGAGGCGAAGGCCTCGTCCATGTTCTTGCGAGTCTGGTCGATCGCCTCGATTCCCGGCGAATCGGAGAAGGCAGACCCCGAAAAGGCTGCGCCCAGCACTTCTGCGCCGATGACCGGAAGCAGGATGAGCATGGAGTTGAAAACGACAGCCTGCATCCAGCCCGAGGTTTTTCCAGTGCTTTTCCGGCGTCGGGCCATGAACGCTGAAACCGTTGTAAAAGCTGTACGTTGGGCGAGTTTTTATAGAGCGCGCGGGGGGAGGAAAGATCAAGCCCCGGCCTGCATATTGCAGTGGAATTGGCCAATCGGGCAGGAACAGGTCTGTCACAATTTAACGACAATTCGGGGGTATTGGCTCAGGCGCCTGAAAAGGTGGACAAAATTAACTCAGCATTGCCGATTGCGGTGAATCGCCTGCGGCTTTATATCCCGGCCAAGTTTGAATGAGGTGTCCTGCGATGAGTGTGGAAATTGCAGACGACTATCGTCCCTCGGATGACGAGGAATTCATGAATGAGAAGCAGCTGGCTTACTTCCGCCGGCTGCTTGAGAACTGGAAAGCCGACATTCTGGACGGCGCCAAGCAGACCATTACGAATCTGCAGGATGACTCCGGATCGCTTCCCGATATCGTCGACCGCGCGTCGGCGGAAAGCGACAAGGCGCTGGAACTGCGCACGCGCGACCGCCAGCGCAAGCTGATCTCCAAGATCGATGCGGCACTGCGCCGGATCGAGGATGGGTCCTACGGCTTCTGCGAAGTGACCGGCGAGCCAATTGGCCTGCGCCGTCTGGAAGCCCGGCCAACCGCGACGCTGAGCCTGGAGGCCCAGGAACGGCACGAGCGTAAGGAACGCACCCTGCGCGACGACTAGGGCGCTCAAAAACACGACCCCGGAATTATTTGCGGCGGCGTCTCCAATGGAGGCGCCGCCGCTTTTTTTTATCATCCCAACGCCACGGCTAGCTCATCCCAACGCCACGGCGCTTTATCGTCTCCGCGGCCGCCTGTTCCGCGGTGAATGGACAATGCCAGCAAGGTCCAAACGATCTCTTACATCTTGGTAATCAAGGTCTTAAGGCTGAGGCTTAATGTTTAACAACAAGTCCCGTTTTGTTAGCCTCCGGCCAGACCGCACGGCTGTTCGAAAGACATTGACCGGGCGCGGGAATTCCAATTCCTAACGGTCCGTTAACCCTCACCGCTGCAAAAGTAACCATTACGGAAGCGCGCCGAATGAAGTCAGACCTCCCTCTTGCCGCCGATGACGGCTGGGACATGTCACCTCGCCGGGAATCGTCGGTCAGGGTCGACATGCCGACCTCGTTCGAGCCGCTGTCGCCGGAACGGCCGCTGCCGTCCGCACGCGGCGTACTGAGCGCGGCTGAGATCGAGGCACTCCTGCGTCCGGACCTGTCGGACCTGCCGGACAGCCCGCCTGAGCCTGCTCCGGAGACGATCGCGGACAAACCCCTGCCGGACGTTGAGGCGCCCGCGCCGGTCCCGGTCGCCGGGAACGCACAGGCCACGGATATTCCGATAACGGCCCGGCAGATGGCCTCGCGCCTGTCGCTGGGATTACGCAAGGGATGCGGCCTGCGCGCAGCCGCAGCCGCCCGCGCTGTTCGCGAAGGCGATTTTGACAGCGGCCTGACAGGCAGCCTTACGGGGCAGGGCGCCGCCATCGCCTGTTTCGCCGTTGGCGAGGGCGAAGTGGATGCCATGCTTGTCCTGTCGCCAGAGCTCGCAAACGCCCTGATTGAGACAGCTTGCGGCGGAAACGGCATGCCGGGCGACTGGTCGCCGCGTGACCTCACCCCGCTCGACAGCGCCCTGCTGGAAGGCCTCGTCCGGCCACTTGGCCACGCCATCGCGCCGGGGCTCAGCTTCGCCGGCATGGAGACCGAAGTGGACTTCGCCGCTGCGCTTGCCCGTCCGGGCACGGCGGAAATCATCGATTTCGAAATCCGTGTCGATGGCGGCCGTCACACCGCCCGGCTGATCCTCTCCAGCGAGCTTGCAGAGACCTGTGTGCCGGAAGCGCTCCCGGCAGCTGAGACCGCGCCGGTGGGCGCTGCGCCGCCGACGCCGGTGACGGTGCTGCTGACGGCGCGCGTCGCATCGCTCAGCGTACCGCTTTCCCGCCTGTCCGACCTGACAGCCGGATCCACGCTGCTGCTCGGAGTACCGGCAGACCAGCCCGTGGAATTGCTCTCCGGCGGGCGCGACGGACAGGTCGTGGCGGAAGCCCAGATCGGGCGCAAAGGAAACAGGATGGCGCTTAGAATCTCGCGCCGCCTGCCGGGCTTCCGTTAAGATTTACTGCTTCAGGAATTCCGCCTGGATCTCGATGCGGACCTCATCCGTCACCAGGCCGGAATAAGCGGAAATTCCGAAATCTTTTCGGTCAATCACGGCTTTTGCGCTGAAACCGGCCACCTGCGCACCCCGGATCGGGTCAAAAGCGGTGCCATTGAACTGAAGGTCGAGCGTCACCGGCCGGGTCTGGCCATGCAGGGTCAGCTCGCCGTCCACTTCCGCGGCGCCGTTTTCGCCGGGCCGCACAGCGAGGGTCCGGAAGGCAGCCTGAGGGTACTGCGCTGCATCGAAGAATTTCGGCCCCATCAGCTGGCTGGCGAACGCATCGTTCGCGATATCCAGCGAGGTCATGTCGATGACGGCCTCAGCCCGCGCGGCGGCCGGGTCATCCGGATCGCCGGTCAGGGACACGTCGAATGTTTCGAACCGGCCGATCAGGTCGGAATAGCCGAGATGGTTGATCCGGAAGATCAGCGCGGCATGCGCCGGGTCCAGCTTCCAGTCTCCGGCCGGCAGCGCCGCGATCTCAGCCGACAGTTTCGGCTTCAACAGCGGCGCGACCAGGGATGTGCACCCGCCCAGCGCCAGGGCGGCGAGGGGCAGGGCCATCCAGCGAAGGCTCAGCTTCCGGCTTTGGTGTCTGCGATCCATTTGTCGACATTCTCCTCCAGAATGTTCAGCGGCACAGCCCCATCCTTCAGCACAACATCGTGAAATTCGCGAATGTCGAACTTGTCACCGAGTTCGGCTTTCGCCTTTTCGCGCAGCGCGATGATCTTGTTCATGCCGATCTTGTAGGCAGTGGCCTGTCCCGGCATCACGATATAGCGCTCGATGGCCTTGCGGCAGTCGCCTTCCGGATTGGGCGTGTTGTCCATCAGGTACTGGATCGCCTGTTCGCGGGTCCAGTGCTGGTCATGGATGCCGGTATCGACCACGAGGCGGGCCGCCCGCCAGATCTCCATGGCGAGGCGCCCGAAATCGTCATACGGGTCGCTGTAATAGCCCATCTCCTTGGGCAGGTATTCCGAATAGAGGCCCCAGCCTTCGACGAAGGCGGTGAAGCCGCCATACTTGCGGAACTTCGGCACGCCGGTCAGTTCCTGCGCGATGGCGATCTGCATGTGGTGGCCGGGGATGCCCTCATGGAAGGCCAGTGCCTGCATCTGATAGGTCGGCATGTCCTGCATGCGGTAGAGGTTCGCATAATAGGTGCCGGGGCGGCTGCCATCGGGGGCAGGGCGGGAATAGAACGCCTTGCCGGCGGATTTTTCGCGGAAGGGTTCCACCGCTTTGACGATCATGTCCGCTTTGGGGAAGGTGTTGAACACGGTCGGCAGGTCTTCGCGCATCTGGTCGATCCAGGTCGTGGCTTCGTCCAGATATTCGGCTTTGCCTTCCGGCGTGTTCGGCTTGAAGAATTGCGGATCGGTCCGTGTGTAGTCGAAGAACTCCTTCAGGGTGCCTTCAAAGCCCACTTGTTTCATGATCCCGCGCATCTCGTCCTGGATACGCGCCACTTCGGCGAGGCCCAGATTGTGGATCTCCTCGGCGGTCATGTCAGTTGTGGTGTAGTTTGCGAGCCTTGAGGCGTAATAGGCGTCGCCGTCGGGCAGCTTCCATGCACCGTCATCGGTCGAGGCCGTTTTGGCCTGCTCACCGAGTACTGCGATCGCCGCTTCATAGGCCGGGCCAACCGAATTGGTCAGCGCGTCCGTCGCCTGATCCAGCAATTCGTCCGCCTCTTCCTGCGAGATCGTTCCGGCGTCGACCAGGCTGGTTACCTTTTTGCGGAAATCGCCCATCAGCGGGCTGTCCTCACCGCTGTCATCGAAGGGCGCCCCGGTGATCACGCCCTGCGCATCCGAGAGGACATATTTGTAGACGAAGGCGGGCGGCTGGACGCCGTCGGCCAGCGCAATCCGCGCGTTTTCGAGGTTCTGCTCCATATAGGCCGGAACGCCGTTGAGACGGGAGATATAGGCCTCGGCATCCGACTTCGAGGTGATCTGATGCTGGTTGATCAGGAAAGCGGGGATTTCCGCCTGAACACCGTTCATCTGGTCGAATACATAGCCGTGGTGGAGGTATTTGTAGTCTTCCTCGGCCTGCTTCAGGTTCATCTTGGCGATGCGCCAGGAGATTTTGGCCTGGTGGTCCAGCAGGTCAGGATCGAAGCTCGATTCCATCTCGGCGACGTCGGCGCGCTGGATCTCCAGTTCTTTCAGCGCATTGGCGTCGGAGACATCGTCCCATTCGCCGTAATTGTCCTTGATGCCGAGATAGGTCTGGGTAATCGGGCTGCGGGCGACGGTTTCCGCGAATTTCTGGTCGAACCATTCGTTCAGCCGCGCCGATTCTGCCGCGATGTCCTCGGCACTCGGTGCAGCGGGCGAGGCCACAGCCTCCACAGCAGCCGCTTCGGTCCCTGCAGCAGGCGCTGCAGTTTCCTCATGAGTCGCGCAGCCTGCCGTTGCAATCAGCAGGGCAAGCATGGAGGAACGGGCGATCAGGACAGGTTTCATGGGGGTCTCCAGGTAAGCGGGAATCTGTAATCTTTACGGGCAGTCTTAACGCTTTTTTCGCTTTCGTTAACCTTTGCCGCATAACTCTCTGTAGACTAGGATTCATAGCGGCTGAGTCGGCTTGCCGGCCCGGCCGGACAGTATTGCCCGGCAGGTGTTTCTAATCTGCCGGTGGCGGGAGTGAAGAGCAGCATGGACACCAATACCCGGATGCATGAGAGCCCGCCTGACGAGGTCGAATCGGCCGAGGGCTCCGGACTGGATCTTTCGCGCGCCCGGATCGACGTGATGCAGCTCCTGTTTTGGGGCTGCCTGCTGATTTCCATTGCCGCGGCGAGTGTGGCGCTGGCCTGGCCGAAAGCCTCCGGTGCGCCGGGGCCGATCCTGCTGATCGCCATGGGATCGGGCGGCCTGGTCTTCCTGCTGTGGACCGTCCGCGGCGCTGGCCGCATGCTGGGCCTCTTCCCGGAGAAGGGCTCTGCCGTCCGCGCTGCGCAGGCCAGCCAGCCGCGCTTCGGCTGGATCGAGGCGCTGGACGAGAGCGTCCTGATCGCCGACCAGGGCGGCGCCCCGGTTGCAGCGAACACCGCCTACAAGGACCTCACCAGCATGGCGCTGATGGTCAGCCAGGGCGACAATGCCCCGGTGACGGTCGACCGCCTTTTCGGCGCGAGCCCCGGACTTGCCGCGCCGGTCTACCGCCTGTCCAAGGATGCCAAGGCCGGCATGGCGCGCCGGGAAGTTCTGCCGCCGATCACGATCGGCCCGGAACAGGTGCCCGCCCAGTACGAGATTTCCGTTTCCCCGCTGCCGCGCGGCAAGGTACTCTGGCGTATCCGCCCGATTGCCGGCGAGCGCGAGGCGACCGGCGCGGCTGACCTCAAATCGCTTTATGTCGAAGACGCGCCGATGGGCTTCTTTGCCGCCCGCCCGGATGGGTCGATCACATATGCCAACTCCTGGCTGCGCGATACGCTCGGCCTGCCGGAATCGGCCCGTAATGTCCGGATCGACGACATCATGCGTCCGGAATTCGTGAAGATGCTGTCGCGCGACCGCAAGACCGGCCTGCCGGGCCGTGTCGATGTCCAGATCCGTGGCCGCGACGGAATCGAGATCCCGGTCCATGCCATCACCACCTGGTCGGGCCGCGGCGCGGAAGCGGCCGGCCGCACGATCCTGCTGCCGAGCGCGCAGATGCTGAATGGCGGGGAAGAGCGCTTCGCTCTGACCGGGTCGCGCCCGCCGCGCCCGGATGGCGACCCGATGTTCGACGATGCGCCCTTTGGCGCGGTCCGCCTGCAGGGCGAAAGCGTGCAGAGCGCCGTCATTCTCGACTCCAACCGCGCCCTGATGGAAATGACCGGCGGCCAGGCAGCCCCCGGCGGCCAGTTCGCGGCGATGTTCCAGGCCGAAGAGGGCGAGGATGCGCTCTCCAGCATTCTGGTGGACGCCATCGACAAGCCGGTCAGCCTGAAGCTCGCGGGCAAGGATCCGCGCCACGTCAATGTGTTCGTGGCCCTTGATGGCAATGGCCGCCCGTCGGTTGCCTACATCATGGACATCACCGACCAGCGCCAGCTGGAGATCCGCCTCGCGCATGGCGAGAAGATGCAGGCCATCGGCCAGCTCGCCGGCGGCGTTGCGCACGACTTCAACAATGTGCTGCAGGGCATCATCCTCAACAATGAGGAACTGATGGTGCGCCACCCGCTGGGCGATCCGTCCTATTCGAACCTTCAGTCCATCAATGAGTTCGCGATGCGGGCGAAGGAACTGGTGAAGATGCTTCTGGCCTATGCCCGCCAGCAGACCTTCAAGCGCGAGATTTTCGCGGTACCGGACTTCCTCAGCGAGTTCTCCATCCTGCTGCGCCAGCTGCTGGACGAGCGGATCGAGCTCGAGGTCAAGCATGGCCGCGATGTGCCGCACATCAAGGCCGACAAGAACCAGCTGGAAAACGCGATCCTCAACCTCGCCACCAATGCGCGCGATGCGATGCTGAGCCACAAGAATGGCGGCAAGCTGACGATCCGCACCGCCCGGGCGACCGGCGCCGATGCCCATGCCAAGGGGTTCAAATTCGTCGAGGATGGCGAGTACATGCTGATCGAGGTGGAAGACACCGGCCACGGCATGTCGAAGGATGTCATGGAAAAGATCTTCCAGCCCTTCTTCACCACCAAGGAAGCCGGTGTCGGCACGGGCCTGGGGCTCGCCACCGTTTACGGCATCATCAAACAGTCCGGCGGGTATGTCTGCACGACGTCCGCTGTCGGCAAAGGCACCACCTTCCACATCTACCTGCCGGCCCTGAAGCCGGAGGAAGTGCCGGCCCCGGTCGAAGTCACCGCTGCCGACAAGGCCGCCAGCCGCCCGATGGATATTTCCGGACGCGGACGGATCCTCCTCATCGAGGACGAAGACGGCGTGCGGGGCATTGCCGCCTCGCTGCTGCGCTCGCGCGGGTATGAGGTCGAAGAGGCCTGCGATGGCGAAGAAGCCATGGAAATCCTCGAAGACAATCCGAACAGTTTCGACCTCGTCATTTCCGACGTCGTCATGCCGGGCAAGGATGGGCCAACCCTGATCCGCGAGGCGAAAGACCTGCTGGGCCACGCCCGCGTGATCTTCATCTCCGGTTATGCCGAGCGCGACATCGCCCAGCAGCTGGACGACGACCGCGCGGTGTCCTTCCTGCCGAAACCCTTCACCGTCCGCCAGCTGGCGGAGCGGGTGAAACAGGAACTCGGCAGCCCCAGCAAGGAAGCCGCCTGAAAGTCTGCCGAGGAGGAGAGGGTGACATGAGCAAGATGATCACCCTCCGCCCGATCGGTACGGTTTCTTCCACACGCGACACGCCCATCGATGATGACTGGGATGCCATCCCGGCCCATATCGATCTCGACCCGGACCAATTCACTGCCGAGGCCCTGATGGGCCTCGATGCGTTTTCGCACTGCGAAATCGTCTTCCTGTTCGACCGGGTGCCGGACGAAAAGATCGAGACCGGCGCGCGCCATCCGCGTGGCCGGGAAGACTGGCCCCGCATCGGCATCTTCGCCCAGCGCGGTAAGAACCGGCCGAACCGGATCGGCCTCACCACTTGCCGCATCGTCTCCGTCGACGGCCTGCGCCTGACGCTGACAGGCCTCGACGCCATCGACGGCACGCCGGTTCTGGACATCAAACCCGTTATGTCCGGCTTTGCCCCGCGCGGCGATTTCCGTGAGCCGGACTGGGCGAAGGAAATCATGGCGGGCTACTGGTAGCGTTTCTGCCAGCACGTGCGACGCCCGTGAAGGCGCTTTGTGGGTGGGCTGAGTTTTCAGGTCAGGTTTGGGTTCAGGTTTCCGGCAGGGGCAGGTTCCCGGGTGCCAGCTCATCCCGGCAATAGCCGGGTTTCAAAAAAGCAAGCACAGTGCGTACGGCGCCCGCACCCCGGTTTTCGCCGGGCTGAGCAGAGATCGTTAGATGGGTGATGTAGCCGGGCGCATAAGCCTGCCCGCTGCACGCAGCGGCGAGCCGGGCAGAGGTGTGTGCGGCAGGTCGCAGAATGGCGCGTTCTTTCTTCTGCCCTGGCATCCATTCGATTCGGACGAGGTAGACCCGCAAATTCGGCGTGAGGCTCCAGCGATACACGACCCCGCGGCCATAAGCGGCCCGGATCTGCGCGCGCAGCATCAGCACCTGGACCCAGATCAGGGGCCAGAGGAAGGCAAGCTGCGGAGGGAACCAGGCGGGAGGATGAAAGAGTGACATGGCGTGAATATACATCCGGCTACGGAGGTGTCGGATAAGTTTGTTTTTGTGGCAATGATTGCGGCAGGTTCACTGCTGCCAGCTGGTGGATAAGCGTCCCACTTGCATCTTCCCCGACCGCGCAGCGGTCAGGGGATCCATCTCTGAACCACGCTTCGGGAACGTCATGTGACGACGCGCTTGCCAGGCCGTTCAGAGATGGGCACCCGGATGGCCGTTGGCCATCGTGCGTGACGCGCGTGGAGCATGACTGGCGGAGGATCAAATCCGTCTACGCCATGATCATGCATGACCAATCATGACCATACCGGACTATAGGCGACTATGCCGGATCAGCCCTTCGCCCACAGGGCTTTCAGCACATCCGCAAACTCTTCCGCACGTTCGGCGCAGGCCCAGTGGCCGGCACCATTTGCGATGTGGAGCGGCACGTTGTGGTTCTTCGAGAAGCGTTCGGCGACGGAGAGGTCGACAAACGGATCAGTCTCGCCCCAGAAGAGCTGTCCGGGGCTGGGCAGGTTTGCGAGGTCGCTGACCCAGTCGCCCGAGAAGCGCAGGCCCACGGCGGAGCGGTAGAGCTTCAGGATCGACTGGCGCATCGTCTTGTCGATCAGGGGCACTTCCTCTTTGGCGAGGTCGGCCGGCATGCCGCCCTCGATGAGGGTCGCTTCGAGGCGCGGCTTGTTGCGCATGTTCAGCATGACGAATTCGCCAAGCAGCGGCGTTGCCCACATCCGCGCTGTCCGGTGGCCGCGATACTCCGGATCGATCACGGCATTGGTGACGCACCAGGTGCGGATCAGGTCCGGACGTACGCTGGCGATGCGCTGGGACAGGAGCGCGCCCCAGTCATGGCCGACCAGGTCGATCTTCTGGTCCAGCTTCTCGATTTCCGCGATCAGATAGTCGGCATAGGCGTCCTTGGTGCAGGCAAAGCCTTTCGGCACCGGCGTGCCGAAGCCGGGCAGGGCGGGAGCAAAATAGTCTTCCTGCTGAAGGCCTAACGCAGCGACCAGCGGTTTCCAGAGATGTGGTGTATCCGGGACGCCATGGATGAAGACCTTCATTGTCTATTCCTCCTCTTTCGGGGGCTCCCAGTATGTGTCCTCCGGAAAGACCTCGTCCATCGTGCCGGCCAGCGACGGGCCGTAGACCGGGTTTGGAAGGATGAACCAGCCATTGCCCCACATCTGGTCGAAGGCCGGGGCAGCCGTCAGGGCCTTGCGCTCCGGCGGGGTGAGGGCCTTGTCATTGAAGATGTCGGCAATGTCGCCCAGCTGGTCGCCCGCGAGGGCGATGACGCAGTAATTATCCGAGATCATGTAGCGCCGGCCGTCCTTGCCGCTGCCGCCGGGCGCATCGCCGCGCAGGTAGAGGGTCCGGCCATGCGCGAACTCGCCGAGGCCGGCGGCCTTCAGCGTGTCGGCGGAGCCCTGGATATTGGCGTTTGAGCGGTTCGTGTTGACGATGATCTCCACCCCGGAATCGCGGATCCGCTTGAAGGCATCCTTCACGCCCGGAATGGCGACGGCCTTGCCGGCGCCGGTCTTCTCCCACTCGTCCCAGACGGCGGGGGCGAAGTCGACGCCTTCGCGGGCGAAATAGCCCATCGAGCCGAGGTTCCAGATCAGCGTCTCGTCGGCATCGAACACGGCAGCGAGCGGCTGGTCGGCATCGCAGGCGAGGAAGTCGGCGGCCCCGGCGGCTGCGCTGTCTTCCGTCATCGGGGCGAGCACGACGCTGGTGTTCGGGCGATTGGCGGCCTTCGCCTCGATATAGCCGGCGATGGCGTTCCATTCCTGCTTCAGCGCGATGCGGGCCTCTGCCGAGCCATAGAGCCATTGCTGGCCCTGGGTCGGCGCGGGCGGGGCCACTGTTTCGATGACTTCAACCGTGGTGGTTTCCGTTGGGGCAGGGGCCACCGGTGCGGTCTGACAGGCGGCAAGGAGGGCGACAGTGCTGAGCAGAATGTGATGTTTCATCCCACCTGTTTCCTTCAATCCCGCAGAGAAGTCTATCTCAGGATCGCGACAACCGGCCGGAAAGGTTCCCTTTCGTCACTCTTGCCGGAACAGGCTGATTCCTCCAAGGATACGGGCAAACCGTGACCGGAGGAGACATTCCATGAAGACCAAGATCACCGAGATGTTCGGCATTGAGCACCCCATTATCCAGGGCGGCATGCACTATGTCGGCTTTGCGGAAATGGCCGCGGCTGTTTCGAATGCGGGCGGGCTGGGCATCATCACGGCGCTGACCCAGAAGACGCCGGCAGACCTCGCCAATGAGATCGCCCGCTGCAAGGACATGACCGACAAGCCGTTCGGTGTGAACATCACCTTCCTTCCGTCGACCACGCCGCCGGACTATCCGGCCATCGTCGAGGCCGTCATCAAGGGCGGCGTGAAAGTCGTCGAGACGGCCGGTAACAACCCGTCCGCCGTGCTGCCGCACCTGCAGGGCGCCGGCATCAAGGTGATCCACAAATGTACCGCCGTCCGGCACGCGCTGAAGGCCCAGTCGATCGGCTGCGATGCCGTCTCCGTCGATGGCTTCGAATGCGGCGGCCACCCGGGCGAGGACGATGTGCCGAACTTCATCCTGCTGCCGCGTGCCGCCGATGAGCTGGAGATCCCGTTCGTGTCCTCCGGCGGTCAGGCCGATGGCCGTTCGCTGGTTGCCTCGCTGGCCTTCGGGGCGCAGGGCATGAACATGGGCACGCGCTTCATCGCCACGAAAGAAGCTCCGGTGCACGAGAATGTGAAACAGGCGATCCTCGCCGCGTCCGAACTCGACACCCGCCTCGTCATGCGCCCGCTGCGCAATACAGAGCGTGTGCTGAACAATGCCGGCGTCGAGAGCCTGCTCGAGAAAGAGAAGCGCCTGGGTTCCGACATCAAGTTCGAAGACATCATCGATGAAGTGGCCGGCGTCTATCCGAAGATCATGGTCGATGGCGAAATGGACGCCGGCGCGTGGAGCTGCGGCATGGTCGCGGGCCTCATCCACGACATCCCGACCTGTAAGCAACTGATCGACCGGATCATGGCCGAAGCCGAAGACATCATCTCCAACCAGATGATGGGCATGCTGGCTGGCAAAGTTCCGGCCTGATGCGCATGGGGTGGGGAAAATGGAAGACATCCGCCAGCCTGCTGGCCGGGCTCGCACTTGCGGCCTGTGCCAGCACGCCGGCGGAACCGGATGTGCAGCCGCTTGAGCTGTGCCAGCAAATGTCCGCGGGCGATACGAGCATGTCAAAGCGGCTGGCGTGGGACGGGGCAGACCTCGGTGATTTCTGCGCCTGTTTCGTCACCATCGAAGCCGGTCTCGACGAGGAAACGCGCCTTCAGACTTTCGCGCTGATGCGCAAGGTGATCGAGATGCGGGAGGGCACCGGCCGCTCGACCGAAGATGTGGCCGAATTGCTGGAAGATGACCGCGACGGCAGCCTTTACGGTTTTCCGGAAGAGGCCCTGAAACAGGGCGCCCAGCCGATTGAGGATTCGCTGTCACGGGCCCGTCACGACCCGGCGAGCTGCCGCGCGTCCTGACCCGGTGCCGGTGGGCGGGAGCCTGCCGGAAGGCAAGACAAGGAGTTTACATGAAACGGCTATCACTTCTGACAGGCGCCTGCGCCCTGCTTGCGGCGTGCGGCGTGTCCACATCAACGGGCGGAAACCCTGCGGCCACCTGCACGAGCATGTTGAGCGGCGATGCCGAAGTGGAGCCCGATCTGGCGAGCAACGGCAAGAGCGTCGCCGACTATTGCGCCTGCTATGCGAAGGGGCTGAGTGCGCAGAGTGCTGACGATAAAGCCGCCATTCTCAAAGTAACGCAGATCCTCGCAGACCTGCGTGAAGAACGTGGCCTCGGCCTCGAAGAGGCAGCCAATCTGCTCGATGACAGTCGCGCAGAGACCGAGTTTAGCGTGACGACAGCCGAATTCGAGACGGCCGGCGAATATGTCGACCGGGTTCGTCGCGATCTTGTCCGGGAAGAGGGGCTGTGCGCCCCCTGATCCTGCACGGATCAGATGATTTGAACCGAAGGCGCCCCGGCTTCGACGCGGCCGACAATGGCGGCGCCGTCATGGCCGTGCCGGGCGAAGAGGGCGAGCACATCCTCTGCCACGTCCGCCGCACAGGAGACGAGCAGGCCGCCGCTGGTTTGCGGATCGCACAGCAGGTCGCGTTCAACTTCCGTCATCTCGCCAGTGACCATGTGTTTCACCGAGTCCCAGTTGCGGCCGGAGGCGCCGGTCTTCACGCCGTCTTCGGCGAGTTTCCGCGCGCCGTCGAACACCGGCACCTTGGCCTTTTCGATCACCAGTGAGACGCCCGCGCCGCGGGCCATTTCGCTGCCATGGCCGATCAGGCCGAAGCCGGTGACATCCGTGGCGGCGTGCACACCCTCCATGGCAGAAAGGTCCGTCCCCGGCGTGTTCAGCCGCGTCGTCGAGGCGATCATCTCCTCATAATGCGCAGGCGTCAGGATCTCCCGCTTCAGCGCGGCGGAATAGATACCGATACCGAGCGGCTTGCCGAGGATCAGCACATCGCCTGCCCTGGCATTGGAATTCATCAGGATGCGGGCAGGGTCCACCAGCCCCATGGCGACGAGGCCATAGATCGGCTCTGCCGCGTCAATGGAATGCCCGCCTGCGACCGGTGCTCCTGCGGCCTCGGCCACAAACTGCCCGCCGGCGAGAATAGCGCGGATCGTTTCGGGGGAGATCTGCCCGATGGGCATGCCGACAATGGCGAGAGAAAAGATCGGCTTCGCACCCATGGCGAATACGTCCGACAGGGCATTCGTGGCGGCAATCCGCCCGAATGTGTGCGGATCATCCACAATGGGAGTGAAGAAATCGGTGGTCGCAACCAGGGCCGTCGTCTCGTTGATGCGATAGACAGCGGCATCGTCACTGGTGCCGGCATCGACCAGCAGATCCTTTGAGCCCAGCGACAGCGGCATTTCGGAGAGAATGTCGGCCAGCACATTCGGCGCCAGCTTGCAGCCGCAACCGCCGCCATGGGCAAGGGAGGTGAGTCGGGGCTCTGCGAGTGTGTCTGGCATAAAAAAATCTCCGGCCTGGGGCGCCACCTTAGCGCGCCGACCGGCTCGGGGAAACCGGGCAGTCAGGCCGCGCTGCATCCGGCGGGTCCTGCTGCAAACATGACAGGAGGGGTGGGCAGGCGGATTGTCCTGACCCGGATCGCCGGGGCTTGTTCAGCGCGGGCCGCAACGGCGCAGACCTTCCCCGGTCTCATTGGAAGCGTTTGCAATTGTGGATTACTAAATTATGGTTAACGGGCATCCAAGACGGATGCGACATGCCTTGGGGAGGGGATGCAGATCCAGAAATTGCTTCCGTGAATGTGTGCGCTCCGCTCCGGCGGAAAGGCATGCCTTCAGGTGCCCAGGGCACCAATCCAACAGGAGAAATCGCCATGAAAATGCGACTGGCGCTCGTCGCGGGCGTAGCACTGATCGGTCTCACAGCAGAAGCTGCGTGGGCCGACAATAATGAAGCATACACGACGCAGGATGGAACCGGGAACTCGGTCGACATCCGGCAATTCGACAGTGACCAGAAGGTGGGGACGGAAGCCGATCCGGTCAATCAGTTAGGGGACGACAATTCCGTCAAGATCAACCAGCGTGAATTCGGCGGTGCCGGTAACGGTAATGGCAGCACGGTCGGCCTTTCGGGCGACGGGGTGGACCAGATCGGGAACCGCAACGGCCTGAACATCGCGCAGACCAATGGCGGTGGCCATGTGGTCGGCGAATCCCAGCAGATTGGGGACCGCAACAGTATTGGCATTTCCCAGAATGGCGGCTCGTTTTCCTCGCTCACCCAGATCGATCAGATCGGCGACTGGAACTCGGCCCGGATCGTCCAGGGCGGCGGGGCTCGCAACGCGGTCAACCTCGTCTACCAGGAAGGGACCAATAATGGCGGTACGCTGGTGAACTATGACCGTGACGAAGGCATCTTCGTCAAACAGTCGGGCAACGACAATACGGTTTCCGAAGTCACCCAGATTGGCAACGACAATGGCAAGGCCTTCTCGCAGGGCACGGTCATTGAGCAGACGGGCGATTTCAATCTCGCCCGGTCGGTGACGATGGGCGACGAGAACTCGGTCCGGCTCTACCAGACCGGCTCGCTGAACGATGTCGACCTGACCCAGACCGGCAATCTGAACACGGCGGTGATGGACCAGAGCGGCACAAGCAATGCGGCCGATATCCTCCAGTCGGGGGACGGGAACATCTATCAGGGTATCCAGACGGGCACAGGCAACTACGCCTACGTTTCGCAATAGGAAAAACCTGCAGCACAATGCGAACGGGCCTGGCGGAATGCCGGGCCCGTTTGTTTCTGGCCTTTTGCTTTTGGGCCTGTCCGCCGCAATATGCCTGCTGGCCGGGCGGGGGAAACCTGCTACCAGTTTTCCGATGCCTTATCTTGAAACCGTCACCGATCTCAGCCCGGAAAACCTGGCCCGCTATGACGCCATCATCGATGTGCGCTCGCCCGCCGAGTTCGCGGATGACCATATGCCGGGCGCGATCAGCTTGGCCGTCCTGTCGAATGACGAGCGGGCAAGGGTCGGCACGATCTACAAGCAGGAGAGCCCGTTCCGGGCGAACCGCGTCGGCGGGGCCATCGTGGCGCGCAACATCGCTCATCACCTGGAAACGGCGCTGGCAGACAAGCCGAAAAGCTGGCGACCTCTGGTCTATTGCTGGCGGGGCGGTATGCGCTCCAATGCGATGGCGACGATCCTGTCGTCTGTTGGCTGGCCGACCGGCGTGGTGAAGGGCGGCTACCGCACCTGGCGGCGGGAAGTGGTCGAGGGCCTCGATTGCGACGAGCCGCTCTTGCCGGTGCATCTGATCGACGGGCAGACGGGCACGGGAAAGACGGCGCTGCTGCACGCGCTGGCCGAACAGGGCGGGCAGGTGATCGATCTTGAAGGCCTCGCCAATCATCGCGGCTCTGCCTTTGGGGACATGGGCGATGGCACACAGCCAGCCCAGCGCCTCTTCGAAACCGAAATCTGGGATCAGCTGCGCCGCATGGATTTGTCAAAGCCGGTCTTTGTGGAGGCCGAGTCCGCGCTGGTAGGGCAGCGCCGCGTGCCGCGCCGTTTGTGGCGGAGCATGCTGGCCGCGCCGCGGATCGAAATGCATATGAGCCTCGACGTGCGGGCGGACTATCTGGTCCGGACGTATGCGGACATTATCGCAGAAGCGCCGCGTCTCGCTGCTGCCATCGGAAAGCTGAAAGGTATCCAGTCAAAGGAAACCATCGAGGCGTGGCTGGCGCTGGCCGATCAGAAGGACTTCATGGAGCTGGCCCGCCAGCTGATGCAGCAGCACTATGATCCGCTCTACGCCCGCAGCCGCAAGCGCCGCGAAGATACGCCGGAAACAGTGATCGAGATGACCGGCACCGGCGAAGCGGATTTCAAGGCCGCCGCCGCGCAGCTGCTGGCCTAGCGCCCGCGCGCTTCCTCGGTGCCGCGGCGGGCGAGTTCGTCGGCTTTTTCGTTGCCGGGGTCACCGGCATGGCCCTTCACCCATTTCCAGGTGATGTCGTGGCGCTGGCAGGCTTCGTCCATCGCCATCCAGAGATCCTGGTTTTTCACCGGCTTCTTGGCGGCGGTCTTCCAGCCATTCTTCTTCCAGCCATGGATCCACTTGGTCAGGCCGTCTTTCACATAGGTGGAATCGACGTGCAGCGTGATCTTTGACGGGCCCTTCAGCGCGTTCAGCGCTTCGATCACGGCCAGCATTTCCATCCGGTTATTGGTGGTCGCGCTGTCACCGCCCCAGAGTTCTTTTTCATGGCCGTTCCAGCGCATCAGCGCGCCCCAGCCGCCGGGGCCGGGATTGCCGCTGCAGGCGCCATCGGTCCAGATTTCGATCGTATCAGTCATCGCCTTCAGGTGATGAGTTTCGGCGGAACCGTCAAGCACGGCGATGCGGAGACGGCATCAGCTGGAAGGGCAGTTCATCAATGTGTAAGGGCTGATGCACTGAATTTCCTGCTGGCGCATGGCATCCACGCAATTGAGCCGGGACTGCGCATTGGCCGGATCCTCATTCATTTCCGGCGTCCCATGCACGGACTGGCAGACGGAGATGTTCTGAAGGTATTCCTCGCGGCAGGCTGCGACGCATTCCTCGTTCTTTTCGAAAGGATCTGCCTGGGAGAGGCTCCACTGCGTCCGGGCGCTGTAGAGATCAAGATTCCAGAGCCCGCGGTAAAAGTCGTAGAAGCCCGTATCCCCCAGACCGGCCGCATCCGGCGGCGGGCAGTTCACCCCGAAGCAGGCTGTCTGTGCGTCGGCATGCCCGGCAGTCAGAAAGGGGAATGACACCAGCGCGAGTAGAAGCCGTTTCATGCGCCATCCCCCAATCATTGGGAGAATTTGTACAACCATAGAGGGCAATTTTCAAGCGTCAGAAGACGTCGATGTCCACATCGGCGAGCTGGTTGGCGGGCTTCACGATGGCATGGAACAGCCACCCGCAGAGTGCGCCTGCAATGGTGCCGATGAAAACGCCGCCGGTTAGTGCGCCCATGCCGCTGGGGATGCTGGCGAGGGTGCCAAAAAAGCCGGTCGTGCCGCCGACAAGGATCGCGCCCCAGATGCTGCCCCAGCGGAGGTAGGGCTTGCGGTGCATGATGCCGCGATAGGGAAACCGCCCGATGGAGAGGCCGAGCGCCAGCCAGGCGGCCGGCACATTGATGAAGAAGAGGAAGAAATTATAGCTCGCCAGCTGGAAGGCGCCGCTCATCCCGCCGACGAAGCCGCTGCCGCTCAGCATACTGTAACTGGCCGCCGTGCCGGTGATGCCCATCGCCAGCATCATCACCCGTGTACAGACGACGCCGATGAGGGTGACGAACAGGCAGGCGGCGAGCGATGACAGGAACAGGCCAAGCTTGATCCGCCGGAAGCTGCGCCGCGTTGCCGGTCCGGCATAGCCAGGCAGTTCCACCGGAGCAGGCGCCTCGGTCATGATGCGGAGATCCGTCCGGGCAGGCGGACCAGCCAGAAGAGGCTTGCGGCGAGGAAGCCGGTCAGCGGGCCGGTTGCCAGCAGGGGCGAGGCGTCCAGCAACAGCGAAGGGTCACGCAGACTGCCGGTGGCCAGGAAATAAATGAGCATGGTGACCGTGCCTGCGGCGAGGCCGGTCAGGGCGTAGGGCAGCCAGTCCGTCCGGCCTTTGCGAACCAGCCAGCGGTGCGCAGGCAGTCCGGCAATCATCATGGCGGGCCAGCCAAGGAAGATGCCGAAGGCGCCGCCCAGCATGCCGAAGCCGAACAGGCTGGCCATGATTTCCGGCAGGGTCGCTGGCCGCGATGTGACGGAATCGATCTCGACCCGGAAGACCAGTTCAGGCGCGATTTGTGTGGCGAGGAAGGCGGCCGCGAGTCCCGCAGCGAGGATCGGGGAGAGGAGGGTTGCGAGGGCGAGCCTCAGCCATTCTTTCCAGTCCTGGTTCACGCACCGTATCCTTCCGCCGTTTCCACTTTGCGATGGAAGGCGAGGCGTCCGGCATATTCGAGGGGGTTTTTGGGCTTTACGAGGGCACCTTCCGGCGTCGACGACCAGTCGACGAGGCGCGTCAGGAAAAAACGGAGCGCCGCGCCGCGGGCCAGAACGGGCAGGGCATCGCGCTCGGCAGGTTCCAGCGGCCGCACGCTCTCATAGCCTGCGATCAGGGCCGCGCCCTTGGAGAAATTATAATCCAGCGAGTCGCGCCCGCCATCTTCGAAGGCCCAGGCATTGAGGCAGATGGCGAGGTCATAGGCGAGGGCATCGGTGCAGGCGAAATAGAAATCGATGGCGCCGGAGAATTTATCGCCCAGGAAGAAGGCATTGTCGGGGAAGAGATCCGCATGGATCGTGCCGCGCGGCAGGCCGAGCGATTGCGGCCTGGCTTCGGCATTGGCGGCAAGATCGCCTGCAATGGCCTCGGCGAGGCCGGGCTGGAGCGCGTCTGCGTCGGCTTCCCGGCCGGCCCACAGACGCGGCCATGAAGCCGGGCCGAGACTGTTCGCGCGCTCCATGCCGAAGTCGGCCAAAGCGAGGTGCATGCGTGCCATGCCCGCGCCAAGCTCCCGGCACTGGGTGACATTTGGTCTGCGGGGGGAGAGACCGTCGATGAAGGTGACGATCAGCGCCGGGCGTCCTTCCAGTTGGCGCAGCGCCTTGCCGTCCCGTGCAGCGATGGGCGAGGGGCACGGATAGCCCTTGGCGGCGAGGTGCTGTTTCAGGGCGACGAAGTAGGGCAGCTCCTCCGCATTCACCCGCTTCTCGAACAGGGTGAGGATGTAGCGGCCTTTTTCGGTCTCAAGATAATAGTTCGAATTCTCGACGCCCTCCGCGATCCCCTTGAAGGAAAGCGCGGCGCCGAGATCGTATTCGGTCAGGAAGGCGGCGAGCGCCTCGTCGGAAACCTGAGTGTAGACAGCCATGCCACCCGATTAAGCCGACCGGGTGATCATGTCACGCTGCAGTGTCTTGCCGGCCCACAGATAATGAAGGGCCGCCCAGCCATAGAGCGTGGCGAAGACGATGATCGACCATTGCAGGCCCCGGGCATTGGCGCTGTTGCAGGCCGCTGCCTGGGCGTCCGGCAGGCCGGTCACATCC
The DNA here is from genome assembly GCF_963675305.1 of uncultured Hyphomonas sp. Taxonomy (NCBI): domain Bacteria; kingdom Pseudomonadati; phylum Pseudomonadota; class Alphaproteobacteria; order Hyphomonadales; family Hyphomonadaceae; genus Hyphomonas; species uncultured Hyphomonas sp. Next base: position 2,760,461 of record NZ_OY776147.1, on the reverse strand, counting down.
TTGCAGATCTCCAGCGTCAGGCCGAGGTCGTACCCGCCGAGCATCATGGTTTTCAGGAAGGTCGACAGGATGCCGATCAGGGTGGGGCCAAGGCCGATGCCGATCAGGTTCACCGCGAACAGGGTGAGCGCGACAGCCGTGGCCCGGGTGCGGGCGTCTGCTACACCGGTGGAAACGGCATACATCGGGCCGAGATAGAAATAGTGCAGCAAGGCGGCCGCCATCAGCGGCGGCAGCATCAGCGGCACGGTCGGTGCGAGATAGCCGAGCCAGTAGAGCGGCACCGACAGGCCCATGCCCAGCGCCGGCATCCAGGATAGGGCCTTCGGATGGCGCACCGACATCTTGTCGGCCAGGAAGCCGGACAGGAACACGCCGATCGCCGCCATCAGGCCGATGACGAGGCTGAAGATCAGGGCTGCTTCGGTCAGGCTGAGGCCATGCGTCCGGCGAAGGAAGGAGGTGGAGAATTGCGCGATGCCATAGCCGGCGAAGGAGGCAATGGCCGCCCCGGTGACGACATGCACATAGGTCGGCTTCTTCATCAGCGTCTTGAACGCTGTCACAAAGCCCGAACGCTCGGTCGGCATGCCGGACGCATTCGGCGGATCAGTATAGCCGCGCGGCGGCTCCTTGATGGTCATGCCGAGGATCGCGGCGATCAAAACGCCCGGCAGGCCGACGGCGATAAAGGCGATGCGCCAGCCCTCGAAACTCTTCCAGTCGATCATCTCGACCGCCCAGGTCCAGCCCCAGTTGTCCAGCAGGGCGTGGACATTGTCGCCGGTCACATAGTCATTGATCGGGCCGCCCGCGAGGCCGGCAATCATGCCGCCGAGCGGCACGCCGAGCGCGTAGATCGAGGCGGCCGTCGCGCGGCTGGACGGTTTGAAATAATCGGCGATGACGGACTGGGCTGGCGGGGTGCAGCCTGCTTCGCCGACGCCCACCATGAGGCGGAACAGGAAGAGCGACATGAAGCCCATGGCAAAGCCGCACAGGACGGTCATCAGGCTCCACAAGGACAGCGCAATCACGATGATGCCGATCCGGCTGCGCCGTTCGGCGAGGCGCGCAATCGGGATGCCGAGCGTCGTGTAGAAGATCGCAAAGGCGAGGCCACCCAGCACGCCCATGTGCCAGTCTTCCAGCTGCAGCGACGTCTTCATCGGCTCGGTCAGAATCGCGAAGATCGACCGGTCGATGAAGTTGAAGATGTAGACAACGAGCAAGGCGCTCAGCACATAGGCGCGGTATCCTGAGGATCCATATCCCGTTTCGTGTCCCGGTCGGGCTGCGGCGGCGTCAGTCATGGGCGTCTCCTGTCAATGGGCCGGGTTCGAAATCATCCTTGTCCGGAAGGTACAGCGGGGTCGTAGCGGTCGCGCATGAAGGTGCGCGCGGCGAGGAAGTAGAACGCAGCAGCGATGATGAAGATCATCACCGTGGCAACCATGGAATGGCGCAGGCCTTCGGCATAGGCCGAGCAGAGGGCCGGGCCGTCGGCGCCGAGCTGCTCGACATTCACGCCGCAGAATTTCGGTTCGAAGGTTGCGAACTGGTCCGAAAGGCCCTGGGCCGCCAGGCTTGAAGACATGAAATGCGTGCTCATCCAGCCGGTGAACATCGGGCCGATGCCGTTGCCGATCAGGGCGACGATGAACAGCAGGACCGAGATCGTCGTGGCACGGGCGCGCGGGCTGACGATGCCGGTACCGACTGTGTACTGGGCGCCGAGATAGGCATAGTGCGTGACGGCCGCGATGACCCAGAAGAAGATTGCCACAGTCAGTGAAGAAGTCAGGAAGGCGATGGAATAGGCCGGCACGGCAATCAGCAGGCCGACACCGGGCAGCCAGGCCGACACGGCCGGGAAGCGATGCGACAGTTTCTCTGCGAGGTAACCGCCGAGGAATGTTCCCCCCGCAGCAACGGCGGACAGCGGCGCGCCGAACTTCACGGCGGCATCATGCAGGCTGACGCCATGGACGCGCATCAGGAATGGCGTCTGGAAGGCGAACAGGCCATAGCCGACAAAGGCGACAAAGGCCGCGCCGAGCGACAGCGTCCAGAAAGTGGGTTTGCGGCCGAATTCCTTGAAGGCTTCCAGAATGCCGGCTTTCTCAATGTGCAGCGAAGGCGCGTCTGAGTGTCCGCGCGGCGGTTCCTTCATCGTGAACCAGATCAGTGCGGCGATCAGCACGCCTGGCGTGCCGATCACGACAAAGGCAATGCGCCAGCCTTCAACCGTTTCCCAGTTCAGGTGATCGAACATGAAGCCAAGGCCGAGGGAATGTAGCCAGTTGCCCATGTCCGGGCCCTTGATGGAGGCGATCGTGCCGCCGAACAGCTGGGCCAGGACGCCGCCGATGGTGACACCCATGGAGTAGATGCCGAGTGCGTTGGCGCGGCTCTTCGGCGGGTAATAGTCGGTGATCAGCGAGTTGGCGGGAGGCGTACAGCCGGCTTCACCAATGGCCACGCCGACACGGAACAGAAGCAGCCAGATAAAGCCCGCCGCCAGGCCGCAAAGCGCTGTCATGATGGACCAGATGATGATGCAGAGACCAATGATGAAGACGCGGTTGCCGCGGTCGGCCCACATGGCGATCGGAATGCCCATCAGGGCGTAGAAGAGGGCAAAGGGCGGGCCGTTCAGCAGGCCCCATTGGGCGTCGCTGAGGCCGAAGGAATCCATGATCGGCTGGCCAACCACGCCGATCAGGGACCGGTCGATGAAGTTCAGCGTGTAAACCAGCATGAGGGACATCAGGACGTACGTCCTGTAGCCACGAGAGCCAAAACCGGTGATGTGGCCAGGCTGAGCTGCCGGGCCGGCTGTCGTATCGCTCATGTAGTCTCCTCCGATGCAGCGTTGCTCTTCTGACCGGAGCATTTGCTGGCGATGGCACCACGGTAGTGCCCCGCGCGCCCGCTGCAAGCCTTATCGTAAGGTAATCATCAGATCAGGCCTGCAGACCGGAAGCTGGTGACGCCGCCGGTTCCGGCGATCAGATGGTCATGGACCTCGATTTCAAAGGGAATGAGCGCGTCGATGATTTCCCGCGTCATGTCGATGTCGGCGCGCGAGGGCGTGGTGTCACCCGAAGGGTGGTTGTGCACCAGGATCAGGCTGGAGGCGGCGAGCTCAAGCGCCCGGCGGGCAATCTCGCGCGGATAGACGGGGGCCTGGTCCACCGTGCCCTGGCTCATGACCTCATCGGCAATCAGCTGGTTTTTCCGGTCCAGGAAAAGCACACGGAACTGCTCACGCGTCTCATGCTGCATCTCGCGGCGGACATATTCCAGCAGGGCCGACCAGGAGGAGATGACCTCGCGCTTGCGGATTTCCTGCAGGCTCGCCCGGCTCTGCAGTTCGGCGACGGCTTTCAGATAGGCGGCCACGGTTTCGCCGATGCCGTCCACCTTGACGAGATCGCCAGCCGGCGCGGCCAGCACGCCGGACAGGCCGCCGAACTTTGCCTCCAGCGCCTTGGCGATCGGCTTCACGTCCCGCCGGGGGATAAATGCCATCAGCAGGACTTCGAGAATCTCGTAATCGTCGAGCGCTGCCGCGCCGCGCGACAGCAGCTTGCCGCGCAGGCGCTCGCGATGGCCTTGCCAGTGAGGTTTGTCCGTTCCGCTTTTCATCCCTGCGGAGAAACCACGAAAATCCGTTTCGACAAAGTGGGTTTGGCGCGCTTGCCGGGGGAGAATTCCTGTGGAAGCGTTTCCTTCACGGCCCGCCAAGAGGCCGGAAAAGAAAAGGGGAAACCGGTATGAAACTGACCACGGCAATCCTGCCTGCGCTGGCCTTTGGCCTTGCCGCCTGTGCCCATGCTGACCATCCGGACA